>JAUVYR010000019.1 GCA_030602985.1 Burkholderiales bacterium
GGCGGCGTGACGTCAGCCATCAGACCAAAGTAGAACACGAAGAGGTGCACGGCGATGAGGGGCACGATCAGGCCGCTCTGCGCCCCCAGCTCCACCACCACCGGCGCCATCAGGGTGGAGACCACGATGTAGTTGGCCGTGGTGGGCAGACCCATGCCCAGGATGAGACTGATCAGCGCGACCAGCACCAGCATGAGCATCAGGTTTCCACCGGAAAGGATCTCCACCAGCTCGGTCATGACCAGCCCCACACCGGTCAGAGAAACCGTCCCGACGATGATGCCGGCCGCTGCGGTCGCAATGCCGATACCGATCATGTTGCGAGCGCCAGTGGCCAGCCCGTCAACCAGATCGGACAGGCCCGACTTGAACTGAGCGACAAAGCGGTGATCCCGACGCATCAATCCCAGCAGGGGCTTCTGGGTGACGATGATGAAGATCATGAACGCCGTGGCCCAGAAAGCGGACAGGGCGGGCGACAATTGCTCCACCATCAGACACCAGACCAGCACCACGACGGCCAGCAGGTAGTGCAAGCCAGACTTGAGCGTGGGCGCCGTTTCCGGCAGTTCAAAAACCGGGGAATTCGGATCGTCGATCGGCAGATCGGGCTGCCGTGACCCCACCCAGAGCAAACCCAGATAAGTCAGCAGCAACAGCAAGCCGATCATGGGTACAGCTGCATCGCCAAAGAGCGATTTGATACCGCCAATCACGAAGTAGGTGATACCGGCAAGAACGATGAATCCGGTGACCGTGAGCATGAACGACATCATCCGCTGGGCGGCTGTCGATGGGTTGCGACGCGGCAGCCCTTGCATGCCCGCCTTCAGGGCTTCCAGGTGGACGATATAGAACAGCGCGATATAAGAAATGACGGCCGGCAGGAACGCATGCTTCATCACTTCGATGTAGGGTATGCCCACATACTCGATCATCAGGAAGGCGGCAGCACCCATCACTGGCGGCATGATCTGGCCATTGACCGAGGAAGACACCTCCACAGCGCCGGCCTGGTCCCCGCGATAGCCGACACGCTTCATCAAGGGAATGGTAAAGGTACCGGTGGTCACAACGTTGGCGATCGACGAGCCAGAAATCACCCCAGTGGCAGCGGACGACAGCACAGCGGCCTTGGCTGGTCCCCCACGCATGTGACCCAGCAGGGCAAAGGCACTCTTGATGAAATAGTTGCCTGCGCCTGCCTTGTCGAGCATCGAGCCAAACAGCACAAACAGAAAGATGAACCCGCTCGACACACCCAGTGCGACACCGAAGACGCCTTCTGTCGTCAGCCAGAAATGGGAGGCAGCACGTCCCACCGAAGCGCCGCGGTGGGCCAGCATGTCCGGCATGTAGGGGCCGAGGAAGGTGTAGGCGAGGAAAATGCTGGCCACAATCACCATGGGCAGACCGAGTACCCGCCGGGTGACTTCCAGCAGCAGGAGTACACCCACGACAAAGGTCCAGATGTCCATCGTGTTGGGCAGGCCCGGCCGGGTGGAAATCTCGCGGTAAAACAGAAATAGGTAACCAGCGCAGAAAGCCCCCACGAAGGCCAGTACCCAGTCTTGCACCGGGATGAAGCTGCGGGGTGAGCGCTTGGTGGCCGGATAGGCCAGAAAACCGAGGAAGACGGCAAAAGCCAGGTGTATGGCGCGGCTTTCCGTGCTGTCAAAAATGAAGATGCCCAGCGTGAAAGGCAAGGGGGAGGCTATCCAGAGCTGGAACAGGGACCAGCATACGGCCACCACCAGTAACAGACGAGTGACAAAAGGACCGGGCTGGCGACCTCCAGTGTCATTTTCCTGGACCAGTTTATTGACGTCCAGATCAGCGCCGGACGATTGAGGTACGGGGGAGTTCACAATCACTCACCTTCTAGTTGACGGATGAAGGACTAATCAACTGCTAACGAAACGCCCCATGTCAGATCGACCGACATGGGGCGCCCTGCGATCAGCGCAATGAACCGATCAGGATCAGTTCATCCAGCCACGTTCACGGTAGTAACGGATCGCACCGGGGTGCAGAGGCGCGGTCAGGCCGTCACGGATCATGTTTTCGGGGTTCAGGTTGGCCAGAGCGGGGTGCAGGCGACGGAACTCGTCAAAGTTCTCGAACACCGCACGCACCAGGGTGTAGACCATTTCTTCAGGCGCGCTGGCCGAAGTCACGAAGGTCGCGACCACACCGTAGGTCTGGGTCGGCTCGGGGTTGCCACGGTACATGCCACCGGGAATGGTGGCCTTGCTGTAGAAGGGGTTTTCAGCCACCAGCTTATCCACGGCCGGGCCGGTGATGTTGACCAGGCGGGCACCGCAGGTGGTGATGGGGTCCAGCACGTTGGCGCTGGGGTGGCCGACGCCGAAGAAGAAGGCATCGATGCGGTTGTCGCACAGGGCCGCGCCGTGCTCATCGGCACGCAGTTCAGACGCCAGGCGGAAGTCGGAAACGGTCATGCCTTTGGCGGCCAGCAGCTTGTCCATGGAGGCACGGGTACCGGAGCCGGGGTTGCCGACGTTGACGCGCTTGCCACGCAGGTCATCGAATTCACGCACGTTGGCATCGGCACGGGCCACCACAGTGAATGGCTCAGGGTGCAGAGCAAAAACCGAACGCAGGTCGGTGAAAGGACCGGCTTGCTGGAAAGTGCTGGTGCCGTTGTAGGCGTGGAAGTTCCAGTCGGACTGGGCCACACCGAAGTTGAGGTCACCAGCGCGCACGGTGTTGATGTTGGCCACCGAGCCACCTGTGGACTCCACCGTGCAGCGGAAGCCATGCTGGGCACGACCGGCGTTAACCAGACGGCAGATGGCACCACCGGCGGCGAAATACACGCCGGTCAGGCCACCCGTGCCGATCGTCATGAATTGTTGCTGAGCCATGGCTGGGGCAGTGGGGGCCATGATCGCGACGGCGGCACCTACGGCGCCCAGGAAAGCAGTGATCTTTTTCATGCGTGGGATTCTCCAGCGTGAGGGTTGAGGAACGGAAAACAAACACCTGACTTGGTTTGCTTTCAAGAATTCAAAATCATACTGCAAGGATCGCGTAAGCAACCCTTTCAGTCTAAGGGGTTAACCCGTGCATCCATTGAAATTCAGGCAGCGATCGATATGTCCTCCAGTGCCGCGTCGATTGCAACGGCCAGTTTATCAACAATGACCTCCAGCTCATCATCCGTCGCGATGAACGGAGGCGCCAGCAACACATGGTCCCCACAACGGCCATCGACGGTCCCTCCTGAGGGATAGACCATCAGACCTTGTGCCATGGCCTGTGCTTTGACGTGGGCATGCAGGCGTGCGGTGGGGTCAAACCAGTGTTTGGTCGCTCGATCACGTACCAGTTCAATACCCCAGAACAGACCACGTCCCCGGATGTCACCCACATGCGGATGATCACCGAGGCGCTGGCGCAAGCGCTGCTCCAGATGCCGCCCCGCCTGCTGCACACGAGGTAGGAGTTGCTCGCGGTGGATCACCTGCTGAACCGCCAGCGCGGCCGCACACGCCACCGCGTGACCCAGGTAGGTGTGCCCATGCTGGAACAGGCCACTGCCGGACCGCATGGCGTCCACCAGATGTTGTCGGACCAGCACGGCACCGATCGGCTGATACCCACCCCCCAGCCCCTTGGCGATGGTCAGCAAATCGGGCACCACGCCCTCCGCCTCGCAGGTATGCAGGGTACCTGTGCGCCCCATACCGCACATCACCTCGTCCAGGATGAGCAAAATCCCGTGTCGATCACACAGCTCGCGGATGCCCTTGAAGTAACCCGGCACCGGCATCAGGACACCCGCCGTGGCGCCGCCTATGGTCTCGGCCACGAAAGCCATCACATGCTCGGGACCCAGACGGTCGATCGTGTCAGACAGTTCCTGCACCAGTCGCTGGCCGTAGGCCTCAGGCGTCTCGTGCGCCAGCCGGTCGCGATATTCGTAACAGGGGGCCACATGCGTCACGTCGATCAGCAAGGGCTCGAACTGAGCCCTGCGCCACGCGTTGCCACCCACCGCCAGCGCCCCGAGCGTGTTGCCGTGATAACTTTGCCGCCTGGCAATGAAATGACGGCGCTGAGGCTGGCCCTTTTCCACAAAGTACTGTCGAGCCATTTTCAGCGCCGCCTCAACCGCTTCTGACCCCCCACTCACGAAGTAGGCGTGACTCATGCCCGGGGGGGCAGTGGCGATCAACTGATCCGCCAGAGCTTCGGCCACCTCGGTGGTGAAAAAACCGGTGTGGGCATAGGCCAGCTGATCGATCTGCCGGTGCATGGCTGCCCGGACGTCCGGATGCCCATGCCCCAGGCAGGAAACCGCCGCGCCTCCGGAGGCGTCGATATATCGTTTGCCATTTGAATCGACGAGGTATATCCCCTCGCCTCGGACCGCGGTGGGCGGCTGCTTATGTAACTGTCGATGAAAAACGTGGCTGTCTGACATGCATGTGACCCCTGGAAGTACGCAGAAGTTTAGGTCGCCGTTGATGAAAGAAAAAATGCCAAATAGTGGTTGATCCATGCATTTTGCTTATACCCCTGTGGCCAATCGGCATGTCACAGCCAGGCGCTTTTGCCGCACAGTCACAGCATGTCAAAACGTTTCCAATCTCCTGGTCATGTGGTGGTCATCGGTGCAGGCATTGTGGGCCTGGGTACCGCGTGGGTGCTGGCTCGTGATGGCTGGCAAGTCACGGTCGTGGATCGCGATCAACCCGGTACCGGGGCCAGTGGAGGCAACGGTGCCCAGCTGAGCTACTCCTACGTGCAGCCGCTGGCCGATCCAGGCATCTGGTCGCAGCTGCCCAAGTTGTTGCTGTCCCCGGATTCACCCTTGCGTTTTCGACTGCAGGCCGACCCGGCGCAGTGGTCCTGGCTGATGCGCTTCATGATGGCCTGCCGGGGCTCGGTTTCCCGCGACACAACCCGACAGCTGCTGGCTCTGGCGGCCCGCAGCCGACAGGTTTTTGAAATGCTGCTGCAGCAAGAAGACCTGACGTGTGATTACTCGGCCAGCGGCAAACTGGTCCTTTATCCCGATGCCAAAGGACTGGACGGTGCGCGCCGCCAGCTTGACGTGCAGCATTCACTGGGCGGGGCTCTTCAGCTGATCCTGAAGCCCGATGCCTGTGTGCACGTTGAGCCCGCGCTGGCTCACTATGCCAGCCGGGTCGCTGGTGGTGTGTACACACCCAGTGAATGCGCGGTGGACTGTGGTGCGTTGTGTGCAGCCCTGCATCAGCGTCTGGCCGACCAAGGGGTGCGATTCGTCCTGGGACAGCCGGTCCGCGGTTGGGTGACTGAAAAAGACAAGGCCAGGGCCATACAGCTCCAGGAGCAAACGCTCGAAGCCGATGCCTTTGTACTGGCCGCTGGAACAGGTTCCGTACATCTGGCCAGGCACTGGGGGGTCAGGCTACCCATCTATCCCCTCAAAGGCTACAGCATCACCTTGCCGCTCACTGGCGATCAGACCCATCAGGCCCCGCGCGTCAGCATCACCGACCTGTCGAGAAAAGTGGTTTTCGCTCGGCTGGGCGACCGACTCCGCGTGGCGGGCATGGCGGAACTGGTGGGTGAAGATCGATCGGTAGACCCTGCTCGGATTGCCTCATTGAAATCAGCCACCCAGCAGCTATTCCCTGGGGTGATGGACGAGGCAACAGACGTCCAGCCCTGGGCGGGTTTGCGACCCGCCACACCGCGCGGCCTGCCTTTGCTGGGCCGACACCCGGCCATGCCCGCCAATGTGTGTCTGAACACCGGTCACGGAGCGCTGGGCCTGACCTTGTCCATGGGCAGCGCTGAAAGCGTGCGGCAATACCTCAGACAGTGGACTTCAGACCCAGCGGACCCACGTCTTCCAGCGCCAGTTGCATGCAGCGCGTGAAATGGCGCAGGGTTTGCGAGGTGGGCCGCTGGGCAGAACGAACCACCTGAACAGGCACCGAGAGCGAAGGGGTCAGTTTGAGCACGTCTACCCGGCGACGATCCGCCGAGGCGGCCGTACATGACTCCACCAGTGCCACACCAATGCCGTGATGGGCCAGCGCCAGGGCTACATGGTAGGTTTGCACGGTGGCCACCACTTGCAGCTGTGCCTCCGTGTCATGCAAGGTTTGAGACAGAAGAATGCCCAGCGGATCCTGAGCATCCAATGCAATCACCGGCAATCCCGACAGCTGCGACCACTCGATATCACCTTGCCTGACCTGACTGGTGGGCAACATCCCCTTGGGTACAACACAGACCATCGAGCGACTGCCGAGTGATTCGACGGTCAGCGCCGGGTGTGGCGGGACACTGAATACATACCCGACATCGGCTTCCTGCAAGGCCAGGGCCGAGACAATCTGTGGTGAATGCAAGGCCTGGTGATGCACCACCACCGAGGGATGCTTCTCGCGAAACAAGCGCATGGCGCGTGGCATGACCTCATAGCTGAGCGCCAGCACCGTCAGGACATGCAGCTCGTCCTGACTGCGCCCCGCACGCAGATTGGACGAGAGGCGCTGGACTTCGTCGAGTTGCTTGAACAGACGCTCCACATGGGGATAGAGCGCCTGGGCTTCCAGGGTCGGACGCAATCGCCCCCCCACCCGCTGGAACAGCGGAAAACCCAGCTGTAATTCGGCATGCTGCAGCGTGCGACTCACGGCGGGTTGCGTCACATTGATCATGCGGGCCGCAGCACTGACACTGCCCGTCAACATGACGGCGTTGAAGACCTCGATGTGACGCAGGCGCATGGCTATGCGCCTCGCCGTGCAGCCAAGCGCGCCTTGCGCTCCGCCGCGAGTTCGGCCTCGGCCTGGAGGGCGGCCTGGAGCCAGAGCGCGTATTCGCCAGGCGTTTCGAGCGTGATGCGGCCCAGGGCTCCACTGCGGAAATCGGTCAGGAGGATTTCGGCGGCTTTCTGCGTGTTCAACCGCCCCCCCGGCAGCAAAGCCCCACGCTTGCGGCCGATGGCTTCGAGCAGCTCGTCGTCCTTTTTGGCAGCGATGGCTTCAGGGGGCCAACCCCAGCGAAAACGGGCTTCCAGCTGAGCGGGATAGACGGAGCGCAAGGGCTTGAGCAACTCCAGCGCCACCTCCTCCTCGTCATAGGCGTTGCGACCCACAGCGCCGCTGGCCGCCAGGTGATAGCCGCTTTGAGGCACGATGATCTTGGGCCAGAGCATGCCAGGCGTGTCGTAGAGGTAGAAGTCGTCAGCCAGTGCGATGCGCTGTTCCTGCTTGGTGACGCCCGCTTCGTCACCTGTCTTGGCGGCGCGCTTGCCCACCAGCGTGTTGATCAAGGTGGACTTGCCCACGTTGGGTATCCCGCCGATCAGCACCCGCATGGGCTTGACCATGCCGCCACGTTGTGGGGCGAGTTCGAAGCAAGCCTGGATGATGGCTCGCGCTGGCGCCGCCATGCCGGCGTCGAGGCCGATGGCCCGGGTGTCCGGCAGGCCGTTGTAGTGGGCGAGCCATTGCTCGGTGCGGGCGGGGTCGGCCAGGTCCTGCTTGTTCAGGACTTTCAGGGTGGGTTTGCCCTCCGTGATCTGGGCCAGCATGGGGTTGGCGCTTGAGCCTGGCAGGCGCGCATCCAGCATTTCGATCAGGACATCGATGCCCTTGATCCGTTCCAGCATGGCCTTGCGGGTCGCATGCATGTGCCCGGGGAACCACTGCACAGCCATCGTTACTTCTCCGTTCAGGCGTGGGTCGCCAGCCAGTCGTGCAATTCTTGCACCGAATGCGCGACAAACCGAGGCTGGAAAGCGGAAAAGTGGCTGTGATCATGCGCCCCGTAGCTCACGCCCACGCTCGCGCAGCCCGCATTGACCGCCATCTGCAAGTCGTGCGTGGTGTCGCCGATCATCAGGGTGCGCTCAGGCTCCACACCGAACTCACGCATCAGCTCGTGCAGCATCAGGGGGTGTGGCTTACCTGCGGTCTCGTCAGCCGTCCGCGAGCCGTCAAACACGCCTTGCAGCTCGACCATGCGCAAGGTCTCGTCGAGGCCGCGTCGGCTTTTGCCCGTGGCGACCGCCAGCCAGTGGTTACGCTGGCGCAGATTGGCCAACAACGGCAGCACACCGTCAAACAGACTCAGGTCGTGCTGATGCGCCAGGTAATGATGACGATAGCGTTCGCCGAGAAGGGGATACTTTTCGGGAGGAACATCCGGGGCGGCATGGGCCAAGGCCTGCATCAAACCCATGCCGATCACCCAGGACGCCTGCTGAGCGGTCGGCTCCTGCCCACCGACATCGCGCACCGCTGCCTGTATGCAGCGCACGATGATGGCGGTGGAGTCATAGAGCGTACCATCCCAATCGAAGGCGATCAAGTCAAATTGTCGAGGACGCATAGGGCACCATGAACAACAAAGGGCGCTGAAGGCGCCCTTGTAAAAGCCAACAAAGGTCAGACTCAGATACGGAAAGACTCAATGTCCTTGCCCTCGGCCAGTACGGTCTTGACCCAGTCGGGTTTACGACCAGGACCACCTGACCACAATTCGCCCTGAGGCCCACGGTATTTGGCCGCTGATTTGGATTTACCGGCCGACTTCCGTCCGGATTGACCACCGAGGTCTTCCACGGTGATTCCATATTCCTTCATCTTGGCCTTGATGTCGGCAATCACCTGCGCCAGTTCCTGCTTGCGAACTTGTTCCGCTTGTGCCATCAGTGCCTGGGCTTGTGAGACGAGTTCAGAATAAGTAGCCATTGTGCATCCTGTAAAAAAGCGAATACGCTATTTTAGTCAGAAAAAGTCTTTCACGTTGGCCCATTGCATCAATTCTTGTGGCAATGGTGCCTCCAGGCTGATCACCCGCTGATCGGCGGGGTGATTGAATTTCAATTGCCAGGCATGCAGAAACATGCGCGTCAACCCATTTCGGGCCAATTCACGATTCAATGGAAAATGACCATACTTATCATCACCCACAATCGGATGACCATGATGCGCCAGGTGGACACGGATCTGATGGGTACGCCCGGTCTTGATCGTGACCGCCAGCAACGTCATGGCCTGCGGCCATTCACCACCCGTGATGGGCGGCTGCACCCTACCCAGTCGCCTGACCAGCGAAATCGAGCGCATGGCATCGGGGTGATCGGCCAAGGTGACCCGCACCCGCCTTTCTCCATCCGGCAAGAGGTATTTTTCCAGCGGTACATCCACCACTTTTCGGGAAGCGGGCCACTCCCCCACCACCAGAGCCAGATAGGTCTTGACCGTCGAGCGTTCACGGAACTGGTCTTGCAAATGGCGCAACGCACTTTTTTTCTTGGCAATCAGCAACAGACCACTGGTTTCCCGGTCCAGTCGGTGTACCAGTTCCAGCAGACGGGCTTCTGGGCGAGCACGGCGCAACTGTTCAATCACGCCGAAAGACACACCACTGCCGCCATGAACCGCCACGCCAGCGGGCTTGTCGATGGCCAGCAGATGATCGTCCTCCAGCAAAACAGGAAAATCGCGAGCGGGCACCGCTCGCACGGCCGCCTCATCTACCGTCGAGACACGAAGAGGCGGAATCCGCAATATGTCACCGGCATGGACACGGGTATCCGCCTGTACCCGACCCTTGTTGAGGCGGACCTCTCCGGACCGAATGACCCGATACACCAGCGTTTTGGGCACTCCCTTGAGCTCTCGAAAAAGGAAGTTATCCAGGCGCTGCCCATCCGATTCCGGATCCACCTGCAGATGACGAACTGCCGGTGTGGCCAAGGGGTGAGCAGAAGACATGCCTGAGAATCAGAAAAAAAGAGCATCCTTCAAGCCAAACCCCTATAATCAATGAGCTTGGTGCAGGACATAAGTGTTTGATGAGCCTTGGAGTTTAAGGTAATCGCACAGTCAGGCCGCATCAGGCAATGGTAGCCGACCCGCCTGCGCACCCTCTGCATTGCCGACTGTGCGCCGCGGATGTCCCCTGCCCCTTGTTAGCGAACCCGATACGGAATACCCCAAACGTTCAGCTTCTGCCACCACGCTGGCGGGGCTGAACGAGGAAATCAGTGACATCAAAGTGCATCAGGCAGCCGAGCAAATGACCGTCTCGCCCCCTTTGAACACCGACCTTCCCGCGCCTATGCCGAGGTGCGGCTGATTTGTGTCTGCGCCCGAGCGCAGCACTCGATCACCCCCTAGCGGCTCTCCGGCAATTCCTCCTCGTTCGCGCAAGCTGTCAGGTGGCGGCTGTACGCCCTCATGGGGGCTGTTGTGACGTAAGGTAGTGAAAAATGAAGCGGATGTTGATCAATGCCACGCAGGCTGAAGAGCGGCGCCTGGCCATTGTGGACGGGCAGAAACTGCTCGATTACGAGATCGAAATCGAGGGACGCGAACAAAGGAAAGGCAATATCTACAAAGCCGTGGTGACACGGGTGGAGCCTTCCCTGGAAGCCTGTTTTGTCGATTACGGCGAAGAACGCCACGGGTTTCTTCCATTCAAGGAGATTTCCCGCCAGTATTTCCAGGGCAACACCAGCCCCTCCCAGGCGCGTATTCAGGATGTGATTCGCGAAGGCCAGGAATTGCTGGTTCAGGTCGAAAAGGAAGAACGCGGTAACAAAGGCGCTGCCCTGACCACTTTTGTCAGCCTGGCTGGGCGTTATGTCGTCCTGATGCCCAACAATCCGCGTGGTGGAGGTGTCAGCCGTCGTATCGAAGGGGAAGACCGGGCTGAATTGAAAGCCGCACTCGATCAACTGGAATACCCCAATGGCATGAGCATCATTGCCCGCACGGCAGGGATTGGACGGGATGCCAGCGAATTGCAGTGGGATCTGAATTACCTGCTCAAACTCTGGCATGCCATCGACGGGGCGGCCAAATCCGGTAAAGGGGCTTTCCTGATTTATCAGGAATCCAGCCTGGTCATTCGAGCCATCCGTGATTATTTCAACAGTGATATCGGCGAAATCCTGATCGATACGGACGACATCTACGAACAGGCGCATCAGTTCATGTCCCATGTGATGCCCGAGCAGGGTCATCGGGTCAAGCGCTATCGGGATGATGCCCCTCTGTTCAGCCGCTTCCAGATTGAGCATCAGATTGAGACCGCCTACAGCCGGACGGTGCAACTGCCCAGCGGCGGCGCCATCGTGATCGACCAGACCGAAGCGCTGGTGGCCGTGGACGTGAACTCGGCGCGCGCCATCAAAGGTGGTGACATCGAAGAAACCGCGACGCGTACCAACCTGGAAGCGGCCGACGAAGTGGCGCGTCAGGCTCGTCTGCGCGATCTCGGTGGACTGATCGTGATCGACTTCATCGACATGGAGGAAAGCAAGAACCGTCGCGAGGTGGAAAACCGGCTTCGCGACGCCTTGCGCCAGGACCGTGCCCGCGTGCAGTTCGGCTCCATCAGCAAATTCGGGCTGCTGGAAATGAGCCGCCAACGGCTACGCCCTGCCCTGAACGAAGGTGCCTCGATCCCCTGCCCCCGTTGCGGCGGCTCTGGCCATATCCGCGACACCGAATCCTCCGCCCTGCAGATCCTGCGCGTGATTCAGGAAGAGTCCCTGAAAGACAGCACCGCCGCCGTATTCGTGCAGGTGCCGGTGGAAGTGGCCAGCTTCCTGCTCAACGAGAAGCGGACTGAAATCACCAAGATCGAACTGCGTCAGCGAATCAACGTACTTCTGGTCCCCAACAAATCACTCGATACGCCCCACTACAAGCTGGAACGCCTCAAGCACGACGACCCCCGACTGGACAACCTGGACGCCAGCTACAAGCTGGCGGACGAGAAGGACGATGTGGCCACGGTCACGCGCCGCAGCCAGGAACGCACGAATCGTCAGGAGCCGGTCATCAAAGGCGTGCTGCCTGACGGTCCGGCACCCGTGGCGTCGCCCAAGGTTGAGACACCCGCGCCGGTGGCCACCCCACCTGCCGCACAGACTTCTCAGGCCCCTGTACCTGCTGAAACGGGGTTCTTTGCCTGGTTGAAGCGTCTCTTTGGTGCTGCACCTGAGGCAAGCCCGCCTGCTGCCCCAACCGTAACAACGGCCCCTGGAACGGCTCAACCGGGCCGCAATGACGCCAAGAGCGGCCAACGTAGCGGCCGTGGTCGCGGTGACCGTTCTGTAGAAAGCCGAGGGAATGAGCCTCGCAAAGGCGAACGACCGGCACGTGGCGAAAAGTCTGAACGGCCAGACCGAAGCGAACGCGCCGACCGCAACGAGCGCGCAGAACGGTCCGATGGGCGTCGGCAGTCGACGCGTCCCGACCGCGATTCGCGCCGAGAGTCATCGAAGGAAGCGACAGTCGCCGCAGCCAGCCACGAAGCGGATCTGGCTCAGCCAGCCGTTGGCGAAGCGGCTGTCACCGAAAGCCCGCGCCGTGAACGGGGTGAGCGCGGCGAAGGTCGCCGCCGGGGTCGGGGTGATAACCGTCCTGAACCACGCCGTTCCGCCGAGGATGCAGCGGTCGTCGTGGCTGTTTCCGATACGCCAGTGGAGTCTGACATGGACACCCCCAGCCCCGTGGTGGATGGTACCGAAACAGGCGCAACCCCACAGGGCCGCAATGGTCGACGCAGCCGCGACCGTTATGGGCGTGAACGCCGCCAGCGTAACGATGGCGAGAACACCGAGACGGCAAGCGTGTCAACCTCGGCGGACGTGGACACAGCCGGCGGTGACGACATACCGGTGCGCTCCTACTTCACAGTGCCGGCCACCGCCACCGATACAGCCACTGCAGTAGCTGCTGAGCCTGTCGATGAGTTGGTCGTTGAGCCGCTGGTGGTCGCCAGTGCAGCCAGCGAAGCCACATCGGCTGCTCCTGTGAGCATCGAGGGATCACCACCATCTATCCCAGCACCTGCGCCTGTTTCTGCCCCTGTCACCCAGCCCTTTGTGCTGGCGGTGGACGAACTGGCACAAGTGGCCGAAGCTGCAGGCTTGCAGTGGGTCCAGTCAGATGCCGACAAGGTGGCGCAGGTACAGGCTGCCATTGCCGCAGAACCCGTTCCGGTGCACGTGCCACGCGAACCGAAACCGGTGGCCGTGCTTGACGAAGGCCCACTGGTGCTCGTCGAGACTCGTCGCGATCTGCGTGAGATGAAGCTGCCCTTCGACAGCTGATCTCCCTGGCCTTGATCCACGTCAAAGCCAAGGTGTATCGGCTCCTTTAAGCTCCGGACCATGACTGAAACACTCGATGATTTCCCCGTGGTCCCAGCTCTCGATTGGTCTGATTGCTTGCGGACTGGGGATGGTCGCATGGACCAGACGCATCGTGAATTCGTCGATATGCTGGCGCGTTTGCGGGACCTGCAAGGCGAGGATCCGTTGCCCTTGTACCGCGAATTGATGGCGCACACCATCGAGCACTTCCAACAGGAAGACCGCTGGATGGTCGCGACCGGCTTCAGTGCCGAGAACTGTCACAGCCTGCAACATAAGCAGATCCTGGGCACGCTCGAAGCGGTGGAAACCCATTACTTGCAGGGTGACACCGACATCGTCCGTCGCATGGCGGATGCACTGGCTGAATGGTTTCCTCAGCATGCCCAGACGATGGACGCCGGGTTGGCCCAGCATCTGATGGCCCTCGGATTCGATACCGAAACGGAGACCCTGCCAGACCCGGGTCGGGTTCAACCTGCCAGCATGAGCGGCTGTGGCAGCGTGACCTGCAGCTGAGCCACCCAATTTTTTTCACATCCGGCTGTCGCAGTTTCACGCGACAGGTTGGCGACGGAGAGATACGATCGCGTCATTCTGAAATCTGGAGACATCAGCATGCCGGTCATCACGAACATCGAAGATTTACGCCGTTTGGCACAAAAACGCGTGCCGCGCATGTTTTACGACTATGCCGATAGCGGTTCGTGGACAGAAAGCACCTATCGGGCCAATGAATCCGACTTCCAGTCAATCAAGCTAAGGCAGCGTGTCGCGGTGAACATGGAAGGCCGGACCACCCGCACCACCATGATCGGCCAGGAGGTGGCCATGCCGGTTGCGATTGCTCCGACTGGTCTGACGGGCATGCAGCACGCTGACGGAGAAATTCTGGCCGCACGCGCCGCCAAACGCTTTGGGATTCCCTTCACGCTCTCGACCATGAGCATCTGCTCGATCGAGGATGTGGCTACCCATGCCGGAGAAGGCTTCTGGTTTCAGCTCTATGTAATGCGCGACCGCGACTTCATCGAACGACTGATTGATCGTGCGAAAGCCGCCCGCTGCAGTGCACTGGTGCTCACGCTGGACTTGCAGATCCTGGGTCAGCGTCACAAAGACCTGAAAAACGGCCTGTCGGCCCCGCCCAAACTCACGCTGGCGAACATGATCAATATCGCAACCAAACCACGCTGGGCGTTCGGGATGCTGGGCACCTCGCGGCGTCAGTTCGGCAATATCGTCGGGCACGTCAAAGGGGTGGATAACATGGGCAGCCTGTCGGCATGGACGGCGCAGCAGTTTGATCCCCGGTTGAACTGGGGCGATGTGGCCTGGATCAAGAACCGATGGGGCGGCAAGCTGATTGTCAAGGGTATTCAGGACGAAGAGGACGCCCGACGGGCCGTGGACTCCGGAGCAGACGCACTGATCGTGAGCAACCACGGCGGCCGCCAGCTTGATGGGGCCGAAAGCAGCATTCATGCCCTGCCCAGGATTGTCTCAGCCGTCGGCGGACAAATCGAAATCCACATGGATGGCGGCATTCGCTCTGGCCAGGACGTACTGAAGGCGAAAGCGCTGGGCGCGCAGGGCACCTATATCGGGCGAGCCTTCCTGTATGGTCTCGGGGCCATGGGGGAAGCCGGCGTTTCCAAAGCACTGGAGATCATCCACAAGGAGCTGGATATCACCATGGCATTCACCGGTCACACCGACATCAACACGGTGGATCGGTCGATCCTGCTGCCCGGGACTTTCCCTACGGCGAGCACCTGAATTCAGCTGATGGTGGCTTCGTCCGAGCGGGTGACGCCCTGGGTATCCACCCAGCGCAAGGCCACTTTATCGCCCTTGGCGGCGCCTTTGAACTTGAACGCCATGAAGGGATTGGCCGAGACGGCGCCACTGAGCTGACAGGCCAGTACCGGACGACCGTTATGCGTGGCTTCGACCTGGGTGATGTAGTGCGCAGGCAGCAGCTGGCCGGCCGCATTGCGGCGGGTCCCCGACTCCATGACATGCGTCATGCGCACACGGACAGTGGTGATGCCCTCGGACTCCGAGGCGCGAATGATGGTGGGCTGCGTCATGGTTGAGTCCTCAATAATCAGGCGCCGCAGCCACCCAGGGTGACACGGGTCTGGCGACGAGCAGAAAACAATCGGCCATCGGCCTTGGCGACCACAATGACATCGGATGTTTCGGCCATTTTCACATTGACCTGCACGTCCGGCTCCGTGCCTTCGGGGAAGACGAAGGCAGCCGCCAACGGGAATGGGTTGCGCTCAATCAGCACAAACATCTCGGTGGTGTTGGGCAGGCGGCTGGTGGCAGTGATCTGCACCGATGCCCCGTTTTCGGCGATGTCAGGCGATTGAATCACCACCTGATCGCTGGCCGCCGGCTGCGCTCCCAGGGCTTTCAGCGCGTCGTTGAAGGTTCTCGCTTCAAAACCAGGCCGGCCAGCCGCTTGTGCCTGTTCGGCCGTGACGATACCCAGGGCCAGCAAGGTGGCCATGGCGCCGGTGGTTTTGAGCATCGCTCGTCGGCTGTGTGGCATGCAAACTCCAATCATCCCATTTACGATAGTGTCAAGAGGTCAAAGTTCAAAGCAGTCGCCCATTGGCCATGCGGAGCACCCGCCCACACCGGGCCGCCAGGTCCTGATCGTGCGTGACCACCACAAAAGCGGTGCCCTGCTCGCGTGACAAGGTCAACATCAGGTCGAACACGCCTTCCGCCGAGGCTCGATCCAGGTTGCCGGTCGGTTCGTCCGCCAGCACACAGGCGGGTTGTGCCACCAGCGCCCGCGCCATGGCAACCCGCTGACGCTCGCCGCCCGACAATTCGGCTGGCCGGTGGTGCAACCGGTCTCGCAAGCCCACCTTTTCCAGCAAGTCGGCAGCACGTTGAGCGGCCGCGTCGCGAGGCATGCGGCGAATCCACAACGGCATGGCCACATTGTCCACCGCCGAAAACTCGGGGAGCAGGTGGTGGAATTGATAGACAAAACCCAGATGCTGGTTGCGCAACAGGCCTTGCCGGGCGGCACTCAAGCCACGGATGGCTGTACCGCACCATTGCACGTCGCCGGTCGTGGGGGCTTCCAGCCCACCAAGCACATGCAACAAGGTGCTTTTGCCAGAGCCGGAAGCGCCCACAATCGCCACCGTCTCTCCTGCGACCACACGCACGTCCACGCCCTGCAGCACCGTGACATCCAGAGGGCCTTCCTGAAAGCGCTTGACCAGCCCCCGGCCCACCAACACGGGCGCGGTCTGCGACTGAACCGGCTCATTCATAACGCAAGGCCTCCGCAGGATTGACACGGCTGGCACGCCAGCTGGGATACAGCGTCGCGGCAAAAGCCAACGCCAGGGCGATCAGCCCGATCGGCACGATGTCGGCGCGTTGTGGGTCGCTGGGCATCTGGCTGATGAGGTAGATGTCCTGGGGCAGGAAACTGGCCCCGAACAGGGCTTCGAGGGCCGGCACGATGGTGTCGATATTGAAGGCCACAGCCAGCCCCAGCAGCAGGCCCACCCCAGTCCCGATCACACCGACCATGGCGCCTTGCACCACAAAAATCAACATGATGCTGGCGGGGCTGGCGCCCAGCGTTCTGAGGATGGCGATGTCGGCGCGCTTGTCGGTCACGGTCATGACCAGGGTGGACACCAGATTGAAGGCGGCCACGGCAACGATCAGGGTCAGGATGATGAACATCATCCGTTTTTCCAGCTGGACAGCTGCAAACCAGGTGCGGTTCTGGCGCGTCCAGTCTCGGATGAAGAGGTCGCCACTCAGCTGATTGGCCAGTTGCATGGCCACCTCTCGCGCCTGATGCAGGTCGCGGATCTTGAGGCGAATGCCCGTCGGGCCTTCCAGACGAAAAATCCGTGCAGCGTCTTCGAGATGCACGAAGGCCAGCGCCGAATCATATTCAAAATGTCCTGAGTCAAACAACCCCACCACCGTCATTTGACGCAGACGAGGCACCACACCGGCCGGGGTCAACTGGCCGCTCGGGGCAATCAGGGTGACCACATCGCCAGTCGCGACGCCCAGGCTGCGTGCCAGGGACACGCCCAGCACTACACCGAACTCGCCAGGCACCAGCCGAGCCATGGCGGCCTGTGCCTGGTCAGCAGCCAGTGCCGTCACTTCGGACTCCAGCGACGGGTCAATGCCCCGGATGAGGGCACCATTCATGGTTTCTCCGCGCGCCAGCAGCCCTTGCACAGCAATGAACGGGGCGGCTCCCAGCACTTCCGGGTGGGCACGGGCTTCCTGAAGGGTCAGGGCCACATCCGGCAAGGCCTCGCCGCCTGGGGCAAACACCTCGATATGAGACAGCACGCCCAGCATGCGGTCGCGCACCTCTTTCTGGAAGCCGTTCATCACGCTCAGCACGATGATGAGCGCGGCCACGCCCAGGGCGATGCCCAGCATGGAGACACCGCTGATGAAGGAAATGAACCCGTTGCGTCGGGTGCCACGACCGGCGCGCGTGTAACGCCAGCCCAGCAAGCATTCGTAAGGAATTTGCATGTTTCTCCGCATTCGCGAGGGTGCATTGTGGCATCCCGGACAATCCGGTGTTGCATCACGGGCACTCGCACTGCACACCATGACCCCTCCAGATTCCGCCGCCACCCTGATCGTTCCATTTGCCATCGCTGAAGACGAGGCCTGCCGGACCACGTTGGCGGGCCTTGATCTCCCTCATCTGCAACAGATCACCCGCGATTGGTCCCCCACCCCTGTACAGGGGGATGATCCGTATCGGATGAACACCCCGCACGAGCAGGCACTGGCCCACAGCCTGGGCTGGGCGCAGCGACCCGATGGCACCCTGCCGCTGGCAGCCTGGACGGCGCAAAGGCCTGGGGTGGGTTGCGCCTGGTTCCAGCCCTGCCACTGGACGGTCGGCATGGAACAGGTCAGCCTGCAGCCGGCAGATACACTGGATGTCCAGGCCGAGGAATCGCTGGCCTTGCTGGAAGCGTTGCGACCCTGGGCCGAAGAAGACGGCCTGCAACTGATCTACGAACAACCCGATCGATGGCGCGCAGAAGGCGAGGCATTGGCCGCCGTGCCCTGGGCCAGCATGGATCGCGTGGCCAACCGGCGACTGGACGGCTGGCTACCTGATGCCAGCCAGCACCCGGCCGTTCGGCCCTTGCTACGATTGCAGAACGAGGCCCAGATGCTGTTCTACACCCATCCGGTGAACGACCAGCGTGTTGCGCGCGGGGTGGCGCCACTCAATGGCTTCTGGATCAGCGGCAGCGGTCGCCTGGACCCCCATGAACGACTGGGGCCTGGACCGACCATGGACAGCCGCTTGCGGCAGGCCGCGCTCGCCGGCCACTGGCCAGCCTGGGCGCAGGCCTGGAGCCGCCTCGACAGTGAGGTGCTGCCGCAGTGGCTGGCACGTGCAGCCAGCGGCGAAGCGGTTCAGCTCATTCTGTGCGGGGAGCGGGGCTGGCAGGCCTGGCACAGCCAACCATCCACGGGTTCCGCCCCGATGCGGTCGAAGCAGCCCTGGTGGCGCAAATGGTGGCCCGGCAAGCCGGTGCCGTTCGACCCGGCTGGCATACTCGGGTCCCTATGAGAATCGTCATGCGCGACGTCCCGCCCCGCGCGGTGTGGACACTGGAGCAGGCGGGGATCCACCCGCTACTGGCCCGCCTGTATGCCGCCCGGGGCATACAGCACACCCACGAACTCGACGACAGTCTGGCCTTGCTCCAGCCTCCGGATCAGATGAAGGGGGCACCCGAGGCCGGACGCTTGCTGGCCGATGCCTTGCAACAAGGCCTGCGCATCTGCATCGTGGCCGACTACGATTGCGACGGGGCCACCGCCTGTGCCACGGGCTTGCGCGGCCTGCGCCTGCTGGGGGAACCGCTCGGCGGGGCGCGGGTGGACTATCTGGTGCCTGACCGCGTGACCGATGGCTATGGCCTCACGCCTTCGATTGCCGAACGTGTCAAGGCGCTTGGGGCCGATGTCCTGGTCACGGTGGATAACGGCATTGCCAGCGTGGATGGCGTCGCTCATGCCCGTGCACTGGGCATGCAGGTGTTGGTGACAGACCATCACCTGCCCGCCGTGCTGAACGGGCAGATCGCCCTGCCCCAGGACTGCGTGATCGTTAACCCGAACCAACCAGACTGCCCGTTCCATAGCAAGTCGATTGCCGGGGTCGGGGTGATGTTCTATGTGCTGCTCGCCTTGCGCGCCGAGTTGCGTGAACGAGGCGTCTTCACCGCCGCACTGCAACCCCGAATCGACACGCTCCTGCCTCTGGTGGCCCTGGGCACTGTGGCCGATGTGGTGAAACTGGACGCCCACAATCGGCGACTGGTGGCTCAAGGCTTGCGCCGCATCCGTGCGGGGCAAATGCCCGCCGGCATGCAGGCCCTGTTCAGCGTGGCTGGGCGGCAAGCACGCAGCGCCACCAGCTTCGACCTCGGTTTTGCCCTGGGGCCACGACTCAATGCGGCTGGCCGCCTCAGCGACATGACGCTGGGCATAGAATGCCTCGCGACCGATGACTCGAGCCGAGCCGAGGCACTGGCCATGCAGCTCGACCAGATCAACCGCGAGCGCAAGTCCCTCGAAGGGGACATGCGCGACCAGGCCATGCAACTGGCCGAATCGCTGTGGGATGAAGCGGAAACCCCACCCCCGGCCCTGTGCCTGTTCGACCCCGACTTTCACGAAGGCGTCATCGGCATCGTGGCTGCCCGACTGAAAGACAAACTCTACCGTCCCACGTTTGTGTTTGCCGCCAGCCAGGCGCCAGGCAAGTCTCACGAGCTCAAAGGCTCGGGTCGTTCCATCCCCGGTTTTCACCTGCGTGATGCACTGGACCTGCTGGCCAAGCGCCACCCGAATGTCCTGCTGCGGTTTGGCGGTCACGCGGCAGCAGCGGGCTGCACGATCGCCGAGGAGCACCTCGACACTTTTGATGTCGCTTTCCAGCAGATTGCCCGCGAATGGCTGGATGCCTCGACCCTGGAGCGTCGGCTGGAAGCCGATGGCGAGCTAGACCCGCAGTACCGCCGGGTGGATCTGGTCGACACCCTGCATCAGCAAGTCTGGGGGCAGGGATTCGCCCCCCCGGTGTTTTGCGAAGAGCTGGAGATCGTGTCACAACGGCTGGTGGGCCAGAAACACATGCAACTCAAGGTGCGGCATGGCGGTGAACTGGTCGATGGCATCTGGTTCGGCCATGCAGACCCATTGCCCTCCAGGGCCCGTCTGGCCTTTCGGCTGGACGCGGACGAATGGCAAGGGCAGCGCCGGGTCCGCTTTCTGGTGGAAGGCGCCGAGTGGTGATCCTGACGGTCGTCCATGCCGATGACGCGTTGCTGGTGCTCGATAAGCCGGCTGACTTGCTCTCGGTGCCTGGGCGCGGCCCCGAGAATGCCGACTGCCTGAGCGCCCGCGCCCAGGCAGCCTATCCGGATGCGCGGGTGGTCCACCGCCTCGACATGGCAACCTCCGGTCTGTTGGTGATGGCGCGCAGCGAGCATGCCCAACGTGAACTGAGCCGTCAGTTTGCCCAGCGCGAGGTTTCCAAACGCTATGTCGCCATCGTCGCTGGTCAACCCGACGATGCTTCAGCCGATGCAGAAGGGTGGTGCGACATCCGTTTGCCCCTGATCGTGGACTGGCCCAACCGCCCACGTAGCAAGGTGGATCACACCCTCGGCAAGCCCAGCCACACCCGCTGGCGTCGGCACCCGACACCGGCCGGGCTGCCGAATGCCACCCGCTTGCAGCTCATGCCAGTGACCGGGCGCTCGCATCAGCTGCGGGTTCATCTCATGAGCATGGGCCACGCGATACTGGGCGATGAGTTGTACGCGACGCCTGAACAGATCCGCATGGCACCGCGTCTGCTCTTGCATGCGACGCAGCTCGCATTGAAACATCCGGTGACCAAGGACTCGATGACTTTCGAGTCTGCCGTCCCGTTTTAACGGTCACTTCTAACTCTAGCAGTTGAGTTACAGTGAAGGCTCCAACAAAATATTCGAAGAAACCATGGAACTGATTCTGGCTGGGGTGGTGCTTCTGGGGGTGATTGCCTGGTGGGTGATCAGGTGGCTGGCCAAACCGGGGGACCAGCAGGTTGAGAAGTGAGCTGCTCCCAGGGTCAGCACTCCTGAGCCGGCTCCCGTGTCTGCCCCCCGACGACGGCCGTCGCCATCGAACTGCCAGCCATCGATATCCCCAGCCCTTTGGCTGGCTTTTTCCGGCTGGATGCATCAGCCTTGACGGATGAACGGCGGCAATCCCTGATTCAACGGCTGGAATCTCTCCCCCGGCCACCCCGTGCCCTGCAGCAACTGACCTCACCCAGTTACTTGCAAAAAGCGAGTTCCGCCGAAATCGCTGAACTGGTGATGAGCGAACCTGCCCTGGCTGCCAAGGTGCTGGCTACCGTGAACTCACCTTTGTACGGACTCCGGCAGCCGGTTGGGCATCTCGGCCAGGGTATCACCTTTCTCGGGCTCAACTCTGTGCGCTCGATCTGCATGCAACACATGCTCAATGCCTCGTTTGCGGTCGCGTCGCCCACGCTGCGCCCGGCGTTTGAACATTACTGGAAGGCCAGTGCGATCGGCAGCGAGTTGTGCGCCAAGCTGGCGTCAAAACTCGGGATGCCTGAAGGGGGCGTCATGGTCACGCAGGTGGTGCTCTCGTTCCTGGGTCCTATGGCTGCGCTGACTCTCATGCCCGAGGATCGGTCAGCTTCCATGCCCAACATGAATCTGCTGGAACGCACCCAAGCGGAGCAAGAGATGCTGGGTGTATCAGGGGCCGGGTTGGGTGAGCTCTTGATGACCCACTGGGGATTACCGGGCCCGATCGTCCAGCAGGTAGCACGCATGGACGCTTGCCTGGAACAACCCTATCTGGCTGTAAGGCCAGAAGCCACAGCCACCGCGCTGAGCTACTGGTGTGCGCGAGTTGGCGAACAACTCGCCAGAGTCACGCCAGCTCAGTGGGAAGCGTTTGAATGGGACAGCGATGACTCGCTGGACACGGCCTTGGTCAGGCCTTATCTCAAGGCGACGCTAGCTGAGCGACTGACCACCAATTTACAGGATCCCGTGATCGCGCAGAGCCTGACGGCGCTGATCACAGGCCAACCCCAGGCATCTGCCTGAGGTTACCTGCCGGATTTGCCGACATCAGAGCAGCGGCACGCCCGTCTTGCTCTGGATTTCTTCACGGGTGACGCCGTCAGCCAGCTCCACCAGCTTGAGGCCTTCGGGCGTCACGTCCATCACGCCCAGATCGGTGATGATGCGGTTGACCACGCCCTTGCCCGTCAAGGGCAGGGTGCATTCGGGAATGATCTTGAGGTCGGTGGTGCCGTCCTTCTTTTTGGCCACGTGCTCCATCAGCACGATCACGCGCGGCACGCCGGCCACGAGGTCCATGGCACCGCCCATGCCCTTGACCATCTTGCCGGGGATCATCCAGTTGGCCAGATCACCTTTGTGCGTGACCTGCATGGCACCCAGAATGGAGAGGTTGATCTTGCCGCCGCGGATCATGGCGAAAGACTGGTCGGAGCCGAAGATGGATGAGCCCTTGATGGTCGTCACCGTCTGTTTGCCGGCGTTGATCAGGTCAGCGTCCACCTCGTCCTCGTAGGGGAAAGGGCCGATGCCCAGCATGCCGTTTTCGCTCTGCAGCCACACCTCAATGTGGTCGGGCACGTGGTTGGCCACCAGCGTCGGGATACCGATACCGAGATTGACGTAAAAGCCGTCTTGCAGTTCTTGTGCCGCACGCGCGGCCATCTGGTCTTGGGTCCAAGGCATGAGTGTTCTCCTGATCAGACTTTGCGGTCGCGGGTGGTGCGCTTTTCGATGCGCTTTTCAGGCGTGGGGTTGACCACGATGCGGTGCACGTAGATGCCGGGCAAGTGCACGTCGTCGGGAGCGATTTCGCCCGTAGCCACCACACGCTCCACTTCCACGATGCAGATCTTGCCGGCCGTGGCGGCCGCCGGGTTGAAGTTGCGGGCCGTGAGATTGAAGCGCAGGTTGCCCGAACGGTCAGCCACATCGGCTTTGATGAGCGCGACATCCGGCACCAGCGAGCGCTCCATCACGTAGGTCTGCCCATCGAATTCACGGAGTTCCTTGCCCTCAGCGACCAAGGTGCCCACGCCCGTCTTGGTGAAGAAGGCGGGGATGCCCGCGCCGCCCGCACGCAGCTTCTCGGCGAGCGTGCCCTGCGGGGTGAATTCCAGCTCCAGCTCACCAGCCAGGTACTGGCGCTCGAACTCCTTGTTCTCGCCCACGTAGCTGGAAATCATTTTCTTGATCTGGCGGGTCTCCAGCAGCTTGCCCAGGCCAAAGCCATCAACACCCGCGTTGTTGGAAATGGCGGTCAGATTCTTCACGCGGCTGTCACGCAACGCGTCGATCAGCGCCTCGGGAATGCCGCACAGGCCGAAACCACCGACGGCGATGAGTTGCCCGTCGGCCACCACGCCCTTGAGGGCTTCGGCCGCGCTGGGGTACACCTTGTTCATGCTCGCACGCTCCTATCCAGTGATGAAGAAAAGCCATACGATACTACGTATTGGCATACGTAGTATTGCCTAAAGCACAACCCTCACCGACATGCCGCTCAACCCCCATCCCCCCTCTGATATCGACTATCGACTCGCATTTGATCTGGCGCCAGTCGGGCTGGTCGTATCGCGTCACCGCACCATGGTGGACTGCAACCAGGCGGTTTGCGAGATGTTTGGCGCCAGCCCCGATGAGCTGGTGGGGCAGAGCTTCCAGATCCTGTACCCCAGCATGGACGAGTTCGAGCGTTTCGGCGAACGCATTGCACCTATTCTGAACACGAAAGGGCACTATGCCGATGAACGGGTGATGAAACGCGTGGGTGGGCGTTGGGCGGGTCAGACCTTCTGGTGTCACGTGACTGGACGCGCGCTGGACCGCAATGACCCCCATGCAGCCGGTATCTGGAGCTTTGAGGATTTGTCGCCCAAGCGGTCGGTGAAGGCCGAACTGACGGGCCGCGAACGCGAAGTGGCCGCGCTGGTTATGAAAGGCCTGACAGCCAAGGAGATCGGCAAAGCCCTGTCCATCAGCCCGCGAACGGTCGAGATTTATCGGGCCCGTCTGATGCGCAAATACCAGGCCAGCAGTTCGCTGGATCTGGTCCAACGACTGTTGACGGGTGATCC
This sequence comes from Burkholderiales bacterium, assembly GCA_030602985.1. Lineage (GTDB taxonomy): Bacteria > Pseudomonadota > Gammaproteobacteria > Burkholderiales > Burkholderiaceae_C > UBA997. The sequence goes on from JAUVYR010000019.1 coordinate 24,399, forward strand.
GTCTTGAAGGAGAAACCCCATGCCCCCCTCAATTGAAGAGCTGCTGGTGCGTATTCAGTCCTTGCAGGACCAGATGGAGCAGGAGTACGCGCGATTGCGCCAGGAATTCGATCAACAGCGCCAATCACTCGCCGAGCGCTTTGTGGACATGCAACGGCGTCAGCGCATCGGTCTGTGGCGGTACTGCCGGCAATCGCGTCTATCCGTGCTGTTGACAGCCCCGGTGATTTACGCAGGATGGCCGGTTTTTGCGTTGCTGGACCTGTTTGTCACGGTGTATCAGGCCATCTGCTTTCCGGTGTACCGGATCCCGAAGGTCCGCCGTCGCGATTACCTGATCTTCGACCGGAGTGACCTGCCTTATCTGAATGCCGTCGAGAAATTCAATTGCTTTTACTGCTCTTATGGAAACGGCGTGATCGCCTATGCCCGGGAAATTGCAGCCAGGACCGAACAGTACTGGTGCCCGATCAAGCACGCCAGGCGGCTGTATGGGGCTCATGACCGTTACCCGTCTTTTTTTGAGCATGGCGATGCCGAGGCGTTTCGGCAGGGGCTTGATCGACTGCGTCGCCAGTACGATGACGGGTCCAAGCCCCCGCCGTTTTAAGCCGGTTCAGCCCTTGGGTCCGTCCACCACCTCAGCCGCCGAACGGAAGGCTTCCACCGCTGTGGGCAACCCGCAGTAGATGCTGGCGTGCAGCAGCACCTCCTGAATCTCCTGCGGGGTGGCACCGTTGTTCAGCGCGCCCCGCACATGGCCCTTGAGCTCGTTCTGTCTGCCCATGGCAGTCAGCATCGCCACCGTGATCAGGCTGCGGGTTTTCAGGTCCAGCCCAGGGCGCTGCCACACGTCGCCCCAGGCGTTGCGGGTGATGTACTGCTGCAGGGGCTCGGTGAAAGGCGTCAAGCCACTGAAGGCACGCTCGACGAAGGCCTCGCCCATCACGCGCTTGCGCATGGCCAGGCCTTGTTCAAAATCCTTGGACGTTTCGGTGCTCATGGGGGATATCCGATCGGTTGCAAAATGGCAAGCATAGCCGCTGCGCCTTCTATCTGTCTCCCAGCCTGTGTCTGCCCATCCACGCCGCATCGCCCACCTCGACATGGACGCCTTCTTTGCGTCCGTCGAGCTGCTGCGTTACCCGCAACTCAAGGGATTGCCCATGGTCATTGGCGGTGGCCGCCGCCGCGAAGACGCAATGCTGGAGCGGCTGCGTGCCGCTTACCCCGAGCAG
>JAUVYR010000166.1 GCA_030602985.1 Burkholderiales bacterium
CCTCCAGGCGGTGGCCTGCGCGTGGGTCGTCAGCAGGGCGCTCAGCCGCGCCCATGGCGGCCCGCAGTGCCAGGCGGCCAATACGTCCCATACCGTTGATACCGACTTTCAAGCCCATGTTGCAATCCTTTGATAGTTCAAGAATCATTGAATAATAAAGATGGATTGTGACAGGGATTTGACAGTCCTTGCCTCATGAAAGAAAAGGCGGTTTATGCTGTGCACCCATACCCACGGGTACAGAAGCACGCATGACACTCCCATTGCTATACACCTATCGCCGCTGCCCCTATGCCATGCGGGCGCGGATGGCTCTGCTGCAAGCCGGCTTGCCCTTTGAAAGGCACGAAATCAGCCTACGCGACAAGCCCCCCGGATTGCTCACGGCCTCGCCCAAAGGGACAGTGCCCGTGCTGGTTCTGCCAGATGGTCAAGTGATCGACGAGAGTTGGGCAATTGTCGAATGGGCCTTGACACACCCAGACGCTCATCCCGCCGCCTGGCCATGGTGGCAGCGCGCTTGCACGAACGACCACCAGACTTTGCTGCAGACCAACGACGGTCTGTTCAAGCATCACCTGGATCGGTATAAATACCCTGAACGATTCGAGACGCTGACACCGGATACACGCGAGGCTGTTCGAGCGCAGCACCGCTTGGCCGCTGTCGAGGTCTTGCTGCAGCCACTGGAGCAGAGATTGCAGACACAGGCGTATCTGGGTGGGAGTGAGGCCTGCGCCACTGACATCGGCATTTTTCCCTTTGTTCGGCAATTCGCTGCCGTTGATCCCGCCTGGTTTTCGAGTCTACCGCTCCCTGGCGTACAGGCGTGGCTGGCGAGGTGGTTGTCCAGCCCGTTGTTTGAGGCATGTATGAAAAAAAATGACTGAAGCGTCACGTGACGTCCTGATCGCCGGGGCCACCGGCTTGATTGGCCGCTTCTTGCTGGAAGGGCTGTTGGCGGATCCATCCGTGAGGACTGTGCATGCGCTGGCCCGCCGCCCGCTCGCGGTCTCCCACAGCAAACTCCAGGTCCATGTGGTGGATTTCACCCACCTGCCTGCATTACCCCCCATCGATGAGGTGTATCTGGCACTGGGCACCACGCTCAAGGTGGCGGGTAGCCAGGCCGCCTTCCGCGCCATCGATCTGGACGCGAACCGGGCGGTGGCGGATGCCGCCCTTCAAGCAGGCGCTAGCCGCCTGGGGCTGGTCAGCGCCGCAGGTGCGGATGCCCGATCCTCCGTGTTCTATAACCGCGTCAAGGGTGAGCTGGAGGACGCCCTGAAGCAACGGCCACTGGCGGGGCTGGTCATTGCCCAGCCGTCACTGTTGCTCAACAGCCGAGCCCATCTGGGGCAAGCTCCACGGCTAGCCGAAAGTCTGGCCATTCCGTTGGCTCGCTTGTTTGCACCCCTGATGCCGGGTCCTTATCGTCCGGTAGACGGTCAGCGGGTGGCGCAGGCATTGCTGCGGACGCTACCCAGCGTGCATGGCATTTGCGTTTTGCGGTCGCAAGAACTGCACGAGATTGGCCGTCCGCCGTATGATGTCCAAGCATGACGCTTCCCTATCTGTTGATCGCCCGAATGATGGTTGTGTGGAGTGCCTTACTCGGGCTAAGCGCCGGGGTGGCGGCTGCGCCTTTACAGGCACCCTCCCAGGCCGTCAGCCCGCTGGTGACCATTCCTCAGCTGGATCTGTCACGCTATGTCGGCACCTGGTACGAAATCGCCAAGTTTCCGAACCGCTTTCAGCGCATGTGCGTGTCTTCCACGCAGGCCGACTATCGCGCCTTGCCTTCAGGGCAGATCGAGGTGGTCAATCGCTGCGTCAATGATCGGGGTGAGTCGGTTCAGGCGGTGGGCCGAGCCCGCCAGATCGGTGATGCAACATCGCCCAAGCTTCAAGTCCGTTTTGCGCCTGCGTGGTTGTCATTTCTGCCCAGTGTTTGGGGCAACTACTGGGTGATTGATCTCGACCCTGACTACCAGCTGGTGGCAGTCAGTGAGCCCAGCCGTGAGTTTCTTTGGATTTTGTCTCGCTCCCCTGAGGTGGACCCGGCGATGTATGCGGCCTTGCTGACAAGGCTGCAAGCCATGGGATTGGTTATTCAGCGTTTGGAGACCACCCGGCACTTCAGATAGGCCGAAATTTGGGCTAGAATACAAGGCTATTCCCCGATAGCTCAGTCGGTAGAGCGCCGGACTGTTAATCCGTAGGTCCCTGGTTCGAGCCCAGGTCGGGGAGCCAAATAAAACAAGCACTTAGCCCGCCTTGCGCGGGCTTTTTGTTTGGGTGTCGCTTAACGCTCAGCCAAATGCTGGATCAACCTCTCCGCATACCCCTGCAACACCTCGAAAGCTGGTTCCTTGCGCGGCCATGACAGAGCGATCCCGTCGTTGCCATGGCGTGGCACCACATGCATGTGCACGTGGAAAACCGTCTGGTCCCCTTCCTTCCCATTGGCTTGGAGCAGCGTCAGCCCGGGGGGGTTGAACGTGTCTTTCACCGCCCGCGCCACACGATGCGCGGTGCGCATGAGGGCGGCGGCTTCGTCGGGTGTGCAGTCAAGCAAAGTGGCTGCATGTCGCTTGAGGGTGACCAGCACATGCCCCGGGTTCACCTGGCCCAGATCCATGAAGGCCAGGGTCTGCTCGTCTTCAAAAACAATCGCGCTGGGGATCTGACGGTTGACCAGCT
>JAUVYR010000010.1 GCA_030602985.1 Burkholderiales bacterium
GATCAATGGCAGCTCCGCCACGGCAGGCCAGTTGAAGGCTCTGGCCGACGAGCTGGTGGACATACACGGTCAGCATGCCTGGCAAAGCCTCACGCGCCCTGAGACCGTGCGCCAGCTGCTCGACGCCTATGCCCGAATCGACGCCCAGCCGGTGCGCGCGCTATGGACGAACTGGCGTGACGCCACGCGCCTGCTGGAGACCGCCCGCCAGCAACAGGCCACCTGGCAGCAGGAACGGGATCGTCTGCAATGGCAGATCGGTGAACTCGACAAACTGAATCCACAAACTGGGGAATGGGAGGAGCTCAACCTCCAGCAGGGCCGCCTGGCGCACGCCCAAGGTCTGATCGACGCGGCCCAGACCGCCTTGCAGGCCCTGGATGAAGACGAAGACAGTGCCTCCCACCGTTTGAACCGGGCGCTGCAGGCCCTGCAGGCTCAACAACATATTGAACCCCGATACGCCGTGCTGGCCGAGACGCTGCAGGGCGCCCTGGCGCAGATCGAAGACGCCTGCCATGACCTGCAACACCATGCCAGCCACACCGAAGTCGATCCGGCGGCGCTGGAAGCGTTGGACCAACGACTGGCCAGCTGGCTGGGTCTGGCACGCCGCTACCGTTGCCCTCCCGAGTCCCTGCCAGAACGCTGGGCCCAATGGAAACAGGAACTGACCGCGCTGGAAAAGTCTGCCGATCTGGATGCTCTGGAACAGCAGGCGCAGCGAGCGCATCAGCAGTTGATGGATCAGGCGCGTCAATTGAGCCAGCAGCGCCAGTCCGCCGCCGATCGCCTGTCCACGGCGATCACCGACGCCATGCAGGGGCTGGGCATGGCTGGCGGTCGCTTCGAGGTCCGCCTTCATAGCCTTGAGGAACCTCAGGCCCATGGCATCGACCAGATCGAATTCCTGGTGGCAGGTCATCCCGGCGCAAGCCCACGTCCTGTGGGCAAGGTGGCTTCGGGCGGTGAACTGTCGCGGATAGCCCGGGCCATTTCGGTCACCACCAGCGAACTGGGTCGGGCACCCACCCTGATTTTTGATGAAGTTGACAGCGGTATTGGGGGGGCGGTGGCGCACACCGTGGGCCAGCTCATGCGTCGCCTGGGTCAGGACCGACAGGTTCTGGCGGTCACTCACCTGCCCCAGGTGGCAGCATGTGCCCACGACCACCTGCGGGTCGAGAAAACCCAGACGGCGCATCAGACCACCAGCGATGTCCAACCTCTGGAGGGTGAAGCGCGTGTCAAGGAACTGGCGCGCATGCTGGGTGGAGATCGCCTGACCGACACCACCCTCGCCCATGCTCGGGAGCTGATATGCAGCTCGTCCTGATCACCGGCATGTCCGGCTCAGGCAAATCCGTGGCACTGCATGCCCTGGAGGACGCCGGCTTCTACTGCGTGGACAACCTGCCGCCAGAACTGCTGGAACCGCTGATCGAGGTGGAGCGAGCGCACAAGGCGGAGCGGGTCGCCGTGGCCATGGATGTACGCAGCGCCCAGTCACTGCCCGGCTTGCCGGACCGCCTGCGGGCGATTCGTCAGCAGGGCCAGCCCCTGACCGTGCTGTTTCTGGACACCACCACCGAAACCCTGGTACGGCGATTCTCGGAAACGCGGCGCATGCACCCCCTCTCGCTCAAGGACACCGAAGACCAGCGCCGGGCACTGATCGACGCCATCGAGCTGGAGCGTGAGATGCTGAGCGAATTGCGCGAGCGGGCGCTGGTACTGGACACCAGTCAGCTCAAAGCCTCCCATTTGCGCAGCGAAATCAAGGCCTTGCTCAATCGCAAGCCGGCCTCGGTCACGCTGGTATTCGAGTCCTTCGCCTTCAAGCGCGGCATCCCCATGGACGCCGACTTCGTGTTCGATGTGCGGATGCTGCCCAACCCTCACTACGAACCTGAGCTGCGCGCCCTGACCGGTCAGGATGCGCCTGTCGCCGCCTACCTGGACGCGGAGCCCGAGGTGGCCGACATGGAGCAGCACATCCGCACTTTTCTGGAGCGGTGGTTGCCCCGCATGTTGGCCGATCACCGCAGCTACGTGACGGTGGCCATCGGCTGCACCGGCGGCCAGCATCGGTCGGTGTATCTGGTGGAACGACTGGCTCGCCAGTTCGGCGACCACGGGACCGTGCAGATCCGGCACCGTGAGCTGGACGCACGCCAGCATCACTGAGCGCTGAACGTCAAAGGCCTTGAGCGCGCTGCCGAATCCAGCTGCGCAAAGGCGCCGGCAGGCCCAGATCCATATCGCCTCTGGGGTCCACCCAGCACCCCCCTGCTCGGTCATGGTCATGGGTCACCGCCCATTCGACCAGGTGAAGCTGCAAAGCCCGATGCGTCAGATCATGCGCAATGGGCTCATGCCATACGGGGGCCAGCGACTCAACGCCATGGGGCGGCTTGCGAGCCTGCTCAGCGCCATCCAGCAGCGGAAAGGTGTACAGCCCCGCCCAGATGCCAGTCGATGGCCGTGGCTCCAGCCACAGGTGGCCATCGGGGCGGCGAAGCACCAGAAACCACCAGGCTTCGGTGCGGCGTTTGAGGGTGCGGCGCTTGACCGGCAGCGCCGCCGTTCGATCCTGTTCGAACGCCTGACACGACGGTTGGAGCGGGCAGGTCAGGCAGTGCGGTTTGGTCCTTCGGCACAGCGTGGCACCCAGATCCATCAGGCCTTGGGTGTAGGCGATCATCTGTGGATGCGTGGCCGCTGGCGGGATGAGCGCCTGCGCAAGGGCCCACAGCGTCTTGACCGATGAGGCTTGCGCCAGATCCTGATCAAACGCCAGCCAGCGTGACAGGACGCGTTGCACATTGCCGTCCATGATGGACACACGCTCGCCAAAGCAGAAGGCGGCGATGGCCGCCGCCGTGGACGGGCCAATGCCGGGCAATTGCTGCAATTCAGCGGCTGTTCGCGGAAACTGCCCATCCCATTCGGCCACCACGACCTGCGCGCAACGATGCAGGTGCCGCGCCCGGCTGTAATAACCCAGCCCGCTCCACAGCGTCATGACCGCTGATTCGGGCGCTGCAGCCAAGGCATGCAGGGTGGGAAAACGTTCAAGAAAGCGCGGGTAATACGCCAGCACCGTGGAGACCTGCGTCTGCTGCAGCATGATTTCCGAGAGCCAGACACGGTAAGGGTCCCGACTCCCTTGCCACGGCAGGCCATGGCGGCCATGCATGAGTTGCCAGTCCACCACAGACTGGAAAAAGTCACTCATGCCTCGATGGGTGCCTCAGTCATGACCCGCTCAGGCAAGGTCAGGCGGGCCAACTCTTCCATGTCCGACTCAACCACCTGTAAGCGAGCCTGCAGTTCCGCCAACCGCTCTTCGAGGCCGCCAGCGGCTTCCTGAATGCGATGAACCGCCTCGATGCGCCGCGCGAAATTCTTGCGTCGCTCGCGCAGCTGGACATCCAGCTGCGAAGTGGAGGTCTGGTTCCAGAGCTCCACGTCATTGGACGCGTCCGCGTACAGTTGGCGCAGCCTTGACAGGATGGCTTTGGACAGGCGATCCGCAAATTCCGGCTGGGCCAGGCGAAAGGCGTTGGTGACGCCCAGATACTGCAGGTGATTGCTCTCGATGACCGACAGTTGATTGAAGTATGGTTGCAGGTCCAGCTTTTCCGGCATTTGCAAGGCCAGGCCGTAATCCGCGTTCAACTGGCGAAAGGAGGCCGCCAGTTGCTCTTCAATGCGCTCTGCCATGCCCTGGATATGAGCGAAACTGCCGTACAGCCGGGCGAACGCATCGCTGTAGAACTTTTTCACACCCAGTTTGATGCCAGGCTGCTTGAGTGCCTGAGCCAGACTGGCAATGTCTGCCTTGAGTCGATTGCTGCCCAGTTGGACAAACAGCTCTTTGAGTTCACGCAGGTGCACCGATCGGACGGCTTGAATACGCGCCCCGCCCTGGTCAAACTCCTTTTGCTCCTGCTCGATACGCATGCGCATCTGGCGGATCACGGCGTCGTTTTTCCCGCGCAGAGTTTCAAGCTCCTGAATCTGCTCCATCAACTCCCGTTTTCTGGCGTGCAGTTGCTGGCTGACGTCCTGGCGGAGTTGTTTCAGCGATACATCGATGTCCGTCTCCAGCATCGTGCGCCGCTTGCCCAGCACATCATCGGCCAGGGCCTGCTCCAGATCGGTGAGGCGACTTTCAGCCAGCAGGGCGTCATTTTGCCGGACTTTGGCCAGCAGACCTTTCTGAGCCGACACCGCAATCACCTGATCGGATTTCAAGCCCAGCACCGTCGCTGACTCTTCACGCTGACGGCGAATTTGCGCTTCGATGTAGGCTGGTGTGCTCAAATCATCCCAGAGAGTGTCGATTTTGTTGAGCACCACCAGCCGGGCGTCCATCTGTTCCGCCGAAGGGGCCAGGTGCTCCCGCCACATGGCCAGGTCGGACTTGCTGACACCCGCATCCGCTGCCAGAATGAACACCACGGCATGGGCTTGCGGCAGGAGGCTGATGGTCAGTTCAGGCTCAGCACCGATCGCATTCAGGCCGGGGGTGTCCAGAATCACCAACCCCTTTTTGAGCAAAGGGTGCGCCATGTTGATGAGCGCATGGCGCCAACGGGGAATCTCGACCAGGCCGTCAGGGCCAATCAGGGGATTGTCGTCTGGCTGGTCTTCATGCCAGAAACCCAGGGCACGCGCCTCATCCGGCGTCACCCGACGGACTTCCGCCACCTTCTCGATGGCCTGGGCCAGCTGTTCCGGGTCATTGACATCCAGCTCGAGACGCTCCCACTGATCAGGCGCACTGCGCCACTCCAGCAACGATTGCGGCTGCAGCCGGGTTTCAATAGGCAGCAGGCGCAAACAGGGGGGGACGTCGTCGTCGTAGCCGAGCTCCGTGGGACACATGGTGGTGCGCCCGGCGCTGGCCGGCATGATGCGGCGACCATAACCCGCAAAGAAAACCGCGTTGATCAGTTCGGACTTGCCCCGAGAAAATTCGGCCACGAAGGCCACCATGACCTTGTCAGAACCCAGGCGCTCTTGCAACTGCTTGAGCCGTTCCTGCGTACCGGCATCCAGCAATTCTTGCCGGTCGAGCCAGTCGGCCAGGTCCTGCAGGTGGCGGACTTTCTCCCTGCGCCAGACGGTGTGGTCGTCAAATTCCTGTATGAATGACATGAGCGAGGACCTGTTAGAGGGCTATCAGAAAAGGCATTTGGACAATATAGCACCGCACTTCAGAACTTCTGACATGTGGGACAGAAAAACGTGGAGCGTTGGCCCTGCCGAAGCAGCTTGATGGGTGTCTGGCAAACCCGACACGGCTCACCCGCCCGGCCATAGACCATCGTTTCGAGCTGAAAGTAGCCCGATCCACCGTTTGTGTTGGCGAAATCGCGCAGTGTGCTGCCACCCACGGCCAGGGCGCGGGCCAGCACCGCCTGGATGGCCTCATGCAGGCGCCCTGTCCGCTGAGCACTGAGGCGATGGGCCTTCATGGTCGGCCGGATACCCGCCCTGAACAGGGCTTCAGCGGCATAAATGTTGCCAACGCCGACCACCACATCCCCGGCCAGCAGGACCTGCTTGATGGGCGCGCGCCGCGCTTTCAATGCCCGGTGGAACTCGGCAGGATCGAACGCCTGCGTCAACGGCTCCACCCCGAGCCGGCCCAGCAGTTTACGGGCCTGCGGATCAGACTCACTCTCGGCAAACACCACCGCCCCAAAACGTCTGGGATCGTGCAGACGAAGCACGCCACGATCGGTGTGCAGATCCATGTGGTCGTGCGGACCCGGTGGCGGGAGTGCGCGATCAAAACGCAGATGGCCAGACATCCCCAGATGAATCAGCAACAAACCCTCGTCCAGATCAAGCAGGAGATACTTGCCGCGGCGCCTGATATGCCGAATGAGCTGACCCCGCAGTCGGTCCACAGAGACCCCCAGTGGCCAGCGCAAAGGCTTGCCCAGGTGCAACGCCTGAATGCGTGCGCCAGTGACATGATCGACCAGACCCAGGCGGGTCACTTCCACTTCGGGCAATTCGGGCATGGTGCACTGATCTGCTGAGTCTAGGGCTATCCATTATCATGGGTGGATGGATACGGCCTGCTGCAACATCCCCCATCGAAACCCCACCCACCGGCCTCGTTTTCGATGGGCGCTGGGCACGTTGTGCCTGGCGGGTGTCATGGCATGGAATTCCGGGGTCACCCATGCGCAAACAGTCCGCTCGCCCGACGCCAACTCCCCCGTCATGTCGCGCTCGCCTGACCTTGATGGTGTCCTGTTCTACCAGCTGCTGCTTGCAGAGCTGCAGTTGCTCAACAGCGACCCCGGCGCCGCCTACTCTTTGATGCTGGACGCGGCCAACCGTACCCAACGCGCGGAGCTGTACCGACGCGCCGTCGACATCGCCCTGCAGAACCGTGCTGGCAACGCCGCCTTGTCGGCTGCGCAAGACTGGGCACGCGCCTTCCCGGCATCCGATGAGCCCCTGCGATACGAATTACAGATACTGCTGGCACTGAATCGGCCCTCTGACGTGACCCGGGCCCTGACTCGCCTGATAGAAATGGCCCCACCAGAGCGCCGCAATGAGGTGATCAGCGCCATTCCACAGGCACTGTCGCGTACCAGCGACCGGGCTGCGGCCTTGCAAGCGGCGCGCGACGCCCTGCGCACGGCTCTGCGCGATCGCCAGACTGCTGGCGCCGCTTGGGCAGCGATTGGCCGGATGGAAATGAACCAGCAGAACCTGCCAGCCGCGCTGCAGTCGGCCCGATCGGGACTTCAGGCACAGCCCGATTCGGTGTTTGCCGCTGCGCTGGCGGTTGAATTGTTCGAGCTGGGTGAGGCCGAGGCCCAATCGCTGGTAGACAGCTTTCTGGCACAGCGCATCACCGGCGACCCTAACCAGCGCCACACCATTCACGTCGCCTACATCCGGACCCTACTGGACAACCGGCAATGGCGTGCCGCCCAGGGGGAACTCGACCGACTGCTGGCGCAGCAGGCCGACCATCCAGAAGCCTGGTTGCTACAAGGCATTTTGCAAGCCCAGCAACGACAGCCGGCTGAGGCCACCCGCTCACTGGAGCGATTCCTGGCGCTCGCCGCCAGCCTCCCGCCTGATCAGGCACAGATCGGGCGAACCCAGGCCTACCTGCAACTGGCCCAGATCGCTGAACAACAACGTGACTTCGAAGCGGCATCGGCCTGGCTGGACCGCATAGACAACTCGGAAGACCTGCTGTTTGCCCAGCTGCGCCGTGCCAGCCTGCTCGCCCGGCAAGGGCAGATCGCCGAGGCCCGTGCACTGATCCAGCGACAACCCGAGCGGCACGAATCCGATGCGCGACGCAAACTGCTGGCGGAAGCCCAGATGCTCAGGGAGGCACGGGCTTACGCAGAAGCGCTGGATGTATTCACGGCACTGGCTGAACGCTTTCCCCACGACCCGGACATCATCTACGAACAAGCCCTTGCCGCCCTCAAGGCAGGTGACTTCCCCCTGATGGAGTCCCTGCTCCGAGGCATCATGGAGCGCCATCCGGACTATTACCACGCCTTCAACGCGCTGGGCTATTCCCTGGCCGACCGCAATGAGCGGCTGGAGGAAGCGCGAGAGTTGATTCTCAAGGCATTGGCCGCGTCCCCCCATGACGCGCACATTCTGGACAGCCTCGGCTGGGTGGAATTCCGTATGGGCAACAAGGAAGAGGCGTTGCGCATACTCAGGGATGCTTACCAGCGCATGCCCGATGCCGAAATTGCGGCACACCTGGGCGAAGTGCTCTGGACGCTGAACCAGCGGGAGGATGCCCTGGTGATCTGGCGCGAAGGCTTGTTGCTGGATCCTGAAAACACGACATTGGTCGAAACCTTGCAGCGCTTGAAGGTCCAGCCATGAGGCGTCGTGCCTGGATAGCCGCCTTGATGGGTGCTGGACTGATGGTGGGCTGTGCCACCGGGCCGACCGTCACACCGGCGGATATCGATAATCGCTGGAGTGGGCGCCTGGCACTGACCATTCAGGAAGACACGCCACAGCATTTCAGCGCATTGTTCGACCTGCAGGGTCATCCCGGTGCAGGTGAAATCCGGCTGACGTCGCCCTTTGGACAGCTTCTCGGGATTGCTCGATGGTCCGCCTCCGAAGCGGAACTGATCCGTGGTAACGATCGACAGCGCTATGCCAACATGGACGACCTGACCACTGCACTGACGGGTACTGCATTGCCCATGTCAGCCCTCTTCCAGTGGCTCAATGGCCAGCCAGCGACACTGGACGGCTGGCAGGCGGACCTCAGCCGGCACGCCGATGGGCGTATCCAGGCGCAACGCTTTGAACCCACTCCCAGGGTGCAATTGCGACTCGTTATGCAGTGATCATGGCCCTCAAGCAATTGCTGGATGTTCCAGCACCCGCCAAACTCAATCTCTTTCTGCACGTGGTCGGCCAGCGCGCTGACGGCTACCACGACCTCCAATCGATCTTCGCCCTCATCGACTGGTGTGACACGCTGCACTTTGAGAGACGCTCAGACGGCCTCATCACCCGGGAGGACCTGGATGGAAGCCCTGCCCTGCCTGCAGATGACCTGGTGGTGCAAGCAGCGACCCGGCTGCAAGCACGAACTGGCTGCCTGACAGGTGTCCACATTGGGCTGAAAAAACGCATTCCTGTTCAAGCGGGTCTGGGGGGTGGCTCCAGTGATGCCGCCACCACCTTAATGGCCTTGAATCGCTTGTGGGGGCTGGGCCTGGATCGTTCAGCCTTGTCCGAGATCGGGCTGACCCTCGGCGCGGATGTCCCATTCTTTCTGGGCGGTCAATCGGCCTGGGTGGAAGGCATAGGTGAGCAACTGAAGCCGATCGAACTGCCTCAGCAGCGGTTTCTGGTGCTCAAACCACCGAGCGGCGTATCCACGCCGGCGATTTTCACGCACCCGGCATTGAAAAGGGATGCAAAACGCGTTACAATGGAAGACTTTGCTGCATACGGTCAGAGTCCTCAAGAAGAACAGATTCTTTTTGGTCGCAATGACTTGCAAGCGGTAGCCAGCCAGCTGTGCCCCGATATCGGTATCGGTTTGCAGTGGATGGAAGGCAAAGGATTGCATCCTCGAATGACAGGGTCTGGTAGTGCGATATTCGCACCTGTCCAACACGATCAGGATTGCAGTTCATTGCCTGAACGCTGGTTATCCAGGCATTGCAACAATTTGAGGGTTCACCCTCTGTTTGAGTGGCGTTAGCGGTTATACTACCGCCCGTTGTTCAGACGAAGTGAACACACACTGCATCAGGTGCGTTGCGTCAGCAACGAACCCGTGTAGGGGAGTCGCCAAGTTGGTTAAGGCACCGGATTTTGATTCCGGCATGCGAGGGTTCGAGTCCTTCCTCCCCTGCCAAATTTATTACCTGCGCCGAGCTATCCATGCAAACGTTCTCGCCAGTGCAAACACCGGATTTCATGTTGTTCACCGGTAACGCCAATCCGGTTCTGGCGGCGGAGATTGCTCAGCATCTGGGCACCCGTCTGGGCCTGGCCAATGTCGGGCGCTTCTCGGACGGCGAGGTCACCGTCGAAATCACCCAGAACGTTCGTGCCCGTCATGTCTTCGTGGTGCAGTCCACCTGCGCCCCGACCAACGAGAACCTGATGGAACTCGTCATCATGGTCGACGCGCTGAAGCGCGCGTCCGCCGTCAGCGTGTCGGCCGTCATCCCCTATTTCGGCTATGCCCGACAGGACCGCCGCCCGCGTTCCAGCCGTGTGCCCATTTCGGCCAAGGTCGTGGCCAACATGTTGCAGGTGGTGGGCATCAACCGCGTGCTGACCATGGATCTCCACGCCGACCAGATTCAGGGCTTCTTTGACATTCCGGTCGACAACATCTACGCATCGCCGGTGTTGCTGGGTGATCTTCGCGCCAAGAACTATGCCGATCTGCTGGTGGTCTCGCCAGACGTGGGTGGCGTGGTGCGTGCACGCGCTCTGGCCAAGCAGCTCAACTGCGACATGGCCATCATCGACAAGCGTCGGCCTAAACCCAATGTGTCTGAAGTCATGCATGTGATCGGTGACATCGAAGGCCGCAACTGCGTCATCATGGACGACATGATCGACACCGCCGGCACACTGGTGAAGGCCGCCGAAGTGCTCAAGGAGCGCGGTGCCAAGAAGGTATACGCCTACTGCACCCACCCCATTTTCTCGGGCCCGGCCATCGACCGCATCGCCAAAGGCGACGCGCTCGACGAAGTGGTCGTGACCAACACCATTCCTTTGAGCCAGGCTGCACAGGCTTGCTCCAAGATCCGCCAGCTCTCCGTGGCACCGCTGATGGCCGAAACCATCGCGCGTATCACCCGCGGGGAGTCGGTGATGAGTTTGTTTGCAGATTCGGACGCCGCCTGAAGCGGCGGCTCGAACTGCAACAAAAAGCGGCACACCGTTTTCGGAGGGTGTGCTTTTTATGTTTGGGACTGCGCTGGTCGCGGCCAGGCCCTTTATGGAGTTGAATCATGAAATTTGTCGCTTTTGAGCGCAGCAAGCAGGGTACGGGTGCGAGCCGCCGCCTGCGCAATGCCGGTCGTGCACCGGGCATCGTGTTTGGTGGCAATGCTGCCCCCGCCACCATCGAACTGGACCACAATGCCCTGTGGCACGCGGTTCAAAAGGAGTCTTTCCACGCCTCCATCCTCGACATGGAACTGAACGGCCAAGTTCAAAAAGTGCTGCTGCGTGATGTGCAGTACCACCCGTTCAAGCCCCAGGTTCTGCATGTGGACTTCCAGCGCGTGGACGACAAGACCCGCCTGCACAAGAAAGTGCCTCTGCACTTCATCAACGCCGAGAACTCACCGGCCGTCAAGATCGACAAGTGCCTGGTGAATCACGTGATCACCGAAATCGAAATCGAGTGCCTGGCCATCCAGCTGCCCGAATTCATCGAGGTGGATTTGGGTGAAGCCGTGAAGGGTCAGTCCATCCACGCCAACGACCTCAAGATGCCCGCTGGCGTCAAGATCGTCACCCATGGCAAGCCCAACCCCACCATCGCCACCATCGTGGAACCGGTGGAGGAAGTCATTGCTGCACCGGTCGCCAGCGCCGCTGACGACAAGAAGGGCAAGAAGAAGAAATAATTCTTCCTGCGCTCCGATTCAGGCCCGCTCCGTGCGGGCCTTTTTACTCGCCCATCCTTTCGCTCGTCCTCTCATTTGCTGAAGGCCTGTTGCATGATCAAGCTGCTGGTCGGACTGGGTAATCCCGGACCCTCTTACGAAGACACCCGTCACAATGCCGGTTTCTGGTGGCTGGAGTCGGTGGCTCGCGAGTTGAACGTCTCGCTGCAGCCAGAGCGCGCTTACTTTGGACGCTGCGCCCGGACCACGATCCAGGGTGAACTCCTCTGGCTGCTGGAACCCACGACCTTCATGAACCGCTCGGGTCAATCGGTGGCTGCACTCGCCCGCTTTTTCAAGATTCCCCCTGAAGCCATCCTGGTCGCCCACGACGAACTGGACATCGACCCCGGTGAACTCAAGCTCAAGAAAGGCGGCGGACATGCCGGTCACAACGGCCTGCGAGATATCCATGCCCAGCTGGGCAGCCCGGACTACTGGCGGCTGCGCATCGGCATCGGTCACCCTGGGGTGAAAAGTGAGGTGGTGGACTGGGTGCTCAAAAAACCGGCCCCCGATCAGCGCGAAGCCATTGAGCAGGCAATGATCCGATCACTCAAAGCCCTGCCCGACCTGCTGGCGGGCCGCATGGACAAGGCGACCGCCCAGATTCACGCCAGCAAGCCGCCACGTCCGAAACCGGCCAAACCGCCGGTGCCTCCACCCACACCGGCGTCAGGAAGTGGCGAGACGCTGTAAGCGCTGATACTTCTGCCAGAGGGTTTCGCGGCTCTCGATGTGCTCCGGGTGGATGGGAATGCACTCCACGGGACACACCTGCACACACTGAGGCTCGTCGAAGTGACCGACGCATTCGGTGCAGCGGCCAGGATCGATCACGTAATAATCGTCCCCCATGGAGATGGCCTGATTCGGGCACTCGGGCTCACAGACATCACAGTTGATGCATTCATCGGTGATCATCAAGGCCATTGCAAGACTCCATCAACGCCAGATTTAGCGCGCAGGTGACGCCAGACGACGGGCCACCGTTGGGCTGACCATGGCCATCACGTCACCACCCAGCAGCGCAATTTCACGGACGAGCGTACTGGAAATGCACTGAAGCTGCGGCTGCGGCAACAAAAACAATGTGTCGACTGTGGGCAACAGCTTGCGATTCATGGCCGCCATCTGGGCCTCATAGTCAAAGTCCGTCAGGTTGCGTATGCCTCGCACCACCGCCTGGGCTGCATGCTGGCGGCAAAAGTCCATGATCAGTCCCTCGAACGGCAACACGCGTATGCGGGGCTGATGCTGGAACACCTCGGCCACCATGGCGATCCGCTCGTCGAGGGTGAAGCGGGTCTTTTTGTGATGAGCCACCGCCACCGCGACAATGAAATCGTCAAACAGCGCAGCTGCGCGCAGGATCACGTCCTCGTGACCCAGGGTGATGGGGTCAAAGGTGCCACTGTAGACACCGGTGCGGGTGGTCGAGGAAGGGGTCGGGTTGCTCATAGCACCCGATTATCCTCAACCGCTGCGCCTGCGGGGGCATATTCAGCGTCCAGCACGAACAGGTGGTAGTGCACCGCGCCCGCTTTCCCGTGCCGATGCAGGCGCCAAGGCAAGGCGGGCAGATCCGCCTCCTGCCAGGGCCGCCCGGCCTCCAGATAAATCATGGCCCCTGCACGCAAGGACGGGTGGACACGCACCATCACGTCCCGAAAAAGGGCTTCGTTCCAGGCGTTGGCGGCATCCCCGAACGGCGGGTCCAGAAACACCACATCCCAGCCACGATGGGTACCCCCAAGCCACTGCAGGGCATCGCCAGCGTGGATCTGGACCTGCTTTGCCCCCAGGCGCAGCACATGCTGACGCAGCGCCTTGACGAGCTGGGCATCCCGTTCGACCAGAACCACTTCCTTGGCCCCGCGTGAAGCCGCTTCCAGCCCAAGGGCGCCAGAGCCCGCAAACAGGTCCAGACAACGCAGGCCGGTCAGGTCCTGGCCCAGCCAGTTGAAGAGGGTTTCCCGCACGCGGTCAGGTGTGGGGCGCAGCCCTTCGACCGGTGGAACGGGCAATTTGCTGCGCTTCCATTGCCCGCCGATCAGGCGTACCTCGCCCGGCGGTGGCCGTTTGAGGGGTCTCATGAAGCCGGACCACCCAGCATCACGGTCACCATGCGGTGAGGGTCAAGCACCCGTTGCAAGGCGCTCATCACCTGCTCGCGGGTGACGGCACCCATCCGGGTGGTCCAGGTATCCAGATGGTCCATGGGCAGATCATGCCATGCCATGGCCGCCACGTTGTCCAGCAGCTTGCGATTGCTGTCCAGCCGCAGGGCAAAGCCGTTGATCAGCGAGGCCTTGGCTTCGGCCAGTTCGTCGTCGGTCGGGCCCTCGGTGATGAAACGGCGCAGCTCGGCGTGAATCAGGGCAACGGCTTCTTCAGCCTGCTCGGGCCGTGTGCTCATGCTGACTGCAAATGGGCCGGCATGACGGCCTGGAGAAAAGAAGCTGAAAATGCCATAGGTCAATCCACGCCGCTCGCGAATCTCCTGCATCAGCCGCGACGAAAACCCGCCTCCCCCCAGGATATGGTTGGCCAGGGTGAGCGCCATGAAGTCGGGATCGCTGCGCGGAAAACCGGGCTGACCGATCAGGATCTGGGTTTGCACGGCATTGAACGGCACGCGCAGCGTCTGGCCCGCCTCCAGCGGAGCCACGTCGGCGATGGTCGGCAGGGGCGCACACGAGCGGCTGGACAGACCGGCCATCAGCTGGCCCACAATGGCATCCGCCTGGGCACGGCTCACATCACCCACCAGCGTGACACGGGCATCACAAGCACGGACGTGGCGAAGGTAGAAACCGCGCATGTCGTCGACGCCTACGCGGGCCCAGGTCTCCGGTCGCGGCTCAAACCCATAGGGGTGGTCGCCGAACACCGCCGACTGGAAGTGCCGGTTGGCCACCACATTCGGGCGGGTCTGAGACTGGCGCCAGCCCGCCACCAGGCGGTCACGCTCGCGCGCCCAGACCGCCTCGGGGAAAGCGGGTGCAGCCAGCTGGCGAGCGGCCAGCGCCACGGCATCCTGCAGAATGTCCGGCTGACTCAGCGTGCGCAAACGGGCAGAAAAACGATCGGCCGTGCTCTGCATCGTGAATTGCGCACCCAGATCCGCCCAGGCTTCCACCAGCTCGTTTTCATCCAGCGCTGGCTGACCCGACTGGGCTGCCAGGCCCTTGTCCATCATCAGGGCTGTGGCTTGAGACAAACCGGCCTGTTCGGCGGGGTCGCGTCGGCTGCCACCATCAAAATCGATGTGGACATCCAGCATGGGCAGCGCCGTGAGTGTGACCAACTGCACGCGGGTGCCGTTGGGCTGCGTCCATTGCTCGATGGGCGGGGCCGCCCACAGCGACCCGGTGACCAACAAACCAGCCATCCCCACCGACCAGACACGAGAACACAACAGCCCTTTCATCGTGACCCCTCCTCGGGCAGCAGCACGCCCACGGTCAATTGCGTGTCATCGAAATACCGGGCGGCCACGCTTTGCACCTGTTCAGGTGTGATCTGTTGCAACCTGTCGATCAGCAGGCGCGCGGTCTCCATGGGCCAGCCCAGCGTCCAGTAGGTGCCCAGTTCACGCGCCTGGGCGAAGGTGGAATCGAGCTTGAAGACTTCGTTGGCGATCCACTGGTTTTTGACGCGCCGCAGTTCCGCTTCGGTCACACCCTCCTCGGCCACGCGGCGCACCTCGGCACGCAAGGCCTGTTCCAGCTCGGCCGGGGTGACCCCTTCGACCGGACTGCCCGACAGCATGAACAACGGCGGGCTGCGGCCCGTCACACTGAACCAGGCGCCCACGCTGTCGGCCACTCGGCGGCCAGTAAGCCCCTGGCCCTGAACGAGCGATCTTTCCAGCCGCGCCGCACTGTGCCCGTCCAGCACACCCGAAAGCAACAGCAAGGCCAGGGCATCGACGCTGGCCGGATCATCCGCGGTGGGGTGGCTGAGTGACGGGGCTTTGTAGCCCATCAAGACCAGCGGCCGGTCGGTGGCCCCGCGATACTCGATGCGGCGCGTGCCCCGCTGCACGGGCTCGGTCTGGGGCTTGCGATCTGGCACCACACCCGCAGGAATGGCCCCGTAATATTGGGCGGCCCAGGCCTTGACCTGATCGACGTCCACATCGCCCACCACCACGACAGCCGCATTGGCCGGCACGTACCACTGGCGGTAGAAGGCCCGGGCATCGTCCGGCTTCAGACTCTGGAGGTCACTCATCCAGCCGATGATGGGGCGCCGCGTGGGGTGCGCCAGAAAAGCGGTGGCCTGAAACACCTCGAACATCCGCGACTGGGCCGACTCCTCCACCACCTGCCGGCGCTCCTCCTTGATCACATCCATCTCGGTGAAGAACGCTTCGTCGGACCAGACATTGTTGGCAAAACGATCGGCTTCCAGCCGCATCACATCAACCAGACGGTCGGCGGGAATCTGTTGGTGATAGGCAGTGACGTCGCGGCTAGTGAATGCGTTGTCACGCCCGCCGAGCGCGGCCACACGTCGAGAAAACTCGCCCTCGGTCAGCGTGGGCGTACCTTTGAACAGCATGTGTTCCACCACATGCGCCAGACCTGAGAAACCATCCACCTCATCCATCGACCCTACACGGACCCAGACCATGTGCACGGCGGTCGGGGCGCGACGGTCCGGCTGGACGATGACGGTCATGCCGTTATCCAGGGTGGACACATGAACGGATACGGTCGGGGCCGACGCATGGATCGGCGTAGCGATCGACACCGCAAACAAGCCAGCCCCACAGGCGGCCACCCATGACCGAAGATGGTGCTTCAACGAATGAATCAAGGGTTTCATAGAATGTGGATGATTCCAGAAACCAAGCAAATGTTCAGTTTCCTCAAGAAAAAATTGTTTTCAGGCCCGGCGGACGCCGAAACGCCACCGGCACCAGCGACGGCACCTCCAACCACGCAGCCCGCTGCTGTGCCGGCGATCGACGCGCCTGCGGCTCGCTCGACCGTCGATGCCGCAACTACCGAAACAGACCGTCAGTCATGGATGCACCGGCTCAAAGCCGGTCTGAAAAAAACCGGAACGGGCCTGACAGCGGTCTTCACCGGCACTCAGATCGACGACACGCTGTACGAAGAGCTTGAGAGCGCGCTGCTCATGGCCGATACGGGCATGACTGCCACCGCATTTCTGCTGGAGGACCTCCGTCGGCGTGTCAAGGCCACCCGCACCACCGATCCAGCGGGCGTCAAAACACTGCTGACACAATCCATCGCGGATCTTCTCAAGCCGCTAGAAAAACCCCTGACTATCGATCATCCTTCTGGTGGCCCTATGGTCCTGATGGTCGCGGGTGTCAATGGCGCCGGCAAGACGACCACCATCGGCAAGCTCACCTGGCACCTGTCAAACGCAGGCGCACAAGTGTTGCTGGCTGCAGCCGACACATTCCGCGCGGCCGCGCGAGAGCAGCTGGGCGTGTGGGCACAGCGAAATACGGTCGAGATCATCAGTCAGGAGGGCGGGGATCCCGCCGCCGTCAGCTTTGATGCGGTCACGGCCGGCCGGGCCCGTGGCAAAGATGTGGTGATCGTGGATACGGCCGGCCGGCTGCCTACCCAGCTGCACTTGATGGAAGAGCTCAAGAAGATCAAGCGAGTCGTGCAAAAAGCGGATGCCACGGCCCCACATGAAGTCGTGCTCGTGATCGACGGCAACACCGGCCAGAATGCCATGGCGCAGGTCAAGGCCTTTGACGCCGCCCTCCAGCTGACCGGTCTGGTGGTGACCAAGCTCGACGGAACAGCCAAGGGCGGGATTCTGGCGGCCATCGCGATGTGGGCGGTCGAAAACAAACGCCAGCTGCCGGTCTTCTTCATTGGTGTGGGTGAACAGCTGGACGACCTGCAGACATTCGACGCCCATGAGTTTGCCCAGGCGTTGCTGGACTGATCCCGCTGGCGAATAAGCATATAACGATTCGATATTGGCACGCATGTGCCTGGCTTTCTATACTCGTTCCTGACATCATGAGGAGAGATTGACGATGAATGCCGTCACGAAGCTACTGGCCATGGGTGTGCTGGGCACCACCGCCGCCCTGGCTCAAGCCCAGGTAAATGAAATACGTGTATGGGCCGCTGCATGCGCCGCCTGCCATGGCACGGAAGGTCGTGCAGTCCCGGGCATGGCCGCACTGGCCGGCAAGCCGCAGAGCGCCATTGAGCAGGCCATGCTGGACTTCAAGCACGGCCGCCGCCCGGCCACCCTGATGCACCATATTGCCAAGGGTTATACCGACGAACAGATCGCCCAGATCGCCGCTTATTTTGCGGCTCAGAAACCCTGAGGGAGCCCTACATGAAACGCCGTCAATTTGTACAGACACTGGCTGCCAGCTCTGCACTGGGCTCCATGGGCTTGCTGAGCGGATGCGCCTCGGTGGCGCAAGGTGCCACGCCACACGTGGTCGTTGTAGGGGGTGGGTTTGGGGGCGCTACAGCCGCCAAGTACACGCGTCTCTTTTCGGAAGGCAAGGTGCGGGTCACCTTGATTGAGCCCAACGCTCAGTTCACGTCCTGTCCCATGTCCAATCTGGTCATTGGCGGTATCCAGGACATGGGGTTTATCACCCACTCCTATGAGCACCTTCAGAAGCGTCACGGGGTCCGCCTGATCGCCGACCGCGTGTCCGTGATCGACCCGGACAAGCGCGTCGTTCAGCTGGCTGGTGGGGGTGAAGTGGCCTACGACCGTCTGATCGTTTCTCCCGGTATCGACTTTATCTGGGCCAACCTGCCGGGCATGGCCTCTGCCGACGCACGCAGCCGGATCCTCCATGCCTGGAAAGCCGGTGAGCAGACCATCCGGCTGCGTCGCCAGCTCGAAGCGATGCCTGACGGTGGCGTGTTTGCGATCACCATTCCTCGCGCACCCTACCGCTGCCCGCCCGGCACGTACGAACGAGCCAGTGTGGTGGCGCATTACTTCAAGCAGCACAAGCCTCGCAGCAAAGTGATCGTGTTCGACGCGAACGACGAAATCATCTCGAAGCGGGCACTGTTCACTCAAGCCTGGGCCGAGCATTACAAGGACATCATCGAATACCGTCCACAGCACAAACTGATCGATGTCGATGCCGCCACCCTGACCCTGAAATTCGATTTCAATGATGACTTCCGGCCGGCGGTGGCCAACGTCATTCCGGATATGCGCGCGGGCGACATTGCGGTGCAAAGCGGTATGGCCACGGCCAACGGACGCTGGTGTGAAGTCGACTTCCTGACCTTTGAGTCCAAAGTGCATCGCAACGTGCACGTGCTGGGCGATGCCGTTCAAGCCGCGCCCCTGATGCCCAAGTCCGGACACATGGCGAATCAGCACGCCAAAACCTGTGCGGCCGCCGTGGTGAATCTGCTGAATGGGCATGCCCCATCCGAGAACCCCTTGTACGCGAACACTTGTTACAGCTTCATCAACAACGAGAAGTCCATCCACGTGGCCAGCGTTCACAAGTTCGATCCGGCACAACGGACCATGGTCACCGTGCCAGGTTCAGGCGGCGTTTCTTCCGAGCCCAACACCATTGAGGGGGCATACGCCCTCGGCTGGGCCAAGAACATCTGGGCCGACATGCTGGCCTGATGCACAGAGGCTCAGCCTCTGTCTCAGCAAAAAAGCCGGACTTCTTGCGAAGTCCGGCTTTTTCTTTGGGCTGGCTTGACCGTGGAATCAGGCGCCCAGCTTTTCCTTGATGCGTGCCGACTTGCCGCTGCGGTCGCGCAGGTAGTACAGCTTGGCACGACGGACGTCACCGCGTCGCTTGACCTCGATCTTGGCGATACGGGGGCTGTACAGAGGGAATGTACGCTCCACGCCCTCGCCATTGGAGATCTTGCGGACGATGAAGCTGGAGTTCAGGCCACGGTTGCGGCGAGCAATCACCACGCCTTCGTAGGCCTGCACACGCTTGCGGTTGCCTTCAACCACGTTCACGCTCACGATGACGGTGTCACCGGGGGCGAATTCGGGGATTTCCTTGTTCAGGCGAGCAATTTCTTCTTGCTCCAGGGTCTGGATCAGGTTCATGAGGTCTTTCACATCGATCGTGATCGCGCTACACAAAAGGCCCACCGGACAGCCCCTTGGCTGCTGGTCAGGCCTGCATGATCAGGCCTTGGGCGGCCGACCAGAGGATCGAAAGCCTTTGATTATAGCTTGCTTCGATCCGTCAAATCAAGACTGGCCAGGGTGCGCTCATCGGCAGGCGTGAGGCCGCCCGCCTTACGCGCCTGATCGATCAGATCCGGGCGCCAGCGTGCAGACTGGGCCAACCGCTGATCCCGGCGCCAGCGATCGATCTGCGCATGATGCCCAGACAGCAGCACATCGGGCACGGCCGAGAGACCTCCTGGGCCAGACCAGACTTCCGGACGGGTGTAATGCGGGCAATCCAGCAAACCGTCCAGCGAAGGATTGAAGCTGTCCTGCTGATGGCTGCCCGCATCGTTCAGGACGCCAGGCTGCAGTCGGGCCACGGCATCGAGCAGCGCCATGGCCGCGAGTTCACCGCCCGACAGCACGAAGTCACCCAGACTCAACTGGACGTCCACACACTGGTCAATGAAACGCTGATCGATCCCTTCGTAACGCCCGCATACCAGAATGGCACCCGGCCCCTCGGCTTCCCGCGACACCAGCGCATGATCGATGCGCTGCCCCAGAGGAGAGAACAGCACCGTGGGCGCGTCAGGCGCTCCTTGCAGCACGCGCTGCTCACACACCGCCGTCCAGCAGCGGGCCAGCGGCTCGGCCATCATGACCATGCCGGGCCCACCCCCAAAGGGACGGTCGTCCACGCGACGGTAATGGCCTTCGGCGAAGTCGCGCAACGGCCACAGCCGCACCTCGACCAGACCGGACTCGAAAGCACGGCGATTGATGCCGTGCTGCAAGAAGGGCGCAAACAGTTCAGGAAAAAGCGTGATGACGTCGTAACGCATGCCAGGCGTTGCGCTCAATAATCCGGCTGCCAGTCCACACGAATGCAGCGCTGGGCTTTGTCGACCTCATCCACATAGGCCGAGACGAACGGGATCATCCGCTCCTGGGTTTTGCCGTCGGCTTCATACTCGATGCACAGGACAGCGTGCGGGCCAGTGGGCAGGAGGTCACGAACCACCCCCAAGGCCACGCCTTCTCGGTTGACCACCGCCATGCCCATGAGATCCACCCAGTAGTACTCGTCAGGGTCGGCGCTGTCCGGGAAGTCAGCGCGCGAGATGTAAATGCGGGCCCCTTTGAGCGCTTCAGCGGCGTTGCGGTCAGGCACTTCAGCGAATTGGGCCACCACACCGTCGCCGTGGGCCTTGATGTCGGCCACGGTGATGGACACAGAGCCCGAAAAGGCTTCGAAGCCTCGGGCGTACCGGCCTTCGGGCGGCGCCAGATACCACTGGCTCGAGTGAAACAGGGATTCAGGGTCGGCACTGTACGGGTGGAGCCGCACCCAACCCTTGATGCCCCAGGCCTCCTGAACGCGACCCACCTCCACGGCATCGGCCGGCAATGAGGCGGGGGTCAGGCCAAGCACCGGGGCCATGGGCTGACGCCAGACCTCAGGCAGCCGGAGCAGCCTTGGCAGCCTGCTTGATCAGGCGAGCCACGGTGTCGGACGGGGTGGCGCCCACGCCCATCCAGTAGGTCAGGCGGTCCTGAGCGATACGCAGGGGTTCTTCACCGCCCTTGGCCAGGGGGTTGTAGAAACCGATGCGCTCGATGAAGCGGCCGTCACGGCGGGCACGCTTGTCAGCGACCACAATGTTGTAGAACGGACGGGCTTTTGCGCCGCCGCGGGAGAGTCGGATCACGACCATGGTTTATCCTTCGGGTGGTAGGGTATTTCGCAACGCCTGAGACACACGACTGACCACCCGGCCAGCGAAACGTTGCAAACCGCGCATTATAGCCTGAACCCGTTCACCCACCCATTCCACATGATCCTCATTCGCCCCAGCGCCGAGAGCGACCTCGCGGCCATCACGCAGATCTACCGTCATCACGTGCTGCATGGCACAGCCACTTTCGAAACCGAGCCCCCAACCGAGGCCGACATGGCCAATCGACGCCACGATGTGCTGAACAAGCAGCTGCCGTGGCTGGTGGCAGAGGTCAACGGGCAGGTGCTGGGCTACGCCTATGCCAACTGGTTTCGCCCCCGGGCGGCATTCCGTTATTGTGTCGAGGACTCCATCTATCTGGCGCCCGAAGCCAGTGGTCAGGGCTTGGGTCGCGCCTTGCTGGCCGAGCTCATGACCCAGTGCGAACGGGCAGGTATGCGCAAGATGGTGGCCGTGATCGGTGACGCCGAGAATGCGGCTTCCATCGGCCTGCATCGCGCCCTGGGGTTCCAGCATGTCGGCACCATGGATGCCTGCGGGTGGAAGCTCGGGCGCTGGCTGGCGATCGTCCTGATGGAAAAAAAACTGGGTGTGGGTGATGGGCAGCCGCCCCACTGACGCCTGGATCACACGGAACTTTCCTGCCATCTTCTACACCCACGTTGCCATGACCACCACCACACAAACGGTTTCCAGACCGCTCAAAAACAAGACGCTGGCCGCCAGCCTGGCACTCATCGGCGGCTGTTTCGGCTGGCATCGCCTGTATCTGCATGGCTGGAGCGATGCCTGGGCCTGGGCCCATGCCATCCCCACCGCGCTGGGCTTCTGGGGCGTTGATCGGGTGCTCACCTACGGTCAGGACGACAAACTCTCCTGGTTACTGCTGCCCCTGCTGGGATTCAGCATCGCTGTTGCCTGCCTGACGGGACTGCTGTATGCCCTGCAGACCCCAGAAAAGTGGAACGGCACATACAACCCAGAGGCTGACCCGGACGCCTCCGCCGGTCAGACCCACTGGCTGACCATTTTTGTGATCATCCTGTCGCTGATGGTGGGCACCATTGCCTTCATGGCCGGGATCGCCTTCAGTTTTCAGCGCTTTTTTGAGTATCAGGTGGAATTGGGTTTGCAGATCAGCCAGTGAGTGGTGGCCGTCAAAGCGGCACCAACCAGGACATCACCAGCATCACGACCGTCAGGGTGACCAGCGCCAGGGCGGTCGAAATGCCCATGGCCGCAGTGGTCAATGCCTGTACCACCTGATAGCGCTGGGCAAAGAGAAAGACATTGGCGCCAGTCGGCAGGCCTGCGGCCACCACCAGGACTACCCAGGCCAGCCCGGTGATGCCGAACAGCCAGGCACTGACACCCACCATCAGGGGCAGTACCAGATTTTTACTGGCAGCCAGCCACAACGAGTCGCGCCAATGACCTGACAGCGGTGTGGCCGCCAGACTCACGCCCACCAGCACCAGCGCCAGCGGCCCAAAAGCCCCTCCCAGCAACTGCAGGGGGCGATCCACCACTTCAGGCAAGGCCCACCCTGTCTGTGCAAACAACAGGCCGCAGATGATGGGCAGGGGAATCGGATGGATGATCGATCCCTTGATGGCAGACCAGGCGGTCTGCCAGACGTGTGGAGCAGCTCCGCCCTGCAGGCGGGTCTCGCGCGCAGCCGCCAGCTCCAGGATGATGGCGCCCGCCGTCAGGAGAATGAGGGCGTGGACAGCCACCAGGGTCAGGAGCGTCACCAGGCCCGACTGACCATAGGCCAGCCCCACCAGGGTGATCCCGATCATGACCATGTTGCTGAAGGAACCTGCCAGCGCCATGACCACGCTGCGGCAATTGAAGCCCCGCCAGGCGATACTGACGGCCATCAGCAGGCCCGCTGCCGAAAAATAGGCGGCAATCGGGCGCAGATCCAGCTCTTCCAGCCGGACCGAACTCATGGTCCGAAACAGCAGCGCCGGGATCAGCAGCAGAAAAACGAGATTGGACAGGTCCTTGACCGCATCGCCACGGATCCACTGCCAGCGCCCGGCCAGAAAGCCGGCGGCGATGAGCAGGAAAACAGGGGTGAGGGAAAGAAAAACAGGATGGTCAGCAAGATTCACGAGCGGAGTTTAGCCGTGCAGTCGTGCTTGAGCCGTCACTCGCTTACTTGACCCACTGCGCAAAGACCCGTCGCAACTTCTGAACCTTGGGGGCCGCCACTGCCATGCAGTAGCCGTGAAACGGATGGCGGGCAAAGAAGGTCTGATGGTAGTCCTCTGCGCGGTGATAGTTGTGCAAAGGCTCCACCTCGGTGACGATGGGGTCCTCAAACACCCCTTCTGCGGTCAACTCGTCGATCAACTCGCGGGCTGTTCGGGCCTGGGCTTCATCGGTCCAGTAGATGCCGCTGCGATACTGGGTGCCCACGTCCGCCCCCTGGCGGTTCAGCGTGGTAGGGTCGTGCGTCGCAAAAAAGATCTGCAAGAGTTCGCGCAGACCGATGACTTGAGGGTCGAATACGATGCGGATGACTTCGGCATGGCCCGTGGTCCCGGTGCAGACGTCCTCGTAGCTGGGCGACGGAGCCAGGCCGTTGCTATAGCCCGACTCCACTGAGAGCACGCCTCGCACCTGGTCGAACACCGCCTCGGTACACCAGAAGCAGCCACCCGCGAGCACCACGGTTTCGTGTTGTTGCATATGTCTTCCTTGAGGGGTTTCTGATCTGAAAATTTCCTGAATTCACACCGTTGTAAGGTGGATTTCTGATAGGGTACTGCACCTATGATGCTCTCGCTGGATTTCCTCGCCATACCCCTGCTGGTCGCAGCCGGGCTGGTGTTTGTGAGCCTGCTGGCGGGCATGTTTTCCACACGGCTTGGCTTCTCGTTCCTGCTGGTCTTCCTGATTGCCGGGATGCTGCTGGGTGAAGATGGTCCCGGCGGAGTGGTGTTCGAGGACTTCAAGCTCGCCTTCTGGGTGGGTAACGTGGCGCTGGCGGTCATCCTGCTCGATGGCGGGCTGCGTACCCACCACACCACTTTTCGTACGGGTCTCAAGCCCTCCTTGCTCCTTGCAACACTCGGGGTGGTGATCTCGGCGGCCATCACGGGCATCGCCGCTCACTTTCTGCTGGGTCTGAATTGGCCGCTGGCGCTGCTTCTGGGCGCGATTGTGGGCTCCACAGATGCCGCGGCGGTGTTTTCGCTGCTCAAATCTTCGGGTGTCCGACTCAACGAGCGGGTGGCCGCCACGCTCGAAATCGAATCAGGTCTGAACGATCCCATGGCTGTCTACCTGACTCTAGCGCTGATCGGCTGGGTCCTGATGCAATCACAAGGCCTCTCGGGACAGGTGGCCTGGTGGTCGCCGTTCTGGAATCTGGCTCTTCAATTCGGCTGGGGCACGGTGATCGGTGTGGGTGCCGGATGGGGGTTTGGTCTGTTTCTGCGCCGGCTGACGCTCTGGGCACGCCCCGGCGGCGGGGTGCAAGCGCTTCTCCTGACATCGGCTGGTTTAAGTGTCTTTGCCCTCGCGACCTGGGTCGGAGGCTCCGGATTCCTGGCGATTTACGTCTTTGGCGTGATGGTCACCTATAAAGCACCCCAAAGCATCAACCCCTCGCTATCGGCCATGGACGGGTTTGCCTGGCTGTCGCAGGCGGGGATGTTCCTGATGCTGGGCTTGCTGGTCACGCCGACAGAAGCCTTGCGTACGCTATGGTCTGCCCTGGCTGTCGCCGCTGTATTGATGCTGGTCGCCCGCCCTATATCGGTCTGGCTCTGCCTCAAACCCATGCGATTCACGAATCGGGAAATGGCTTTCATCTCCTGGGTGGGGCTGCGGGGCGCAGTGCCCATTGTGCTGGCCGTCTTTCCGGTCATGGCGGGCGTCGAAGGGGCGCGCGAATACACCAGTGTGGCGCTGATTGTGGTGCTGGCATCGCTGATTCTCCAGGGCTCCACCATCCCCTGGACCGCGCGCCGTGCGGGAGTGGCTCTCCCTGATGAGGACGACACAACCAGAGCCCGAGAGGTGTATGGCGATTTCGAGGTGCCGGCCAATACCCGTATGGTGGACCTTTGCGGCTTTTACGGCTGGCCTGCCGTGGAAGCCGAGCACCAGACGGTGGCTGAGTGGTTGACCGAAGCCCTGGCCCGTCCCCCGGTGGAGGGCGACCACGCCACCCTGGGGCAGGCTGAGCTGAGTGTGCGCGACATGAAAGATGGAGAAATCATTCGAGTCGGCATACGGCTGCTGGACAGCCACGACATATCGCCCGAGGCTTGAAGGCCATTGGCGTAGGCAGTGTTGGAAATAACCGACACCACGCACCCGCATGCGGTGCTAACGTGCCGGCCATGCCACAGTTGATTGACATTTCCCCGCCTTTAGGCATGGTGACGCCGGTATTCCCTGGCGATACGGCTTACGAGCAAACCTGGGTTGCCCAGATCGGTCCGGGTTGCCCCGTGAACGTGAGCGCCATCACCACCACGCCCCACGCGGGCGCCCATGCGGACGCCCCGCTGCATTACGACCCCACAGGGCAAACCATCGGCGAGGTGGACCTGGCGCCCTATCTGGGCCTGTGTCGGGTGATCCACGCCATCGGCGCCCACCCGGTGGTGACCTGGGCCCAAGTGGCTCACGCCCTCACAGATGACCTGCCCCCGCGTGTGCTCGTGCGCACCTATGCACGCATGCCCTGGGACCGCTGGGACCCGATGCTGGCGGGACTGGACCCCGAACTGGTCGAGCGATTGGCCGATCGCGGCGTGCAACTGGTGGGCATCGACTCCGCCAGCATCGACCCGGCGGACAGCAAGACCCTGGACAGCCATCAGGTGATCCGTCAGCGCCAGATGCGGGTGCTGGAAAACCTGTGTCTGGACCACGTACCCGAAGGCGACTACGAACTGATCGCCCTGCCCTTGAAACTCATGCAGGCCGACGCCAGCCCCGTGCGCGCCGTGCTGCGAACCCTGGACTGAACCATGACCACACTCGACCATTGCAAGACCCTGGATGCCCAAGACCCTCTGCGCCCTCTGCGCCAGCAGTTCACCTTGCCTGAGGGGGTGATCTATCTGGACGGGAATTCCCTGGGCGTGTTGCCATCTGCCACGCCGGCGCGCGTCGCGGAGGTGGTGCATCAGGAATGGGGGCAGGGCCTGATCCGCAGCTGGAACACGGCCGGCTGGTTTGAATGGCCACAGCGCATCGGCGACAAGATCGGCCAGCTGATTGGCGCTCACCCCGGCGAAACGGTCGCCACGGACAGCACCTCGGTCAACCTGTTCAAGGTGCTCAGCCTGGCCATGAGCCTGCAACGCCAGCGCGCACCGCAACGCCGGGTACTCATCAGCGAGCGCAGCAACTTCCCGACCGATCTCTACATCGCCGAGGCCCTCTGCCGTGAACGGGGCTGGACCTTGCAACTGGTCGAGGCGAGCGAGTTGCAGCAGCACCTGAATGCCGACACCGGCGTGGTCATGCTGACGCATGTGAACTACCGCACCGGTGCGATGCACGACATGGCTGCTGTGACCGCTGCGGTGCATGCCGTCGGTGGGCTGATGGTGTGGGATCTGGCCCACAGCGCCGGGGCGGTGCCGGTTGATCTGAATGGCGCCCAGGCGGACTTTGCCGTGGGCTGCGGCTACAAATACCTCAACGGTGGCCCCGGTGCGCCCGCGTTTGCATGGCTGCATGCCTCGCATGCCACCGCGCTGGGGGCCGACCTGTGGCAGCCGCTGGCCGGTTGGTGGGGGCATGCGGCCCCGTTTGCCTTCACGCCCGACTACCAACCTGCGCCAGGCATCACCCGCTTTCTGTGCGGCACCCAGCCCATGATCAGTCTGGCAGCGCTGGACTGTGGCGTGGATACCGTGCTGGCCGCAGCTCCTTTTGGCGGCATGGCCGCCTTGCGTAAAAAATCGCTGGCGCTGACCGACCTGTTCATCGAACTGGTGGAGGCCCGCTGTGCGGGCCACGGGTTGAGTCTGGTCACACCCCGTGCGCATGGCCAGCGTGGCTCGCAGGTCTGCCTGAGTCGCGCCACGGGCGCTTATGCCATCGTGCAGGCGCTGATCGCTCGCGGGGTGATCGGGGACTTCCGGGCCGGCGACGCCCAGCAGCCCGACATTCTTCGCTTTGGCTTCACCCCGCTTTACATCGGATTTGAAGAGGTCTGGCACGCGGTCGAACACTTGCGCCAGGTGCTCGAAAGCGGTGAATGGCAACAGCCCGAGTTCAATCGAGCCCATGCAGTGACCTGACCAGCGGAGCGCCCCGATGACATCCCACCAGACCGAACAGATCGTTGCAGAAGAAAAGGCCCGGCTCGACTTCAGCCGTGACATGAGCTACGGCGACTACTTGCAGCTCGACGCCATCCTGAATGCGCAGAAGCCGCTGTCGCCCGATCACAACGAGCTGCTGTTCATTGTGCAGCACCAGACCAGCGAGCTGTGGATGAAGCTGATGCTGCACGAGCTGACGGCTGCCGTGCACAACATCGCGGCTGACGAACTCAATGCGGCCTTCAAGCAGCTGGCACGGGTCTCCAGGATCATGGAGCAACTGGTCCATGCCTGGGACGTGCTGGCCACCATGACACCGCCCGAGTACAGCGCCATCCGCCCTTACCTGGGCCACTCCAGCGGTTTTCAGAGTTTCCAGTACCGCTGCATCGAATTCGCCATGGGCAACAAAAATGCTGCGATGCTCAAACCCCACGCACACAGCCCGGAGCGCGTGGCCATGGTACAGGCGGCCTACGAAGCACCATCGCTCTACGACGAGTGTCTTCGCCTGCTGGCGCGGCGGGGCCTCAACGTGCCAGCGGACCGGCTCGACCGTGACTGGCGACTGCCCTACGAGGCCAGTGACGGGGTGGAACAGGCGTGGCTGCAGGTCTACCGCGACCCGACGACGCACTGGGACCTGTATCAGCTGGGCGAGGAACTGACCGACCTGGAAGACGCCTTTCGCCTCTGGCGTTTCCGCCACCTGACCACGGTGGAGCGGGTGATTGGTTTCAAGCGGGGCACGGGTGGCACCGGCGGGGTGAGCTATCTGCGCAAGATGCTGGACGTGGTGCTGTTCCCGGAAATCTGGACACTGCGCACCAGCCTGTGAGCCGTGCTCAGCGGCGAGGCCATAACCCCTGGACCGCCTGAGCCAGCAGCGGCGCCATAGGAATGACGCTGGTGGGATGGGGAATGCAGTCGGTGCTCCAGACCTGCCCTACGCCCGCCTGTCGCAGAACGTCGAGCGCATCGCCTGCAAACAGGGCATGGGTAACCGCCACATCCACCGAGGCGGCGCCGGCTTGCAGCAGCAACCGTGTGGTCAGTGCCACGGTGTGGCCCGTACTGGCCACGTCGTCCAGGATGACCACCGCCCGGTCGTGCCAGTCCATGGCGGGCAGCTCGATCTGCACCTGTCTGTCGCCGTGGCGCACCTTGCGGCACACCGCGCTGTCGTTGCCATGTCTCGCAGCGGCTTGGGCCACCCACTGCGCGGCTTCTTCATCTGGCCCCAGCAGCAGAGCGCCTGGTCGTTCACGCGCCACCCAGTCGGCCAGTGCGGGCGCACCGCTGATGACCACCGGCGACGCAACGGGTACGGCTTCGGCCAGAGTGGCTACCCGATGCAAATGGGGGTCCACCGTGACCACAGCATCAAACAGACTGGCCAGGAAGCGACCGACCACGCGCTGGCTCACCACTTCGCCAGGGTGGAAGGCAATGTCCTGACGCATGTAACCCAGGTAGGGGCAGACCAGCGTCAGGTGCTGGGCCCCGAGCCCACGGGCGGTCTGGGCCACCAGCAACAGCTCCACCAATTTTTCGTTGGGTTGATGCAATCCGCGAAACACAATCACGCGCTCAGGCAAAGTGGCGGGCAGGCGCAGCTTGAATTCGCCATCGGGAAACCGGTGGCGCTGCACCAGCTGGCAGGGCCATCCGCCGGCCTCGGCGAGTCGCTGGGCGGCATCGGCTTCGTCATCGAAAGCCAGCAAAATCCCCTTGTTCATGCTCAGAACTCCACAAAGACGCTGGGCATCTCGTCCGGTTCGCCAAGCCGGATGGCAGAATCGCGGCTGGTGGCCTGGCGGGCAAAAGCCAGATCCGCCGGGAAGGAGGCATGTACGCGGTACAGCACCTCCCCCGCCTTGACCGATTCCCCCAACTTGCGAAGCAGATCGACACCCGCACCTTTGACCTTGGGGGCACCGGCAAACTGGGCAATCCGGGCCATCTGGAAGTTGTCGATACCTGTCACCACCCCATCGCGCTCTGCCGTCACCTCGAAGGTCATGGCGCCCAGTTCTGGCCGCTCGGGATCGAACGGCTTGGCGCCCTGCGCCTGGATGATGTCACGCATTTTTTCCAGGGCGCGACCGGAATCCAGTATGTCGCGGGCGATGGCGTAACCATCACCGCCGCGGATGTCGGGGTCGCATTCCAGCAGTCGCCCAGCCAGGCGCAGCGACTTCTGGCGCAGATCCTGGGGCGCCAGCGGGTGGTTCTGCAGCACGCGCATCACATCGCGGGCTTCCAGTACCGGCCCAATGCCCTGCCCGATCGGTTGGCGGCCGTCCGTGATCACCACATCCAGCGACAGACCGAGACGATGCGCCACATACTCGAACAAGCGTCGCAGCTTCTGCGCTTCCGGCATGGACCGGACCTTGGCGGTCGGCCCGATCGGAATGTCGAGCACCAGATGGTTGGAGCCTGCAGCGATCTTCTTGCTGAGGATCGACGCGACCATCTGCCCAGGGGAATCCAGCGACAAAGGGCGTTCAACGGAAATGAGCACATCATCAGCGGGTGACAGATCGGCGGTGCCACCCCAGGCCAGACACGCACGATGGCTGCGGACAATTTCGCTAAGCTGATCGAAGGGCATTTCCACCTGGGCCAACACCTCCATGGTGTCAGCGGTACCTGCCGGGGAAGTGATGGCTCGGGAAGAAGTTTTGGGGCAGACCAGCCCGTGCGCTGCCACGATGGGGACAACCAGCATGGACGTGCGATTGCCAGGGATGCCGCCAATGCAGTGCTTGTCGACCACCAGCCGCTCGTGCCAGTCGAGTCGGCGACCGCTGGCGATCATGGCGTCGGTCAGGAAGTACACCTCCTCCCGATCCAGCTCCCCGCGATGCGTCGCCACCACAAAGGCCGACAATTCGATCTTCGAGTAACGATGGGCAGCGATATCGCGAACGATGGCCTGAAAATCCTCACGCCCCAGCCGCTCCCCATGAATCTTGCGGTGCAAGGCATGGATCGAGCTGGGTGGCTCAGCCTGAGCGATGGAGACCGGATGACCCGGCTCCACCCCGATCTGTGCGAAGGCGTCCATCGACAGCCCCAACTCGTGGGGCTGGACGATCCGGGGGTCAGACGTGACGTTCAGCGTGGCAAGTATGCGGCGTCCATTGGCACGCACCTCCACTTTGGACAGCGCCTGAAACCCCTCGGCCCGATAGACATCGCATTCGCGGTGCAGGTAAGCCACATTCTCCTTGTAGGTATCAATGGCGACCCGGCGCAGGACCAGCGCGTCGGCGGCTATCACACGGCTCATGCCTGGCTTATTGCACGCGGATATTGTTACGCTCGATCACCTCGCGCATGCGCTGGGTATCGAGACGAATCCGGTTGGCCAGGCCTTCGGGGGATGTACCGGCCACCTGCCAGCCCTGAGAGAAGATCTTTTCTCGGATATCGGGACGGCGGACGATTTCCGTCAAGGCGACCGACACCCGCTGGATGTGAGCCGGATTCATGCGAGCCGGGGCCGCCACCGCGTTCCAGATATCGAGCTGGAAACCGGGCAGACCCACTTCCGCGAGACTGGGCACCTGAGGCACCACGGCACTGCGGCCCGCTGAAGTCAGGCCCACGGCCTTGAGGCGTCCTGACTGCACCTGAGGCATGGCCAGCCCCGGCGGCAACAGCGCCACTTGAACCTCACCCTGCAGCATGGCGTTGATCACCTGCGGATTACCCGGAAATGGCACGTGCACGGCCTGCCAGCCGGCGGCGTTCTTGAACATTTCCATGCCGATGTGTGCCACCGTCCCCACCCCCGGTGTGCCGTAGTTCCAGCGATCACCAGCGGCACGACCCGCCGCCAGAATCGCCGCTGCATCACCTTGCACCTGTGGTCCGGCTGTGAGCACCAGAGGAGCGGTCGCCAACAGCGACACGGGGGCGAGATCGGTCAGGGGATCGAACGGTGTGGCTGGATTCAGGATTTTGGCAATCGTCATGTTGCCATTGATCATCAGACCCAGGGTGTGACCATCATCCGCACGGGCCACCAGATCGGCAGCGATGTTGCCTCCCGCACCCGGGCGATTTTCAACCACCACGGGCTGACCCAGCGCCTGCGCCAGGGGTTCAGCGAGGGTACGCGCCATCAGGTCCGGCGAGGAACCGGCCGGAAATCCCACCAGCAGACGTACAGGTCGATTGGGCCAGGCGCTTTGAGCAAAGGCGGACGTGGCCGTCCAGCCCAGGGTCTGGCTGGCGCCCAGGGCGGCAAGGCCCTGCACCAGCCGACGGCGAGAAACGGGCAGTGAGTTGTTTCGTTTGGCACTCATGAATGGTCTCCTCTTGTTAAAAACCCAACCATAACCGATCACGCAGGGAATGGCGGGCCTGCGTAGAGCGCTGGGGTGTCCATCAGGCGCTCGCCCATGACCGCCATCGCCAGATCGCGACCCCATTTCAGGGGACCCGTGGCGTGAAAGATACGCCCATTGCGTGTCGAACGGGCCTGTACCCAGCCGCAGCGCCGCCAGCGCAACTCGCCCCAGCGTTGTAACAGTGCTGGCCAATCCACCGCAGCGGATGACCGACTTTCCAGCAGGCGTCCCAGGGTCCAGGCGTCTTCCAGCGCCATGGCGGCCCCTTGCGCCAGATACGGCCGCATGGGATGACCCGCGTCACCCATCAATGCCACCGCACCCTGAACCAGATCACCGGCCTTGCGAACGGGGCGGCGACCGAACAGCGGCCATAGCCGCCATGCCGGCACGGCCTCCAGCGCACGGCGCAGATCCCGATGGATAGGCCCCAGTGCATGAAAAAGCGCTTCTTCGGTGGCTGCATGGTCCCAGCCGGCGTCTTCCGCCGGCCGATCACCATGCACCACCACCACCACATTCAACCACTCACCCGCACGGACCGGATAGTGCACTGCATGGAGCCGGCGACCCAGCCAGACCACCACCTCGGAGCGGCGTAGGTCCTCAGGCAGCGCCGCCATGCGGACCATGCCACGGTACGCCACTTGCCCGGTGAAGGCGGCCGCCGGAGCCTGGCTCCAGCATTGCTCTCGGGTGCGGCTCCACAACCCATCACAGGCGATCAGGACGCCAGAGTCCCACGACACGCCTGTCTGGGTGGTCAGACGGGCGCCCTGCTCGGTGAGGGTGACCTGCTCGACCCTCTGGCCCAGTTGGCCCTCGATACCATGAGCCTTCACGCGCTCAAGCAGCATGCGGTGCAGATCGGCCCGATGGACGGTGGCGTAAGGCGTCCCATATCGCTGCAAGGCACGATCAGCCAGGGGCAGTCGCCCTTTCTCCGACCCGCTCACCGCATCCCGCGCGTGCACCAGCAGGGGGAAAGCCGCCACCTCCCACAACGCTGACTTCAAGCCCCAGTCGTACAGCACCCGCGTGGCGTTGGGGCCGAGCTGGATGCCAGCCCCCACTTCAGAAAAGGCATCGGCCTGCTCGAGCAGACCGATGGTGGCCTCTGGCAAATACCGGCCCAACACCCAGGCCGCCGACAAACCGGCAATCCCACCTCCCAGCACGAGCACATCAGCCCGATTGGGGTTCATGTCAGCGTGATGCATAAACTCAACGGACCACCCATCCCCAGTCGCGCAAAGTCAGGAGCGCACTCTCACCGACGCCCGCCCCAAAGCGACGGGCCAGACGCATCGCCACATTCTCACGACGGGTGTAGTCGATGATGTTTTCTGCCTGAATCACATCTCGGGCAACCTGGTCGAGACTCGCCAGCTCATCGGCCAGACCCATCTGTACCGCTCGCTGGCCGCTCCAGATCAGGCCACTGAACACCTCGGGTGATGCCTGCAGTCGGTCACCACGCCCTTTGCGGACCACGTCGATGAACTGCTGGTGAATGTCGTCCAGCAGCATCTGGGCGTACCGCTGCTGTTCCTCAGAGGTGGGGCTGAATGGGTCCATGAAACCCTTGTTGTCTCCCGCCGTCATCAGACGCCGCTCAATGCCCAGTTTGTCCATCAGTTCGGTGAAACCAAAGCCGTTCATGAGTACGCCTATGCTGCCCACGATGCTGGCACGATCGACATAGATGTTCTGGGCTGCCGAGGCGATGTAGTAAGCCGCCGATGCAGCCACTTCTTCCACCACCGCATGAATCGGTTTGTCATGGAGGGCGCGCAGACGGTGGATTTCGTCTGCCACGATCCCGGCCTGCACGGGACTGCCACCCGGCGAATTGATCAGCAGCACGATGCCCTTGGCGGCCGGGTCTTCAAATGCCGCCCGCAGGGCAGCCACAATCGATTGTGCGCTGGATTCCGCATCCGGGGCAATTGGCCCCTTGATCTCGATCAGGGCGGTATGGGGCTGGGCCACCACCTTGCTGGGAGTCACATCTCTATAAATCAGCCAGATGAACGCTCCGAGCAAAGCCACCCACATAAAGCGGAAAAAAATCCGCCAGCGCCTGGCGGCTCGTTGCTCTTTCACTGTGGACAACACCAGCTTTTCGAGGACGTCCTTTTCCCATTTCCCCGTTTGCTTGTGGTCACCCGAACCATGGTCGTCTTGCATAAAGCCTTTCAGAATTCGATTGCTTGCAGGTTGTATTGTGAACGCCAGAACACTACACCCTCGTGCTCGACCACGTCGATCTTGATCAGGGGACCGCGACCGGGACCCCCGACGCACTGGCCAGTGTCTGGGCGAAACAGGGCACCGTGTGATGCGCACACAATGTGCAAGCCCGTCAGGTCCAGAAAGTGGTTGGGGCGCCAGTCCATCTCCATGGCGACGTGGCTGCAACGGTTGAGGTAACCGTGCACGCGGCCACGCCAGCGCAAGGCAAAGGCCCGGCAGGTCTGACCCTGGTAACGCACATCAAACGGACAGGCTTCGCCGCCTTCCACCAGGTCGGCGGCATGGCACAAGGGGTGCAGATCGGGTTCGGGCGGTGTCATGATCGGGTGGGAAGACGAAACTCTCCGACAATGGATACATCATGACCGAAAAAGTTGACTTTTGCTCCCGCCCGCTGATTCTGGGCTCCACATCGCGCTATCGCCAGGACTTGCTGAAAAGGCTGGGCCTGCCCTTTTCCGTTGAAGCCCCCGGGGTGGATGAAACCCCTTTGCCCAACGAGGCGCCGGCGGCACTGGCACAACGGCTGGCTCTGGCGAAAGCCCGTGCCGTGGCGGCGCGTCACCCCGAGGCCGTGGTGATCGGCAGCGATCAGGTGGCCGACCTCCACGGACTGGCGCTGGGTAAACCCGGCAGTCACGAGCGGGCTGTGGCTCAATTGCGACAGATGCGTGGCCAGACGGTGCAATTCCAGACCGCGCTGGCGGTGGTGTGCCAGGCAACTGGCATGGAACGTGGTGATCTGGCCGTGGTCAACGTGGTGTTCCGTGAACTGAGTGATGCCGAAATCGAGCGTTACCTGCGCATTGAGCAGCCTTACGACTGTGCCGGCAGCGCCAAGAGCGAAGGGCTGGGCATCGCCCTCCTGGATCGCATCGACAATGACGACCCCACCGCGCTGGTCGGTCTGCCGTTGATCCGCACAGCCCGGTTGCTGCGTGAAGCCGGCATGGTGCTGCCATGAACAGCCCCGCTCGCTCGGGCACGCTGTACCTGGTACCGACACCGCTCGATTTCGGCTGCGAAACCGACTTGAGCCTCTCAGCGACACTGCCCGAGGCCACCATTGCCACCGCCTCGCGCCTGACCCACTGGGTCACAGAAAACGCCAAGAGCACGCGCGCCTTTCTCAAGCGTGTCAATCCCACGCACGCGCTCGCCGCCCCTTTGCAGGCGCAGCACATCACCGAACTGCCAAGGCAGGTTCACAAAAAAGGCGATCATGACCCAGCCGGTGGATTCGACGCCCGCCCGCTGCTGGCAGCCGCCATCCAGGGCGAGGACATGGGACTGATCAGTGAAGCTGGCATGCCCGCCATTGCCGACCCGGGTGCGTCCGTGGTGCGGGCGGCGCATGCCCTGGGGGTACCGGTGGTGCCATTGGTGGGGCCGGTGTCACTGATGCTGGCGCTGGCGGCCAGTGGGTTGAACGGCCAGCACTTTGCATTTGTGGGCTATCTGCCCCAGGAGGCCACTGCACGGGCCCAGCGGGTGCGAGAACTGGAAGCCCTGGCCCACAAGACCGGGCAGACGCAACTGTTCATTGAGACGCCGTACCGCAATGAGGGCTTGATGAATACGCTCATCGCCATCCTTCAGCCGCGTACACGACTGGCTATCTGCTGCGGCATCACGCTGTCCACGGGTCGGGTGTTCAGTGCAGCCGTTGCCGATTGGAAACGCCAACCTCCTGCGTGGCCCATGGACCTGCCGACCGTCTTCCTGCTGGGCCGTTGACTCAGACGGACCCTGTGGGCTGCGTGAGCAGGTCGAAAACCTCGGTCAGCCACAACGATGCGCCCTGTCGTGTATGGATGCAGCGCCGAGCCGGCCGTTGAAGCCCGTCACGAGTCAGAAGGGCAAACGCCATCGCAGAGCGATCAGAACCGGTCTCACTGAACAGGAGGTCGGCCAAAGGCCTTGATCCCAAGCTGGCCACAGCACGCCAGGCGTGTGCAGACGCCCAATCGGGTATGACGGTTTTGGCAGATACCAGAGGTATGCCGTGGGCGTGCAGACGGACCTCCCGAACCCATGCAAGCGCATCTGG
This sequence comes from Burkholderiales bacterium, assembly GCA_030602985.1. Lineage (GTDB taxonomy): Bacteria > Pseudomonadota > Gammaproteobacteria > Burkholderiales > Burkholderiaceae_C > UBA997. The sequence continues at coordinate 36,055 of JAUVYR010000010.1, forward strand.
TGGAAGCGCCTCACACGGTGATTCGTCCCATCGTGGTACCCGAACGCCCTCCCATAGCACGTCGACCTGCACCTGCGGCCAATGCTGTCTCAAACGGGCCGTGATCGAACCTGCCTCACTCAACCAGGAACGGCCCGACTCAGGATCGCGCAAACAACCGACCACGCGATCGAGCTCGACTGTCCAAGGTTCTCGGAAATCTTGGGTGTGGTCGATATCCTGAATGGCCGCCATGCAGTGCCATCAATGCCGGAAGTGCCTCACTCCGGTGAACACCATCGCGACACCGCGCTCGTTCGCCGCATCGATCACCTCCTGATCGCGCATCGATCCGCCCGGCTGGATCACGCAGGTGGCCCCAGCATCCACCACCACGTCCAGCCCATCCCGGAACGGGAAGAAGGCATCTGACGCCACCGCCGTGCCTTGCAGGCTCAGGCTGGCGTGTTCGGCCTTGATGCTGGCAATGCGCGCCGAATCCAGACGGCTCATCTGGCCGGCACCCACGCCCATGCTCATGCCGTTCTTGCAGAACACAATGGCGTTGGACTTGACGTACTTGGCCACCTTCCAGGCAAACAACAGGTCGTTCATCTGTTCGGCGGTGGGCTGCCGGGTGGTCATGACCTTCAGATCAGCCAAGGTCATGTCGTGGTTGTCGGCGGTTTGCAACAACATGCCAGAGCCGACGCGCTTCACATCGACCGCGTTGCGGCCCTGCTCCCAGTCGGTGACGCCACCACTGGTGGGCAGAGCGATCTTCATCAACCGCACGTTGGCCTTGCTTTTGAACACGGCCAGCGCTTCGGGGGTGAAGTCGGTGGCGATGAGCACTTCCACAAACTGCTTGACCACGGCGTTGGCTGCCTCGCCATCCAGCGGGCGGTTGAAGGCGATGATGCCACCAAAGGCGCTGGTCGGGTCGGTCTGGAAAGCCTTGCTGTAGGCCTCCAGCGGGTTCGCGCCCACCGCCACGCCACAGGGGTTGGCGTGCTTGACGATCACACAGGCCGGCACATCAAAGCTCTTGACGCACTCCCAGGCCGCGTCGGCATCGGCGATGTTGTTGTAGCTCAGCTCCTTGCCCTGCAGTTGCAGACCGGTGACGAGCGAGCCCGGTGCCGGGTACAGGTCGCGGTACAGGGCAGCCTGCTGGTGGCTGTTTTCGCCGTAACGCAGGTCCTGGACTTTCACGAATCGGCCGTTGCTCTGGCCGGGGAAGATCAGGCGCTTGGGTTCCGCCGAGTCGCCCGGAACGCCAGCGCTCACGTCCACCGCCGACAGGTAGTCGCTGATGGCGGCGTCGTAGTTGCTGATGCGGTTGAAGGCGGCCACGGCCAGTTGGAAGCGGGTCAGGTCACTGACCCTGCCGCCGTCTTTCAACTCGGACACAACGATGGAGTACTGGCTGGCGTCGGTCAGCACGGCCACGTCTTTCCAGTTCTTGGCGGCGGAACGCACCATGGCCGGGCCACCGATGTCGATGTTCTCGATCGCGTCGGCCAGGGTGCAGCCGGGCTTGG
>JAUVYR010000082.1 GCA_030602985.1 Burkholderiales bacterium
GCACGAACGAGCCTTCCTGATCGGCACCGACGCGCCGTCGCTCGACACCCGGCGACTGGAGGCAGCCTGCCTGGCGCTGGACCGTCACGAGGCGGTGTTCGTGCCCGCGCTGGACGGCGGTTATGCGCTGGTGGGGCTCACGCGGCCTGTTCCCACACTGTTCGATCAGATGACCTGGAGCACCCCTCGTGTCATGCAAGACACGCGTGACCGTGCAAGGGCCATCGGGCTGTCGTGGACCGAGATGGACCCGGTGCCCGATATCGACGAGCCTGCCGACCTCGTGCATCTGCCGGAGGATTGGCGATGACGCCACGCGTGGTCCTGGTGGGCGCGGGCCACGCCCATGCCCAGGTGTTGCGGTCCTGGGCACAGCAGCCGCTGGCGGGGGTAGAACTCGTGGTGGTGTCGCCCCACGCCTGGGCGCCGTACTCGGGCATGGTGCCGGGCTGGCTGGCCGGCCTGTACCGGTATGAAGACATCGTCATTGATTTCGCGGCGCTTTGTGCGCGCGCCGGGGCACGCTGGGTGGCCGGATCGATCAACCAGCTCGACCCCGACGGACGCCGCATCCAGCTCGACAACGGCGACTCGCTGGCCTGGGACTGGCTGTCGCTCAACACCGGCTCCACACTCGTGCCCCCCGTGGTGTCCGCGCCCACGACGATGCTGTCGATGCGGCCCCTGGATCGCTTGCGAACCGACTACGACGCGCTGCTTGAGGGCTGGCGCCGCTCCCCACCCAGTCGTCCGTACCGCGTCACGGCCGTGGGCGGTGGGGCGGCCGGTGTCGAGTCGGTGCTGGCGGTGTGTCGGCGCCTGCGCGCGCTGCAGCCCGCGCGCCGCGTGGATGCTGCCCTGGTGACGCGCGGCGACACGCTGCTGCCAGGCTATCAGGAAGGCACCAGGCGCCGGGCCCTGCGCGTGCTTGCGAGCGCCGGGGTGGATGTCCGCCTGGGAACGGCGTGGTCGGACGACATCGGGCGCGAAAGCGACCTCGTCCTCTGGGCCACAGGCGCCCAAGCCCACGCGTGGCAACGCACGGTGCAGGGGCGCGGCGCGCTGGCCACCAGTGCCGACGGCTTTGTCCGGGTAGATCGCCACTTGCGCTCGGTATCGCACCCCCATGTGTTTGCCGTGGGCGACTGCGCCCAGTGGGCAACGCCCTTGCCCAAGGCGGGTGTTTACGCGGTCCGCATGGGGCCGGTACTCACCCGCAACCTGCGCGCGGCGCTGTCAGATGAGCCGCTTTCGGCTTACCAACCACAGAGCCGTTATCTGTCGCTGCTGTCCACTGCCGATGGATCCGCCATCGCCTCGCGTGGGCGCTGGAGCCTCGCCGGCCGCTGGGCCTGGCGCTGGAAAGACCACATCGACCGGCAGTTTGTCCAGCAATTCAAAACCACTCCTTCGCGCCACTCTCCTGAAACTCCATGATGAATCCGACCCGCCGAACTTTCACCACTGCCACTGCAGCCACTCTGGCTGGCATGACCTCTTCCCTCTGGACTTCCAGCGTTTGGGCGCAAGGCACTCCCTTGCGATTCGGGGTGGGCATGTTCCAGCCCGATCGCGAAAAAAACGATGCCACCTACCGCCCGCTGGCTCAACATCTGTCGGCCCGCCTGGGGCGCCCAGTGGAACTGCGCACGGTGGACAGCTGGGAAGGCCTAGCCAAAAGTCTGGCCAATGGTGAAACCGATATCGCGCTAATGGGCCCGTGGGGCTACGTTCTGGCCAATCACTTTGCCGATGCCCAGGTGGTGTCCACCATTCTGTACCAGGGCAAGCCCGAGTACTTTGCCATCATCATCACTCACCCGGATTCCGGTCTGGAAACCATCGAAGACTTGCTGGGCACCGCTGGGCGCGGACGCACCTTCGCGTTTGGCGACAAGGGCTCGACATCGGGGTATCTGATTCCGCTGCACTTTTTCATGCAACGCGGCATTGATCCGGCCAGACACTTTTCGCGTGTCCTTCACACGCGGCATCAGGCCATTCAGACCCAGGTGACAGCAGGGCAGATCGATGCCGGTGCTGACTTCAACCGCAATCGGTCCACCATGATTGACCAGGGACTGATTCGGGCCGATCGCAGCAAGGTCATCTGGCAATCGGACCCACTGCCCAACGATGCAGTGGCCGTGCGTGCGGGCTTGTTTGAAGACAAGGCGTTTGTGGCCCGTCTGCAAGAGGCACTGTCTGAGGTCGGGGGGTTGCTCGGCAGCCAGCCCCAGTTACTGCCTGCCAACTACACCGGTTTTGTGAACGCCGACAATGCCTTCTATAAGCCCATTCGTGACGCGGGTCTGGCGACGGGCACCCTGACACCCAGACGATGAAAACCCTCTCCAGCTCCTCGGTGTCGGGAAACGCCTTGCTCAAGAGCAGGCAAGGCTTTGCAGGCCTGGTCATGCTCTACGCCGGGATCGTTCTGCTCTGTGTGTGGACACTGGCGGCAGCGGGCGATCTGTCATGGGGGCGCCATCCCTGGGATAACCTGCTCAAGACCCTCGGTGAGTTCGCCCGTCCCAGTTTTCTCGATGTCTGGTGGGGGCCGGAACGGCTGGAATACCGCAGTGAAGACGGCACCTTGCTCCGAGTGGAAGACCGACGGGAAGTCGAAGCGAATTTTCTTGCCGCTCTGGTCAGAGCCACATGGGTCACCTTTCAGATTGCGACGCTCGGCTCCCTGCTGGCCGCCCTGCTGGCGTTACCGCTGGGGTTGTTATCCGCACGCAATCTTCGCGCGCCGCGCTGGCTGGCGCTGGGCGCTTCTTCCATTCTGGATGTCTCGCGCGCCATACACACCCTGGTGTTTGGGCTGGTGCTGGTGGGCATTGTGGGTCTGGGGCCCACAGCAGGCATTCTGGCCATCGCTTTGCACTCCATGGGCACCTACGGCAAGCTGTATGCTGAAAGCATCGAGACGCTGGACATGGGGGCCGTGGAGGCGGTCCGAGCCACGGGCGCCACCCCGGTTCAAGTCTTTTTCAGCACGGTATGGCCCTCGGTCTTGCCTCAATTCGTCAGCAACCACCTCTACATCTGGGAATTCAACATCCGCGATTCGACCATTCTCGGTTTGATTGGCGCAGGCGGACTCGGATTGCTGATTTCCGAAGCCGTCAGCCTGTTTCAGTGGGATCGGCTGGCGACCATCCTGATCGTCGTGGTGGCCCTGGTCACTGTTTTTGACGCGCTGTCTCGACGAATCAGGCAGGGCTTGCTGTGAGGGTTGCGATGGACGAATGCGTCATTCATATCCGTCATCTTCGCGTGGTCACTGGCCAGCGAACGTTGCTGGACATTCCCGAGCTGACGGTGGGTCATGGGGAACGCGTGGCCCTGATGGGTCCCAACGGCGCGGGAAAAAGCACCTTGCTCAAAGTGCTGGGGGGATTGACCTCTGCCTCAGAAGGTCGGGTCACGGTGCTGGGCCGTCCGCTCAGCGGGCAGCACCGTGAGCCGTTGACGCGCACCCAATGGCGAGCACTGCGCGCCGAGATCGGTCAGGTGATGCAGGGTCTGCACCTCGTTCCCCGACTGACCGCTCTTGAAAACGCCGTGCTGGGCGCCCTGGCACGTCCAGGCGCCATGCCAGCGTGGCGCTCGTGGTTGAGGTGGTATCCCCTCGAACTCCGTGAGGAAGCCCATGCCGCGCTGGCTGCATTGGGATTGGCTCACCGCCTGATGGACCGGGCGGACCAACTCTCCGGCGGGGAACGGCAGAAAGTCAGTCTGGCGCGATTGCAGTTGCAACGGCCCAGACTCATCCTGGCAGATGAACCCACTTCCGCGCTCGACCCTTCAGCCACCCAGCAAGCCTGTCAGGCGTTACTGGCCATTGCCCAAAAGGCCACCCTGATCACGGTCGTCCATGACGCTGCTCTGCTGCCTGCACTGGCTGACCGCGTGATCGGGCTCCGCCACGGACGAATCGCCTTTGACATGCCAATGAGCGACGTGCACCCTTCCCAGCTCAGCGCGCTTTACGAGGGCGATCACACACAGCCGACCGCTCAGTCATCGCCCGGCGCATACGCGCTCACTGACAGCAGACTCCTCACATGACGCCAACAACCCGTCCAGGGCGCGCCTGCCCCCTCTCCTACCACTACGGACCCAGCGTATTCAGGCAGCCCACACCCGCGCACCTCACCGACCTGGAGGTGCTTTACGTGGTCGGCGGCCTGTACGGCAATGAGCTGGCGCTGCATGAAGTGCTGCGCCTGTTCGAGGCCGAACGGGGGCGCAAGCAACTGGTCTTCAATGGCGACTTTCACTGGTTCGACGCCGACCCAGACACATTCGCCCGCATCCAGCGGGAGGTACTCGGTCATGAAGCCCTGCGCGGCAACGTCGAAACCGAACTGGCGCAGGACACGCCCCTGTCGGACGCCGGGTGCGGGTGCGCCTACCCCGACTGGGTGGACGACGGGGTGGTGGACCGGTCCAATCGCATCCTGCAGCGCCTGTGGACAGCAGCCACACCCGAGCACCGAGCACAGCTGGCCGACTTACCGATGTGGCAAACGGCGACGGTGGGCACCCTGCGCATTGGCATCGTGCATGGCGACGCCGAGTCGCTGGCGGGGTGGGGCTTTGCGCAGGAACACCTGTCGGACATCGCCCATCGCGATAACGTGCGCCGCTGGTTCAGCGACGCCAGCGTGGATGCCTTTGCCTGCAGCCACACCTGCCTGCCTGTGATGCAGGCCATCCGCCGCACAGGCCTTGGCTCGCCGGGCTGGATTTTCAACAACGGGGCGGCCGGCATGCCCAATTTCCAGACCGACCCGGCAGGGCTGCTGACCCGGATCGCGCTCACCCCGCCACCCGGTCATGTCAGCCGGGCAGGAGTGGTCAGCGGTGCTTTCCATATCGATGCCTTGGCCATCGACGTGCCCGCCGACGCCGTGCAGGAACGGTTTCTGGCGCAATGGCCGCCAGGCACCGATGCCCACGCCTCCTACTTTTCCCGCATCGCCTCGGGCCCCCGTTATCACCCGCATCAAGTCGTTCGACAGGAGGATTGAACATGCTCGCCATCGTCGGAGGCACCGGCCTCTATGAAATCCCCGGATTGCACATCGAGGAACGCATCCGCCAGACCACGCCGTTCGGTGAACCGTCTGGCGACATCCTCAAGGGCCGCTATGGAAGCAACGAGGTCCTGTTTCTTGCCCGCCACGGATCGGGGCACCGCCTGCTGCCGCACGAGGTGAACTACCGCGCCAACGTCTTCGCGCTGAAGCAGGCGGGCGCCACGATGCTGCTGGGGTTTTCTGCCGTGGGCAGCCTGGTGATCGAGGTCAAGCCCGGCGATCTGGCCATGCCGGAACAGTACGTGGACTGGACCCGCGGCCAACGCCAGCGCACCTTCTTCGGTGGGGGTGTGGCGGCCCATGTCTCGACCGCGAAGCCCGTGAGTGCGGCGTTGGTGGACGCGGTGCAGGCCGCAGCCCAGCGAGCAGGCCACGCGGTACACCGTGGCTTGACCTACGCCTGCGTGGAAGGCCCCCGACTGGGCACGCAGGCCGAAAGTCATATGCTGCGCCAAGCCGGCTGCCACCTGGTCGGCATGACCAATGTGCCCGAGGTCTTCCTGGCCCGCGAGGCACAGATGGCCTACGCCACCGTGGGGCTGGTCACCGATTACGACTGTTGGCTGGACGATGCCGAACAGCACGTCAGCGTGTCAGGTATTTTCGAGTTGTATGGGAAGACGCTGGGCAAGGCCGCACAGGTTCTCGATGCCCTGCTGAGTCACCCTTTGCCCCAACCAGAGACGTCCATCCGGTCGGCGCTGGCCACAGCCATGCTCACGCCTGACTCGGCCCTCACGCCCGAACAGCAGGCGTGGATGGAGGTGCTTCGGCGTTGAGCAACCCGTCAGCCTCTGTGCTGATCAATCTGAATGTCCAGCCCTCCTCGCCTGCCACCAGCCAGCACGCCCTCACCATGGATCTCACCGGTCAGACCTGATGGATTCAGCGAGCATGACACGCCTCCTTTGAAGCCGATACGCCACTGCGAATTTCTGCACGAGCCAGCCGCAACACCGTCCAGCCGGCATGCAAGGCCAGCGTCGCCATGAGGCTGGCGACGATCAGATCAGGCCAGGCTGTCCCCGTACCGAATACGCCCACTGCAGCCGCCAGCACAGCTAAATTGCCAATGGCGTCATTGCGCGAGCAGAGCCAGACGCTGCGCATATTCGCATCGCCTTCCCGAAAGGCATAGAGCAACCAGGCGACACCAAGATTGGACAACAACGCAAGGATCGCCACCACGCCCATCGTCATGGCGTCGGGCACCTCCCTGTTCCAGACCGACCACAGCGCCGCCACCAGAATGTAGAGACCCAATCCCAACATGCTGATGGCTTTCACCATGGCGGCACGTGCTCGCCAGGCCAGCGCAGACGCCAGAACGGCCAAAGAGATCGCATAGTTCAGAGCATCCCCAGCAAAGTCCACCGCATCGGCCAGCAGAGATAACGACCCTGCGCTCAGGCCTGAAACGATCTCGACCAAGAACATCACCGCATTCACAATGAGCGCGATCCACAGGATCTTGCGATAGCGAGGAAGATTGCTGACCGACTCAGCCTCAGTGGGTTTCTGTTGACAGCAGTGAGATGACATATCGTGCCTTTCAATCAATGTGAGTCACGATTTAAAACCCTGTAGTTACTACAATGTCAAGCATGCAGATCAAGGAATTGGCCCGTGCGACGGGTGTCGACGTGGAGACGATCCGTTTCTACGAGAAGCAAGGACTGTTACCACTCCCTGCGAGACACGACAACGGCTACCGAAACTACACGGTGTTGCATCTTGAACGGCTATCGTTCATCCGGCACTGCCGGGCTTTAGATATGCCGTTGGCAAATGTCGCCCGCCTGCTTTCGTTTCTTGACGCACCCGATGCACATTGTGTGGATGTCAATGCACTCGTGGATGAACAGCTTGCCAGGGTGCGCGCCAGACTACAGAGCATGCTAGCCCTAGAGCAGCAGTTGCTCCTCCTGCGATCACGTTGTGAACAGCCCAGCACCGGTCACTGCGCCATATTGGAAGATCTTGTATCGGCAGCCAGGGCAGAGGGTTGTGCATGTCACACCCCACTCCCCCGATAATCCCTCTCATGCAATTTGACGTGATCATCGTGGGCGCTGGCGCCGCGGGCCTGTTCTGCGCGGGTGTGGCCGGACAGCGTGGACTCAAGGTGCTGCTGATTGACCACTCGCCCAAGGTGGCCGAGAAAATCCGCATCTCGGGCGGGGGGCGGGCCAACTTCACCAACCGCGACCTGGACCCGCGCCAGCCGCACAAGCACTTTCTGGGTGACAACCCGCATTTCTGCCGCTCGGCCCTGTCGCGCTACACCCCGGCCGATTTCATCGACCTTCTGCAGCGCCACGGCGTGCCGTTCCATGAAAAGCACAAGGGCCAGCTCTTTTGCGACCGCTCCGCGCAGGACCTGATCGACGTGCTGCTCCAGGAATGCGAAGCCGGTGGCGTGACTCGCTGGCAGCCCTGTGCGGTGCAAGGGGTGGCCTATGCCGATGCCCACACCGCCACGCGCTACACCGTACAGACCGACCGGGGGCCCGTCAGCGCGCCCACGCTGGTGGTGGCCACCGGGGGGCTGCCCGTGCCCAAGATCGGCGCCACCGACTTTGGCCTGCGCCTGGCGCGCCAGTTTGGCCTGAACGTGGTGGAGCCACGGCCCGCGCTCGTGCCCCTCACCTTC
>JAUVYR010000173.1 GCA_030602985.1 Burkholderiales bacterium
CCCAACCGCTCCCGCCTGGTGGAGCACCTGAATCTTCACAAAGCGCAAGGTCGTCAGGACCAGATGTTGGTCATTGTCGACGTGGATGACTTCGCCAGCATCAACGATCTGATGGGGCATGACTATGGCGACAAGGTGCTCTGGGCATTGGCTGACCGCTTGGCTCAGCTGGCCGGGCCGCAGGCTTTGCTGGCCCGCATCTCTGGCAATGCGTTCGGGCTGCTCGGTCATCAAGAGGTGCTGGACCCGATTCGCATTCTGGAGGCTTTCGAGGCGCCCATTCTGGTGGCTGGCCAGCCCCAGCGTATTGTCTTGACCATGGGACTCTGTGGGCCGGACGGTTCCGATACCGATGGCGCTGACTGGCTGAAAAACGCCAGCATCGCCTTGAAGCAGGCCAAACGGGAACGGCGAGGCCGATTCATCCGATTCACCCGCGAAATGGCCATGCACGCCCGCAATCGGGCCCAGTTGTTGTCTGATCTGCACTCGGCGTTTGATCGTAACCGGCTGACCCTGGCTTTTCAGCCTCAGCTGCATCTGTCCACTGGGCGATTGATCGGCCTGGAGGCGTTGCTGCGTTGGCGCACGGATGATGGGCGCTTCATCCCGCCCGATCGATTCATTCCAGTGGCAGAGCAGTCCGGGCTGATTGTCAGTCTGGGCGACTGGGTCATGAAAACCGCCTGCCTCACCATGCGCGAGCTGATCGACATCGGGTTGGCGCCTGAACGCATGGCTATCAATGTCTCTGTGGTGCAGTTCCAGACGCCGGGTTTCATCGATCGGCTCAAAGCCGCTTTGACTGCGGCGCGGCTTGAGCCCCGGCATATTGAACTGGAGATCACGGAATCGGTGTCCTTGCTCGGGCAGGGCGTGATCGAATCCTTATTGCAGACTTTGCGTTCCATGGGCGTGTCTATCGCCATCGATGATTTCGGCACCGGTTATTCGTCCCTGAGCTACCTGGAAAAGCTCCCCCTCGATCGCATCAAGATCGATAAATCCTTTGTCACGCAAATGTCCGACCAGAGTGGCGCACGGATTGCCGAGTTGATCGCCCAGCTCGGCTTGAAACTCGGTTTGCAGGTATTGGCTGAGGGCATTGAAGACGCTCAAGCCTGGAAGGCGTTGCGGACACTGGGCGTTCACGAAGGTCAGGGTTATCACATCGCCCGTCCTATGGAATTGGGGGCCTTGATGGATTGGCTACGTCAGCACCCGAATACCACGGAGCCTTACCTCTGAGGAGTCCTCATGCGTCCTGTCTTGCCCGTCTGGTCGCGTCGTCAAGCGGTGCTTGCAGCGATGGCCGCTCTAGGCACTGTAGCCATTGCGGGCTGTAGTCGGTCGCCTTTGAAGTTGGGTTTTCTCGGTGGGCTGACCGGGCCCGCTGCCGACCTCGGGATTGTTGGCCGAGATGGCGCCTTGCTCGGTGTCGAACATCGCAATGCCGTCGGGGGCGTGGGAGGGCGACGCATCGAACTGGTGCCCTTTGATGATCGTCAGCAGCCTGGTGAATTGGCGTCGCTACTGCCCTCCATCGTGCAGGCTGGCCTGGTGGGTCTGATCGGCCCCATGACCAGCAGTGTGGCGGCTCAATGGATTCCGCTGGCCCATGCGGCTGGCTTGGTGACGGTCTCCCCCACGGTGACCAGCACCGATTTCTCTGGTCAGTCCGATCTGTTTTTCCGAGTGTGTTCAACCACTCGTGAATACGCACGTTTGTCGGCCGAGCACCATGTGCTACGACGAGGCTGGCAGTCATTTGCCATCCTGCGTGACGACGGCAACGCCGCCTACACCCGAAGCTGGGCAGACCACTTCAAGCAGCGGATTCAGGAGCTGGGCGGTCAGGTCGTCCATGAAGAGGCCTACCGGCGAGGCGATCCCAATGACAGCGTGATTCCTCACATCCAGCGTGCCTTGGCGACTGGTCCAGAGGTGTTGGTGGTGGTGACCAATGCGATGGATGCCGCGCGCACGGCGCAATGGCTGCGTCAAAACGGACACGCCCTGCCTGTGGTGACGGCCGAATGGGCGGCCACCGAGCAATTGCTGGAATTGGGGGGACGTGCCGTCGAAGGGGTGATCGTCGCTCAGTACTTCGACCGGCACAGTGCTGCTGCGCCGTATCAGCGGTTCCGGCAGGCATTCGTGAATCGATACCAGCGTGCGCCGGGTTTCGCAGAAGTGGCCGCCTACGATGCTGTGAGTGTGCTCCTGTCCGCCTATGAGGCCAAGCGACGGCAGGAAAGCCTGGCAGAAGCGTTGCAGCGTATCGG
>JAUVYR010000176.1 GCA_030602985.1 Burkholderiales bacterium
AAGCCCTCCCAGGCCACGAGGTCTTCGATTGAAACGACACCCGAGCCCACCCTCTGGCTCACCGTCAAAAACGCCACCCTCCACAACCTGCAAAACGTCACCGCGCAGGTGCCGCTCAAGCGGCTGGTCGCCATCACCGGTGTCAGTGGCTCCGGCAAATCCACCTTCGCTCGCGATGTGCTGCTCACCAACGTCGCTGCAGCGGTCCAGCAGCAAAGCACCAAGGCCGGCAGAGACGCCTGGAATGCCGGCGAGCGACCCCAGTGGCAAGGCTGCGAAGGCGTGGTAGGCAGCGAGGTCATCCAGCGCGTGCTGGAGGTGGACCAGACCCCCATCGGCAAGACACCGCGTTCCTGCCCGGCCACCTACATCGGCTTCTGGGACACCATCCGCAAGCTCTACGCCGAAACGCTGGAAGCCAAGGCGCGCGGCTACGCGCCGGGGCGCTTCAGCTTCAACACGGGCGACGGCCGCTGTCCCACCTGCGAAGGTCAGGGTATGCGCACCATCGAGATGAGCTTCCTGCCCGACGTGAAAGTGCCCTGCGAAGCCTGCCACGGCGCTCGCTTCAACCCCGAGACACTGGCCGTCACCTGGCGCGGCAAGAGCATCGGCGACGTGCTGCGCATGGAAGTGGATGAAGCCGTGGATTTCTTCGCGTCCATGCCCAGCATCGCCTACCCGCTGCAACTGTTGAAAGACGTGGGGCTGGGTTACCTCACCCTGGGCCAGCCCTCACCCACGCTCAGCGGCGGCGAGGCGCAGCGCATCAAGCTCGTCACCGAACTCACCAAGGTGCGCGACGAAGTGGGGCGGCGCGGCCAGAAGGCGCCTCACACCCTGTACGTGCTCGATGAACCCACTGTGGGCCTGCACATGGCCGACGTGGACAAGCTGATCCGGGTGCTTCACCGGCTGGTCGATGGCGGACACAGTGTCGTGGTCATCGAACACGATCTGGATGTGATCGCCGAGGCCGACTGGGTCATCGATCTGGGTCCTGAAGGCGGCGATGAAGGCGGGCACATTGTGGCTGCAGTCCCGCCTGAAGCGCTGGTGTTGCAGGGCACGCACACCGGCCGGGCGCTCGGGCCGGTGCTGGCCAGGACGTGACGTGGCGTATCAGGTCATCCAGATCCACCCCCAAGCCCCCGCCAAGCCGGCTTTGGGGGCTCCCTGCAACGGGTGCGGGGTGTGCTGTCTTGCCGAGCCCTGTCCGGTGGGTATGGTGCTGTCGCGTCGCCGTCAGGGGGCTTGCTCGGTCTTGCAATGGCTGCCTGACGAGTCGCGCTATGTGTGCGGTGCTTTGTCGAATCCCCGGCAAACGCTGGGCTGGTTCGGGCGTTTGCCTGGAGTCAACCGCTGGGTCAGCCGGTGGATTGCTGCCGGTATCGGTTGTGATGCGAGTCTGGAGATCGAGCCGCCTAGCGGCCCCCCCAGAGCAGGATGAGTCCGACGAGCAGCACCAGGGCGACCCCCGCCAGCCAACGCGTGCGCCACCGCAATACGTCGACCGCAGCGACCAGGCGGGCATTCTGTTCGGCCAGTGCCGCTGAAGTCTCGGCCAGCTGCTTCAAGTCAGCGTGCAATCGAGCCTGGTCGGCTTCAAGGGCGGCCAGGCGCGCCGCATCCCCAGCTCCCGTGGAATGGGGCGCAGACATATCCTGTGCTGGGGCATCCTGCTTGTCCAGCAATTTGCGTGCACCCTTCAAGACCTTGGGCGCATGCTCGATGACATCTCCCCACGGAATCACCTTCAATGCCAGCATCCAAGGAAAAGCCATCTTTACACTCCATCAATCATGGGACGAACCCGTTGAGTTTAGCCGCCTGCTCAAATGACAGTCGATTTATCCACCCGTCTGTCAAGGTAGAGGTCAAGACTTGCCATGAACTTTGAAAGTCGTTAGAATACGAGGTTCGGCGGAAATCCGTCCGTCGAAATCACCATTCGAGGTTCATATGTACGCGGTCATAAAAACCGGCGGCAAGCAGTATCGCGTTGCCGTTGGCGAAAAACTTAAAGTAGAACAGATTGCTGCGGACGTGGGTCAAGAGATCGTGATCGA
>JAUVYR010000055.1 GCA_030602985.1 Burkholderiales bacterium
TGCTGCTCATGGTCGTGATCGCCGTGGCTGGCCGGGAAGCCACGCGGGAGTTGTCCGTGTTTCAGGTGATGGAGATGCGCTCCGTCCTTGGGCTGCTGATGATCTACCCACTGATACACATGGCCGGCGGCCTGGCGGCCATGAGGACGCACCATCTCAAGCGGCATGCTGTGCGCAATACCGTCCATTACGGTGCCCAGTTCGCCTGGTTTGCTGCTCTGAGCCTGATCCCGCTGGCGCAGGTCGTGGCCATCGAATTCACCATGCCGATCTGGATGGTGCTGCTGGCGGCGCTCTTTCTGGGTGAGCGCATCCATGTCTTCAAGATCGTGGCCGTGGTGCTGGGCGTGATCGGTGTGGCTCTGATTGTGCGCCCGGGCGGCGAGCTGAATCACGGTCAGCTGATTGCGCTCGTGTCGGCCATGGGGTTTGCCATTTCGGTGGTGATGGTGAAGTCGCTGACCCGTCATGACAGCGCGGTGGTCATCATGTTCTGGATGCTGGTGATCCAGTCTGTCATTGGCCTGATTCCCGCCATTTTCGTCTGGCAGTGGCCGTCGGCGCATACATGGGGTTGGGTCGTGCTGGTGGCATTCTGTGGCACGTTTTCGCACTACTGCATGGCGCGAGCCATGCAACATGCCGACGCCACGGTGGTGGTTCCCATGGATTTTCTGCGTGTGCCGTTGACTGCCCTGGCGGGTTGGGCGATCTATGCCGAGCGTGTGGACCTGCTCACCGTGCTGGGCACCTTGCTGATTCTCAGCGGGAACGTGTTCAATATCTGGCGCTCCAAACCGTGATTGACATGCATGTCTCGCAGTGCAGTCAACAGTTGATAACCCTGTCGCAAAGGCTGGTAGACCTGACGCTTATGCTGCGCAATAGTCGTTTTTTTGACACAGAAGTGTGTGATACTCATAGGCTGTAAGTTGAAGTTCTGTCTTCAGTTTCTGTGTTGGTCATGCAACCTGTCCGCGTAGTGAAGGTCTGTTGCTAGAGATAGATGGCACGGTGGCGAATGAGTGACCGGGATGTGCTTACGTTTTCGCCTTCTTCTCGATTTTTTGTCCAGAGCAACGTCCGATGATTCAAAAGAATCTGCTGCGAGCCTTGTACGGCTTGATCGCCCTGATGCTTCTCATGGCGTTGCTGGGTTTTCTCTATGAAGAAGAGCTGATCATCGCGACTTCCTGGGTGGTGGACCGGATCGGGTTCCCGGGTCTGATGACCATTCTGATGGTCACCGACACACTGGTCACCCCGTTTCCACCAGATATCCTGCTGGTGGTGATTGCCAAAAGCCCGCTGGCTGAAAACTGGCCCCTATACGTCGGGGTCCTCGGCATGGTGTCCGTGGTGGCAGGTCTGGCAGGTTACAGCATTGGCCGGTGGCTCGGGCATTTTCAATGGGCACAGCGCCTCTTCGGTGACTTCAAGGACGATCATCGCGATTTCATCAGAAAATACGGTTTCTGGGCAGTGGTGCTGGGCTCCGTCACCCCATTGCCTTATTCCGTGACTTGCTGGACGGCCGGCGTTCTGGGTATTCGCTGGACCACCGTACTGGCGGCATCGGCACTTTTCCGCATACCGCGCTTCTACGTCTATTACTGGCTCTTGTCCACGGCTGGCAGTCTTTTTTCGGTCAGCTGATTCTCCTTGCTGAATCACTGTGGTCGTTCGAATCAAGCTCCTCTACCTGAATATCGTCGGCCTGCTAGTCGGAACGGTGTTTTTCGCCTTTTCCCTGTCCCCTTCGTTGCTACCCAGGCCGTTCTTCATTCAGGGGATCTTGTCGGGTTTGTCCTTTTCAGCGGGTTATGCCCTGGGGGTGGCTGCCGTGGCTCTGTGGGGCTACCTTCAGTTGCCTGTCTTGAAGATGCGTGCAGCCCTGATCACACAGGCGGTGGCGGCTGCGTTCTGTATCCTGGTGGCGATCATTTTCCTGTGGCATGCCACGCACTGGCAAAACGCACTGCGCGACCTGATGGGCATGGAGGAGTCGGCCGGTGTCCAGCCTTTTTTGCTGGGGCTGATTGCCCTGGCGGTTTTCTTGGCTCTGTTGTTCCTCGCCAGGCTGTTTCGCTGGGTTTTTCAACAGTTTTCCGATCGGCTCAACCGGTTCGTGCCAAGACGTGTTTCGCATCTGGTGGGCATCGTGGTGGCCGTCGCCTTGTTCTGGTCAGTGATCGACGGCGTGCTGATCAGCACAACGCTGCGCTTCGCTGATCGCTCCTTTCAGCAACTGGATGCCTTGATTCAGGATGATTTGCCCCGTCCCACCCGGCCTCAGCAGGTGGGTAGCGCTGCATCGTTGATCAACTGGGAGGACCTGGGCCACCAGGGGCGCATTTTTGTCGCGGGAGGGCCCACCGCCGAAGACCTGACGTCCTTTTTCGGTGCGCCGAAACCCGCGCCCATTCGGGTCTACGTCGGGTTGAACTCCGCCCCAACGGCTCAACAGCGGGCCCGGCTTGCGCTGGACGAGCTCAAGCGTGTGGGTGCATTTGATCGCTCGGTTCTGCTGCTGGTGACGCCCACCGGGACGGGCTGGGTCAATGAAGAGTCGCAAACCTCGGTCGAATACCTGCATCGGGGCGATATCGCCACGGTATCTGCCCAGTACTCCTACCTCAACAGTGTGCTGGCTCTGCTGACTGAAGGGGCTTATGGCGCCGAGATGGCGCGCGAACTCTTCATGCACATTTACGGGTACTGGCGCACGCTGCCTCGTGAAGCCCGGCCACGCCTTTACCTCACTGGACTGAGTCTGGGGGCGTTGAACTCGGATTTGTCGTTCGATTTGTACGACATCATCGATGACCCGTTTGATGGGGCATTGTGGAGTGGCCCTCCCTATCGGATGGCGACCTGGCAAAGCATCACTGCTCAGCGCGATGCGGATTCACCGGCCTGGCTGCCGCAATTCCGTGGGGGCTCGGTGGTCCGGTTCATGAATCAGGACGGCGGTTTGCTCCACGGAGATGTGCCATGGGGCGGTTTTCGGATTGCATTCCTGCAGTACGCCACCGATCCGGTCACGTTTTTCAGCCCGCATATTGCCTGGCGTGAACCCGAATGGATGCGTGAGCCAAGAGGTCCGGATGTGTCGCCCCATTTGCGCTGGTTCCCCATCGTCACCATGTTGCAACTGCTGGCTGACATGGCCCTGGGTGTGGCTCCTGTCGGATTTGGCCATAAATACGCGACTGCTCACTACATCGATGCCTGGCTGGGGCTGACCGAGCCCGCTGGGTGGACGGAGGGCGACGTCAGCCGGCTCAAGGCGCATCTGGACTTCTGATCTGTCCAGTCATACAGGCGGACTGGGCATCACCCCATGGCCTGAGCGCCGCGCTGATTGGCATCAGCTGCTGCCTGGATGCCGCGCTGAACGTTGATCGCCTTGAGTAGCAGCAAGCCAAGGACAAAAAACAGGCCCGTCGAGATGATGGCCAGCCGGTGATTGCCGTCGGTGAGCCAGGTCACCAGACCATAGGTCATCGGCCCAACGATGGCGGACAGGCGCACGGCAAACATCCAGAGCCCGAAAAATTCTGCTCGACGCTGCACCGGCGCCAGGACACCCGCCAGTGCCCGACCGGCTGACTGGCTGCTGCCCATGCACAGGCCGGCGATCACGGCTGCCACCCAGAACAGGCCTGGCCCCGTGGCGATGGCCGCCAGCACCGTCATGACGATCCAGCCCGCCAGCGTGATGCCAAGCGCCCATTTGTGACCGATCCAATCTTGCACATAGCCCCAGGCAAAAGCGCCAAGGGCAGCGGCAATATTGACCATGAAAATCAGGATCATGGTTTCCGTTTGCTGGAAGCCCAGTACCTGATCTGCATAAACCGCTGCCAAGGCGATGACCACTGAAATACCGGCCTGATAGGCCACGGAGCAGATCAGCAAACCGCGAAAATCCTGGAACTGGCTGGCTTCGCGCCATGTCCGTTGCAGGCGGGCAAACGATGAACGAAAACCAGCCGATTCAAGTCCCTGGGTCTGTGGTTGTGCCCGTTCCTTGAGCAGGGCAAACGTCACCAGCGCCGAGGCCCCAAAAATACCTGCTGTGATCAACATCGTGACAGGCACAAATTGCGATGCAGGCAAACCCTGGCTTTGGGCCCACAGCACATACCACAGACACAGTCCGAGGGAGAGCATCCCCCCCAGATAGCCAAACCCCCATCCCCAACCGGAAACACTGCCCATGCGGTCATCACGGGCAAGCTCCGGAAGAAAGGCGGCGATCAGCGCCTCCCCGTAGGTGTAAAGCACGTTGGACAGCACAATCGCTACGAGTGCCCAGAGAATATCGCCCGGGCCGGCTCCAGCCAACGCCGCAGTGGCCAGGACGCATCCCAGCGTGGACATCACCAGCAAGCGTTTTTTCGCGGCCTTCAAGTCTGCATAGGCACCAATGGCCGGCATGGTCAGCATGACAATCAGGCTGGAGAGCGCCAGTGCTGTGGTCCAGGCCAGGGTGGCCCATGCTTCTCCGCCAGCCACACTCCCGACAAAATAGGCACTGAAGACAGCGGTCAATACAACGGTGGTGTAGCCCGAATTGGCGAAGTCATACATCGCCCAGCCAAACACTTCGCGTTTACGGACACCCGGATTCAGGGCGCTTCGGGGAAACATGGCCATGGTCAGAGGGGCGTGAGTCGCCGTTGGTCACAGATGCTGGCAAGTGTAAGCCCAACGACAGGTCGCCCGATGACAGAGAGATGACGTGAGCCGCTTCATCGGGCGTAATTGGCTCGGATCCGCTCGGCCAGGTAGTCACCCGCGGTCATGGGTGGGTATTTCCCCTGGCTGGATTTGATCAGCACATCGGTATTGGCCTGACAGAAAAAGGCAATGCTGTACCGCCCACCCATGTATTCGCCGGGTAGGGGGTTGCGCACCCGGTGGAAGTTGCTTAGCAGGAGGTCATCGCTCCAGCGCATGAGCATGTCGCCGATGTTGCATGTGATGAGCGTTTCATCGGGTGGCACTGGAGTCCATGCCTGGGAGTCGGCATCCTTGCCGGGACACACCTGCAGCCCGCCCTGGCCATTGCGCTGGTAGAGCAGGGTGAGGCAGTTGAAATCGGTGTGCGCGCCACCGCGCACATAGTCCAGCTTGTCCTGCACATCGGTGGGGATGGGGTAGTAGTGCAGCAGCCGCAATGTGCTCTGGTAGGTTTCTCGATCAGGGTCGTGTGCACGGCTGAAGAAATCGCGATCAAAGCCCAGCTGGTCGGCAAAACAGGAAAGCACCTGCATGCCGACGCGCCAGCTGGCCTGTTCAAAGGCCAGCATGGTGGCCTTGAAGCCAGGCAATTCGGCTTCACTGGGGTAGAGCCCTTCCATGCGCGGACGAGTGATCTGGTAACTCTCCTTCTGGTCGGGCATCCCGGTTGAGGGACGCACCTGCGCCAGACTTTCCCAGCCCGCATTGCGGGCCAGAGGATACTGCGCTTTCACGGATGGGGGCAGGACAAAAAAGCGTTCGCTCATGGCAAACGCCTGAGCCACCTGTTCCAGAGGCACGCCGTGGTTTTTGAGTTGGAAAAAACCCACATCGACTGCGGCAAGCCAGAGTTGTTCGGTGATTTCCCCACGGCGCTGCTCAAAATCGGTCAGGTCGATGACGGGAACGGTGCGGGTGGACGTTTCCGTGCCAGAACGGCCCATACGGGCTTCCTTGCGCAGTTCGTCGAGGGAATAGTCGGTGGACATGTTGCTCATCGCAAGACTCCTGAATGGTTGAAGGGCATTCAAGAGCAATTTCCCACCAGGATAGGCTGGCTGAACGCTTCTACTCTTGGTTATAGCCCAGCATTTTCCGTGCCAAGGCCTGGACGGGAGAGGGCGGGCCTGGCGAACAAGCTGGCACGGTTCTTGATAGGTGTCTGGCGGAGTAGAAGCGTTCAGCGTCCCCATGGGCGCCCGGAAATTGCTCTGAAAGTTCACGGCCTCGCCTCGGTCGTGTTTGCTTGTTCAGATTCATTTTCGGAGTCCTATCATGCACCGTCGTCAGTTCCTGACCTCTTCTTCTGCGGCCGCCGTTTCTCTGGCTTTTCCCTACGTCCACGCTCAATCCAGCGCACGCCTGACACCCCTGCGCTTCACCCTGGACTTCCGGATCACCGGCCAGACATCGCCCTTTTTCCTGGCCCATCAGAAAGGCTACTATCGCAACGAAGGGCTGAATGTCACCATCGATGTGGGGGCCGGCTCGGTGGCCTCGATCACACGCATTGCCACCGGGGCTTATCAGATGGGATTGGGCGACATCAGTTCGCTGATCGAATTCCAGTCAGCCAACCCGCCTTTGGTGCAGGCGGTGTACCAGTATTACAACCGCGCACCATTTGCGATCATCGGGCGCAAGGACCGTGGCATCACCGAGGACTTCATGAGCCTGCAGGGCAAACGCGTAGCAGCCGCTGCGGTGGAGTCGACCCGCCGGGCCTGGCCCATGGTGGCCAATCGTCTCGGTCAGGGGACGGACTTCTTCCAGTGGATCACCACCGAATTCAGCGCCCGAGACAATGTGATGGTGCGTGGCGACGTCGATGCCGCCACCTATTTCCATGATTCGGCGGTGTCACTGTTCGCGCGCATGAACCCGGCCGATCTGAGCGTTTTGCGCTACACCGACGCCGGCGTCAACCTCTACGGCAATGCGATTCTGGCCAGCCAGGCCATGATCAGCCAGCAGCCTGAGGTGGTGGCGGCCTTCCTGCGGGCGACCAACCGTGCCATTGTGGAGACCCTGGCCGACCCCATGCCGGCGATCGCCGCCACCAAGGCGCGCGAGCCGATCATTGACGAGCGGCTGGAACTGGAACGCTGGAAACTGACGGCCGAATATGTGGCCGCGAGCGACATACGCACCCATGGTCTGGGGGATATCGTGCCCGCCACTCTGGTGCAGCAGATGGATCAGGTGGTCGAGGTGTTCGGCCTGAGTAACCGACCGAGCGCGGATGGGGTGTTTGTACGCAACTTGCTGCCTGCAGCTGCAGACCGCCAGGTGGTGGCATGATGACCGCCTTGCCGGATCAGGCTGCCCTGAGCGAGGAGGACGGCCGCTACCTGCGACTGGCGATCGACCTGTCGCGGGTGGCCCGTGAAAGGGGCAATCGCCCCTTTGGCGCCGCGATCGTTTCGGCTGAGGGCGAAATTTTGGCGCAGGCCTGGAACAGCAATATCGAGTCAGGGGACTGCACCGCCCACGCCGAGGTCTCCGCCATACGCGCCGCTAGCCCACATCACAGCCGCGAGACGCTCGCCCGAGCGACACTCTACTCGTCGGGCGAGCCCTGCGTCATGTGTGCGGGAGCCATATTCTGGAGCAACATTGGCCGGGTGGTCTTCGGGATCGACGCTGAACGGCTCAGGGTCTTCCGAGGGGAACGGCCTGAGCAGCGTGATGCCGAGTTGTCCTGCCGCGATGTGTTTGCTTCATCGCCCCACCCGATCGAGTGCATCGGCCCCGCCTTGCTTGCTGAGGCCAGTGCACCGCACGAGGGTTTTTGGAAGCGCTGATCAGGATCAACCCAGTGCGTCGCTGTCCCGGCTGATGCCGGCGGTCTGGCTGAAGCCACCGTCCACATAGGTGATTTCGGCGGTGACACCGGCGGCCAGGTCGCTCAGCAGAAACGCCGCCACGTTGCCCACGTCTTCGATGGTCACGTTGCGGCGCAGGGGCGCCGCATCAGCCACCATGCCCAGCAGCTTGCCGAAGTCCTTGATGCCACTGGCAGCCAGCGTCTTGATGGGGCCGGCGCTGATGCCGTTGACCCGGACGCGGCGGCCGTCTTCCAGTTTGCCGACGGCTTCGGCCAGGTAGCGAACCGAGGCTTCAAGGCTGGCTTTGGCCAGGCCCATGGTGTTGTAGTTGGGTACGGTGCGCAGGCTGCCCAGGTAGGTCAGGGTCAGCAGAGCCGAGCGGTCGTTCAGGTAAGGCAGGGCGGCTTTGGCCATGGCAGGGAAGCTGTAGGCGCTGATGTCGTGTGCAATCTTGAAACTCTCGCGGCTCAGCCCGTCCAGAAAGTTGCCAGCAATCGCTTCGCGCGGGGCAAAGCCAATGCTGTGCACAAAGCCGTCGAACTGGGGCCAGTGCTGGGACAGGTCGCGGAACAATTGCTCGATCTGGGCATCATCTCCCACATCACAGTCAAAAACGAGCTGAGAGTTGAATTCGGCTGCAAATTCGGTGATGCGGTCCTTGAAACGGTCGCCCACGTAGCTGAAGGCCAGTTCCGCGCCTTGTGCGTGGCATGCTTTGGCGATGCCGTAGGCGATGGAACGGTTGGACAGCACACCCGTGATCAGCAATTTTTTGCCTGCCAGAAAACCCATGAGTCTTTTCTCCTGTGAATGTCGTGCAGAATTGTCGCATGCGTTGGCCGTCGTTCCTGATCCGGTTCGGTTTCTTGTGCTGGTTGGCGGTGGCCAGTCCGGCCCTCTGGGCCGCTCACGCCTTTTCGCAGTTCGGTGATATCAAGCACCCCCCGGGGTTCTCGCATTTCCCTTACGTCAACCCCCATGCCCCACGCGGCGGGGAGATCACGCTGGTTTCGCCCACGCGCATCACCAATTTCGACAAATACAACCCGTTCACGCTCAAGGGCACGGCGCCGCCCAACATCATGAATCTGATGTTCGAGACGCTGCTCACGGGCACCTTCGACGAGCCCACCACCGCCTACGGTCTGCTGGCGGAATCGGTGCATGTGGCCGAAGACGGCCTGTCGGTCATCTTTCACCTGAACCCGCGTGCGCGCTTTCACAACGGCGACCCGGTGCTGGCCGATGATGTGCGCCATTCGTTTGAAACGCTGATCAGCCCGCAGGCGGCGCCTCAGTTCCGGACCTTCTTCAGTGAAGTCAAAGGCATTACCGTGCTGGGTGAGCGCTCGGTGCGGTTTGACTTTGTACGCCCGAATGCCGAACTCCCGCTGATCGTGGGCAGCCTGCCCATCTTCAGCCGCCAGTGGGGCATGGTCAATGGCGAGCGCATTCCGTTTGACCAGATCGTGATGGAGGAGCCCATCGGCTCAGGACCCTACCGGATCGGACGTGTCAACTTCGGGCGTGACATCACCTACGTCCGCGACCCTGACTGGTGGGCACAGGACCTGAATGTGCGTCGTGGCATGTTCAATTTTGACCGCATCACCTACAAAATTTACCGCGACCCGACCGCCCAGCGCGAGGCCTTCAAGGCGGGTGAGTTCGACCTCATTCAGGTATTCGTGGCCCGAGAGTGGGCGCGATCCTACATCGGGCGGCCGTTTGATCGGGGTGAGCTGATCCGACGCGAACTCCCACACCAGAATGCGGGTGATTTCCAGGGCTTTCTCTTCAACACCCGCCTGCCCAAGTTTCAGGATGCCCGCGTGCGTGAGGCCATCGGCCTGGCCATGGATTTCGAGTGGATGAACCGGCTGCTGTTCTTCAACGCCCACGAGCGGATGCGCGGCTACTTTGTCGCGAGCGACTTCGAGGCCACCGACTTGCCAGGGCCGGAGGAGTTGGCGTTGCTGGAACCGCTGCGTGACCGCCTGCCCGCAGCGGTGTTCGAGCGGCCCGTGCCCTTGCCGCCTTACACCAGCCTGGACCCCGACTCGGGCATGACGCTGCGCGACAACCTGCGCCGTGCCCGTGATCTGCTGGCCGAAGCGGGTTGGCAGTACCGGGATGGCGCGTTGCGCAATGCCCAGGGCGAGGTCTTTACCATCGAGTTTCTGGACAGTGGGGGCTCCATGGGGCGTGTGGTCACGCCGTTCATACGCAATCTGGAGCGCCTGGGTATCCGTGCGCAATACCGCCTGACCGACTTTGCCATCCTGCAAAGGCGGCTGGACGTGTTCGACTTTGAAATGATCAGCGTGCGCTGGCTGGGCAGTCAGGCCCCAGGAACCGAACTGCTGGAGCGCTTTGGCTCGGCTGCCGCCGCCACCGAAGGGTCTGGCAATCTGATCGGCGTGGCCGATCCTGCGGTGGATGCGCTGATTGATCATGTGGTGTCGGCTCGCACGCGCCCTGAACTGGTGGCGGCCGCCCGGTCGCTGGATCGTGTGCTGCGGCACATGCACCTGAACGTGCCGCATTGGTTCCTGAGTGTGCACCGGGTGGCTTACCGGGCAGGCCGCTTCGAGCAGCCCGAGGTGATGCCGCGTTACTATCAGCCCGAAAACTGGGCCATCATGACGTGGTGGGCCACGCCCGAGAACCTCAACCCGCCCCCGGGACGAAGGCGCTGACACCATGTGGGTCTACATCCTCAAACGCTTGCTGCTGATGATCCCGACGCTGTTCGGGATTCTGCTGATCACTTTTGTGGTGATCCAGTTTGTCCCCGGTGGCCCGGTCGAGCAGATGGTCGCGCAATTGCAAGGTCGTGACACGGGCGGGGAGGGGGCTGCAGTGGCCGGGGCGGGTTACCGCGGTCGCGAAGGGGTGGACGCCCAGCGTATCGAGGAAATCCGGGAACTGTTCGGCTTCGACAAACCCGCGCATGTCCGCTTCTTTCAAATGCTGGGCCAGTTTGCCCGTTTCGACCTGGGGCAGAGCTTCTTCCACCACAAGGCGGTCTGGGAGCTGATCAAGGAAAAGCTGCCCGTCTCCATCAGCCTGGGTTTGTGGACCTTCTTTCTGAGTTACTCCATCTCGATTCCGCTCGGTATTGCCAAAGCGGTGCGGGCCGGTACCCGGTTTGACACGGTCTCCAGCATCGTGGTGCTGGTGGGTTACGCCATTCCGGGGTTTGTACTCGGCGTGGCCCTGCTGGTGATCTTCGGTGGGCAGTTGCAGTGGTTCCCGCTGAGGGGCCTGACGTCGAGCAACTGGCACGAACTCACCCTGGGTGGCAAGATCGTGGACTACCTCTGGCACATCACTTTACCGGTCACGGCCAGCGTGCTGGGAGCCTTTGCGGTCACCACCATGCTGACCAAAAACGCCTTCCTCGAGGAAATCCGCAAGCAGTATGTGCTGACGGCCCGCGCCAAAGGCCTGACGGAGCGCCGCGTGCTCTGGAAGCACGTGTTCCGCAACGCCCTGATTCCCATCGTCACTGGTTTTCCGGCCGCCTTTGTGGGCGCTTTTTTCGCCAGCTCGCTGCTGATCGAAACCCTGTTTTCGCTCGATGGCCTGGGTTTGCTGAGCTTTGAAAGCGTGATCCGGCGCGACTACCCGGTGGTCATGGGCACGCTGTACCTGTTCACCTTGATCGGGCTGGTGACCAAGCTGATCAGTGATCTCTGTTATGTCTGGGTGGACCCACGTGTCAAGTTTGACTAACCCCCCCGCTGCCGCTTTCAGCGTCCTCCCCCCCCAGGGGGGCAACGCCAGTGGCCCGGCGAAGCCGGTTCCACGGCGTTTCTCGATCGAGGCACTTAACGCGCAGGGGTTGGCTGAATGAGTGGCGTTTCCTTGTCCCCCTCGCAACGGGCCTGGCAGCGTTTTCGTCGCAACCGGCTGGGCTTCTGGAGTCTGGTCATATTTGTGGTCTTGTTTGTGCTTAGCCTGGGCGCCGAGCTGATTTCCAACGACAAACCCTTGCTGGCGCGTTACGACGGCCAGTGGTTTGTGCCCATGGTGCACAACCCGCCCGAAACCGCCTTCGGCGGCGACTTCGACACCCCCACCGATTTTCTGGACCCGTTCATCCAGCGGCAGTTCGAGCAGCCCGGGGCCTGGGCCCTGTTTCCCCTGAACCGTCATCACCACACCACCATCAATTACTTTGCCAAAGAGCCACACCCGGCGCCGCCATCGGCAGACAACTGGCTGGGTACAGATGATCGGGGGCGTGACATCGTGGCCCGCCTGCTATACGGCTTTCGGCTGTCCATCCTGTTCGCCCTGGCCCTGACCGTGATCGGGGTGGCCCTCGGCTTGATTGCAGGCGCCATCCAAGGCTTCTACGGCGGCAAGGTGGACCTGGCTTTCCAGCGTTTCATCGAGGTCTGGGGTTCCATGCCCGAGTTGTACCTGCTGATCATTTTTGCCTCGCTGTTCGAGCCGAGCGTGTTGATCCTGCTGGTG
>JAUVYR010000069.1 GCA_030602985.1 Burkholderiales bacterium
GCCCGTGCTGGACACAGCAGCGCCGATCCGCTCCCGGGATGGGTTCATCATCGGTGCCGTGCTGGTGTTCCACGACGTGACCGTGACGCTCAACCTGGCCCGCGAACTCAGCCATCAGGCCACGCACGACGCACTGACCGGCCTACCCAATCG
Organism: Burkholderiales bacterium; assembly: GCA_030602985.1. Taxonomy (GTDB): domain Bacteria; phylum Pseudomonadota; class Gammaproteobacteria; order Burkholderiales; family Burkholderiaceae_C; genus UBA997. The sequence goes on from JAUVYR010000069.1 coordinate 154, forward strand.
TCGTGAATTCGAACGCCGCTTGCAAGAATTGCTCAACCGGATGGACGATCCGTTGAGCCAGCATGTGGTCTGCTATCTGGACCTCGACCAGTTCAAGGTCGTCAACGATACCTGCGGACACGTGGCAGGCGATGAACTGCTCCGTCAGGTCACCCAGCTGATGCGAGGTATGTTACGCGGCGCCGACACCCTGGCTCGACTGGGTGGTGATGAGTTCGGTCTGATCCTGCAGAACTGCCCCATCGAACGGGCCTTGCAAGTCGCCGAAGACCTGCGTGAAGCCATTGCCGACTTCCGCTTCGGCTGGGAAGGCAAATCCTTTTCCATTGGCGTGTCGATCGGGATCATCAACATCGACGGCGATGACCGGGATCTGGGTCACATTCTCGCCAGCGCAGACGCTGCCTGCTACGCTGCCAAGGAGGCCGGTCGCAACCGCTTGCATGTCTACCAGGTGGATGACAGCCGCATGGTGGAACAGAAAGGGCAGATGCAATGGGTCACACGGCTACAGTCTGCGCTCGACGAGGACCGGTTGCGCCTGTATGTGCAACCCATCTTTCCACTCCACGGTCAGCCGGGCGAGCAGGTGCATTACGAAGTGCTGGTTCGACTGGTGGAAGACGACAAGCTCATCCTGCCAGGGGCGTTCCTGCCCGCTGCTGAGCGTTACGGCCTGATGGCGCGGATCGACCAGTGGGTGGTCAACAACGCCCTGGCCTGGGTGGGCGACCACCTGCGCCGGGAAGGCCGCTTCGAAGGCTTGCTGTGCATGAACCTGTCTGGTGCATCTCTGTCGGATGAGCGATTCCGGCAAAATTTACGCGCCACTTTGGAGCAGGTGCAGTTGCCCCCTGCCACCGTCTGCTTCGAGATCACAGAAACCGCCGCCGTGGCCAACTTGTCCAAAGTGGTGCATTTCATCGGGGAAGTCAAACAGCTGGGCTGCCAGTTTGCGCTGGACGATTTCGGCAGTGGCCTCTCGTCGTTCGCCTACCTGAAAAACCTACCGGTGGACTACCTGAAGATCGACGGCAGTTTCGTCAAGGACATCGAGTCCGACCCGATCGACCTGGCCATGGTGCAGGCCATCAACGCCATTGGCCATGTGATGGGCCTGAAAACGATTGCGGAATATGTGTCCAGCCAGGCGATTCTGGAGCGGGTGCGCGATATCGGCGTGGACTACGGTCAAGGCTACCACTTGGGCGAGCCCATGCCCCTGACGCAGCTGGCCAACACCCGGCTCATGCCGCGTTAGCAGGGTCCAGCCAGTCGGCAAGCCGAGTGGCTGACCACTGGCTGCTTCGCCAGACCACCTGAGTCGAGCCTTCATCGGGCAACAGCAACCGGACGATGAGCGGCTGAGCGAGCGTCTGTGCAGGGTCGACCAGCAAAACGTAACACCCCTCCTCCCCTGCCAGCTTGCCGATCCACGACAATTCAAGCAGGGTCTCGATGGCGGGTTCCAGCTGCAGATCGTCGACCTTCAACCGCTTGGCCAATTGATCAACAGGTAGGCCGCGCCCGCCCTGTTGACGGTCGGCTGCGAGTTCTCGCAGCAATTCCAGCGCCAGCTGGAACGCCCAGCCTGGGGTGTCACCACGTCGCGCCACACCAGCCAGCAAGCTGGGCAGATAGGCCACCACCACCGCGCCCAGCAGCACGATCACCCAGACCAGATACACCCAAATCAGCAAGATGGGCAAGGTGGCGAAGGTGCCGTAAATCACCGAATAGGTAGGCACCGTGGCCAGGTACCACGCCAGCAATCGTTTCGCAAAATCAAACGCCACGGCGACAAAAAGTCCCCCCCACAGCGCATGACTCCACCGGACATGGGCGTTGGGGACGTAGTGATACAGCGCAGCGATCGCAAGAATCAAGGCGCCGAACTCCAGTATGTCCAGCAACGCCAGAAACGGCGGTGAGGTGCCGACCACCCAGCCTTGGGACACCGACAGCGCATACGAACTCAGCGTCAGACTGAGCCCGGCCAGCAAGGGGCCCAGGGTGAGCAGTCCCCAGTAAACAAGAACCCGCTGGGTGAAGGAACGCAGACGCCGGACCCGCCAGATGTCATTGAGCTTCTCGTCGATGGTCAGAATCATGGCCAGCGCAGAGACCAGCAGGATCAAGGCACCTGCCCAGCCCATTTGGCCGGCCTTGCTGGAAAACTGGAGTAAATACGTGGAGACCTGCAGCGCGATATCCTCGGGGATCAGCCCTTTGAACAGCCAGTTGTGGAGGGCTTCTTCCATGCGGGCGAACATGGGGAAGGCACTGAAAATGGCCAGGGCCACGGTAAACAGAGGAACCAGTGCAATCGTGGTGGTGAACGTCAGGCTGCCGGCAGTTACACCAAGCCGGTCCTCACTGAAGCGTTCACGCAAGGTACTGGCTGTGTTTCGCCAGGGAAAAGCCAAGATCTGCTGCCCGATGTCATCGACACGGGTTTTCAGTAATTCAGTACCCCACATACCGTTATCATGCCACCGTCTGACTGAATCATGCATGCACCACCTGAACCTCTGATGGAATCCGAACCGCAGACCCCTGCCATTCCCTCCGCTGCCGCGAACTGGACGCGTTTGCTGGCCGTGACCAGCTTGCTGGCCCTGATTGCCCTGGGTCTGGCCTGGGAGCTGTGGCTGGCGCCTTTGCGTGAGGGGGGCTCCTGGTGGGCCCTCAAGGTGCTGCCCCTGACGCTCCCGTTGTCCGGCCTGCTCAAGCACCGCATGTACACGTACCGCTGGCTCAGCATGCTGGTCTGGCTGTATTTCACCGAAGGGATCGTGCGGGCCACCACGGAAAGTGGGCTGTCGGCCGGTCTGGCCTGGGGGCAGGTGTTGCTGTGCCTGTCTTTGTTCACGGCCTGCGCCCTGCACGTCAAGCTGCGCTTCAAGGCAGCCCGGGCCCAGCAAGCCACCACAACGAATCAACCATGATTGTCTCGCCTCATCCCTACGAAGCCTTCATGCGCCATGTGTATACCCATGGCGTCGCCAAAGGGGACCGCACTGGCACGGGCACGCGCAGCGTGTTCGGCTACCAGATGCGGTTCGATCTGCGGGCAGGCTTTCCGCTGATCACGACCAAGAAGGTTCACCTGAAAAGCATCATTCTGGAACTGCTGTGGTTCCTGCGCGGTGACCGTAACGTCAAGTGGCTGCAGGAGCGGGGCTGCACCATCTGGGACGAATGGGCACGGGAAGATGGCGACCTGGGTCCGGTGTACGGGGTGCAGTGGCGAAGCTGGCCCACCCCGGGCGGCGGTCACATCGACCAGATCGCCGAGGTGGTCAAGCAGTTGCAGACCAACCCGGACAGTCGGCGCATCATCGTCAGCGCCTGGAACGTGGCTGAACTCTCAGAGATGGCGCTCATGCCTTGTCATGCCTTTTTCCAGTTCTACGTGGCGCCCCCGCAGGCACCCGGTCAGCGCGGGCAATTGAGCTGTCAGCTTTACCAACGCAGCGCTGACGTGTTCCTGGGCGTGCCCTTCAACATCGCCAGCTATGCCCTGTTGACCCATATGCTGGCCCAGCAGTGCGACCTGGATGTCGGTGAATTCATCTGGACAGGCGGCGACTGCCACATTTACGACAACCATATCGAGCAAGTCGAACTGCAGCTCAGCCGTGAGCCTCTGCCCTACCCGACTCTGCATCTCAAGCGTCGGCCGGCATCCATGTTCGAATACGCCTTCGAGGATTTCGAGGTCTTGAACTACCAGCACCACCCGGCGATCAAGGCGCCCGTCGCCGTCTGATGCACCATTCATGCTGACGCGCCAACAAGCCGCCAGCCTGGTGGCGCTCACGCTGATGTGGGGGGTCAACTGGCCCGTCATGAAGCTGTCGCTCCAGGAGCTCAGCCCGCTGTACTTCCGGGCGGTGACCATGACCGGCGGGGCACTCTGGCTCTTTGCCTTCTACCACCATCGCGGCATTCGCCTGCAACCCGTGGGGCAGGAATGGCGCAGCATCGTCACCCTGGGACTGCCCAACATGCTGGGCTGGCACACGCTGGCCATTTTCGGTGTGGCTGCCCTGGCCTCCGGACGGGCCGCCATTCTCGGTTTCACCATGCCGGTCTGGACCGTTCTGCTCGGCGCACTGTTTTTCGGGCATCAGCTCACCCGGCGCTCGACCTTTGCAGCGCTCGCCGTGGCCGGAGCGGTGGGGCTGCTGCTCATGGACGAGTTCCGTGCCATGGCCGGTCAACCGCTGGGGGTGGTGGTGATGCTGGGCGCCGCGATCAGCTGGGCCATCGGCACCCTGATGATGCGCCGGGCGCAACTGACCTTACCCGTGGAAGCCCTGACCGTCTGGATGATGGGCCTGACAGCGGGGGTGCTGTGGGTGCTGGCGCTGGTGTTTGAGCCTTGGCCCACCTGGTCCTTCAGCCCGTTGATGTGGGGTTTGCTGGCCTACGGCGTGTTCATGAACTACGGCTTCGCCCAGATCATCTGGTTCTCGCTCGCCAGGCATCTGCCTCCCACCACGAGCGCGATGAGCATCATGATGGTGCCCTTGATCGGGACCGCCAGTGCCACCGTCATCGTGGGCGAATGGCCCCGCTGGCAGGATGGCGTGGCCGTGATCTGCGTGATGGCCGCGATCGCGGCTGTGCTGCTGCCAGCCGGTGCGTGGCGTTCGCTTATTCGACGATGACGTACACCTTCACCATGGGCTCCAGCACCTGAAAGGAGCCGGTAAAGCCGGGTGGGATGTGGATGGACTGGCCCGGCCCTGCTTCCTCGTGGCTACCGTCGAACCGGCGCACCCGACACCGACCTTCCAGCACGGTGAATACTTCGCGCTCAGTCGGCCCCATCACGATGGCCCATTCGCCCGGTTCACTGCGCCAGATGCCTGTGCTGAAGGTCTTGGCGCCGTTCAGCGGGGCGTCCATCAGGTTCCAGGCCTCACGGAGTGGGTTGCCATCCATCCGGCGATCCGGGCTGGGATGAGAGGCGTCGGGTGTTCCATCCATCGGATGACCGAATGACAGCAGATCGTAGGCAGCCATGATGCAACTCCTCAGGCACGGGGCAGGGTCACGCCATGCTGACCCTGGTATTTGCCCCCACGGTCCTTGTAAGACACTTCACACACCTCATCGCTTTCGAAGAACAGGACTTGCGCACAGCCTTCACCGGCGTAGATTTTCGCGGGCAATGGTGTGGTGTTGCTGAACTCCAGCGTGACATAGCCTTCCCACTCGGGCTCGAAAGGCGTCACGTTGACGATGATGCCGCACCGGGCATAGGTGCTTTTGCCCAGGCAAATGGTCAGCACATTGCGGGGAATACGGAAATACTCCACTGTCCGCGCCAGCGCGAAGCTGTTCGGCGGGATGATGCAATAGTCCCCGTGGAAATCAACAAAACTCTTTTCGTCGAAATTCTTCGGGTCCACCACGGTGCTGTGAATGTTGGTGAAGACCTTGAATTCGGGGGCACAGCGAATGTCATAGCCATAGCTGCTGGTGCCATAGCTGATGATCTTGCGGCCGTCTGACTGACGGATCTGGCCAGGCTCGAACGGCTCGATCATGCCGTGCTGCTCGGCCATCCGGCGTATCCATTTATCGCTTTTGATGGTCATGGGAAAGCTCCACAATGCGTGGATTGTAGAGCCCCCTTTTCATCGGGCCTGCAGCGCCTGGGTCAGGGCCTGGGTGTTAAACCGCATCATCGCGAGATAGGAGTCGGCGTCACCACCTGGGGCAGAGAGTGAATCCGAGTAGAGCTTGCCGGAAACGGTCAGTCCGGTCTCGCGGGCAATGCGCTCAACCAGGCGCGGGTCGGACACGTTTTCGACAAACAGTGCGCGCACCTGCTGGTCACGAATCTGCCGGACCAAGGTGGCAATGCCACGCGCAGTCGGCTCGCTGTCGTTGCTGACGCCCCGCGCCGCCAGGAACATGACCCCATACGCCTGACCGTAGTAGGCAAAGGCGTCATGCGAGACAATCACCCGGCGTTGGGCCTGAGGAATGGATGCCCATAGCGCCTTGATTTCAGCGTCCAGTGCCTGCAATTGCTGCTGGTAGGCGTCGGCTCGCTGGCGGAAACTGTCGCAGCCCTGTGGGTCCACTTCACACAGCGCTGTGGCGATGTTGCGCACATACACCTGGGCATTCGCTACGCTCTGCCAGGCGTGTGGGTCATGCTCACCGTGGTGGTGGCCCCCATGGCTGTGCCCATGGCGGTGACCATGATGATGGTGCCCGGACGCCCGAATCGGCTGGATGTCCGCCGTCGCGACGACATGCTTGCCCTGGAAACCCGCATTGGTGATCAGACGATCGATCCAGCCTTCGAAACCCAGTCCATTGGAGAACACCACGCGCGCCTGGGATAGCTGGCGGGCATGCGCCGGGGATGGTTGAAACACATGGCTGTCCGCACCGGCAGGCACCAGGACATCCACCGTCACGCGATCCCCGCCGACCTGCTGGACCCAGTCACCCAGGATGCTGAAGGTGGCGACCGCGGGCAGGGGCTCGGCCTTCACTGGCCCGGCCACTGCGACAGCCCATGCGGCCACAGCCATGGTGCCCCAGCGGCGGAATGAACGAACCAAAGGTGTTTTGCTTGACATGTTTTAACCTTTCAAATGCGTGCGAGAAGGATGAAGGGTCCGCAATACCCCGAACGGGGCAGCGACCATGGACAACACGTAGAAGGCACCCAGGCACAGCACGATGGCAGGGCCGGTGGGCCAGTCGATGTGATACGAGAGCAACAGGCCCAGCAGGCAGGCCATGCCTGCCAGCACGGGCGCCACAATCAAGAGTGGCACGATATGCCGGATCCATAAGCGGGCCGTGGCTGCTGGCAGAACCATGATGCCCACGGCCATCAGGGTGCCCAGCGCATGGAAACCCGCCACCAGATTGAGCACCACGAGTACCAGGAAGCCATAATGCGCCACCGGACTCCACCGGCTCACCAGACGCAGGTAATCCGGGTCGGCACATTCCAGTACCAGTGGCCGATAGATCAAGCGCAACACCAGCAAGGTGAACGCCGCGATGCCACCAAGCAAGGCAATGGCGGCGGCATCCAGCGCCAACGCAGAACCGAACAGCACGTGCAGGAGATCGATCTGACTGCCCTGCAGCGTGATGATCAGGACCCCCAAGGACAGCGACAGAAGATAGAAGGCTGCAAGGCTGACGTCTTCGCGCAAGACCGTGGAACGGGCGATCAGACCGGATCCCACCGCCACCACGAGCCCCGCGACAATACCGCCGACGGTCATGGCGCCAAGCGACAGCCCTGACACCAGATAGCCAATAGCCGCACCGGGTAGGATGGCATGGGCCATGGCATCGCCGGTCAGACTCATGCGCCGCAGCATCAGAAACACGCCCACGGGGGCAGCACTGAGTGACAAGGCCAGACAGCCCAGCAAGGCGCTGCGCATGAAACCGAATTCCAGAAACGGGGACCACAGGCCCGCTAATGTGCTCATCGAAACACCTCAATGCACATGCGAGTGCTTGTGCGGGTGGGGCTGGGGATGGACATGCCCATGCGCATGGGGAATGGCGTCGGGCACCGCCGATTCCGGGACATCACAAACCGGCGCATGGTCCTCGAACGCTTCCTGGCGCGATTTCGCATGCGCCAGGTTGGCGGGCGTCAGTACATCGGCCGTGAGCCCCGCCGCCACAGGCTCGCGTGCCAACAGCAAGGCCATGGGGAAATGGGCGCGCACCAGGGCGAGGTCATGCAGAACAACCAACTGGGTGCGCCCAAGCCGATGCCAGTGGCGGATGATGGCCAACAGGTCTTCTGTCGTGCGCTGGTCCACGGCTGAAAAAGGCTCGTCCAGCAAGACGGTGGACGCGTCCTGGAGCATGAGACGGGCAAACAGCATGCGCTGGAATTGCCCACCCGACAGAGTGTCCAGGGTGCGTTTTTCAAAACCTTGCAAACCCACTGCGGCCAATGCCTGCCGGACACGGTCGCGGTGGCGGTCTTTCCACCAGCCGAGTGCGCCCACTTCGTGCCACAGACCGGTGCGAACAAAGTCCTGCACACTGATGGGAAAGCTGCGGTCAATATCGGGAGTTTGCGGCAAATAGGCCACAGGCCCCGCCTCCAGTCCCGAGACCTTGCCGTCGTTGACCGGCAAGCGACCGGCCAATGCTTTGAGCAAGGTGGATTTACCGGCACCGTTGGGCCCCACAATCGCCACCAGACTGCCGGCCGGCCAGCTGACCGACAAGTGGTGAACGGCGGGATGGCGCTCATAGCCAACCGTCAGGTTTTTGAGAACCAGATCGGTGGCGGCAAAAGGCTTTGAGGGACCTGCTGTGGACAGGGATGGGGACATGCGACTCCAGCACAAATGCAACAGTGTTGCGTTTGTGGGCGATCTTAACTGAAATCGGGCGTTTCAGTCGTGTTCGCGCAGTCCTTCAAAATAACTTTTGAGCTGCCGCTCCCAGCCACGCTTGGTGGCTTCATCCACAAAGCTGGCTTCGAAGCTGTTGAACGCCAGCTGGTAGGCTTCGCGTATCCCCAGACCCAGGGCGCTGAAGAGCTGGACCCAGTTGTCGTTCAGGTAGCCGCCAAAGTAGGCTGGGTCGTCGGAATTGACGGTAACGCACAGGCCCGCATCAAGCAGCTGCTTCAGGTTGTGCTGCGTCATGTCCGGGAAGACACACAGCTTGATGTTGGACAACGGGCAAACGGTTAGGGGCATGCGCGTCTGAGCCAGGCGCTGCATCAGGGCCGGGTCGTGTATCGACTGGACACCGTGGTCGATGCGTTCGACTTTCAGGATGTCCAGCGCGCTCCAGATGTAGGCGGGCGGCCCCTCTTCGCCCGCGTGGGCCACGATGCGCAGACCCAACTCGCGGCATCGGGCAAAAACGCGCTCGAATTTTTCCGGCGGATGGCCTTTCTCGCTGGAGTCCAGCCCCACCCCGATGAAGGCGTCCCGGTAAGGCAAGGCGGCTTCGAGGGTGGCGAAGGCTTCTTCTTCGCTCAGGTGGCGCAGGAAGCACAGAATCAACTGGGCGCTCAGGCCCCAGGTCTGTTGCGCCTGCTGGCAGGCCCGTTGCAAGCCCTGAATCACGGTGCCCATGGGCACCCCGCGAGCGGTGTGGGTCTGCGGGTCGAAGAAGATTTCGGTGTGAACCACGTTGTCGGCGGCCGCTTTGCTCAGGTAGGCCCACGCCATGTCGAAAAAGTCCTGCTCGGTCAGCAACACGCTGGCGCCGGCGTAGTAGATGTCGAGAAAGCTTTGCAGATCGGTGAAGGCATAGGCCGCCCGAAGCGCCTCCACACTGGCATAAGGTAATACGACGCCGTTGCGTTGGGCCAGCGCAAAAATCAGCTCGGGCTCGAGCGAGCCTTCGATATGAATATGCAGCTCGGCTTTGGGCATGCCGCGCAGCACAGCGGCCATTTTGTCGGGGGCAATATGAGGCAGATGCATGTCAGCAGACTCCAAAAGTGACCCCGCAGTTTTGCAGGTAACGGCGGTAGGCCGCGCTCAGACGATCGGCAGCGCTGTGCACTTCCCCGCCGCTGATAGGCAGTCGCCGGGGCCGTTGTGACTCGAGCACCGGCTGATCCTGACTGAATATGGTGACCTGAAACGAGCGGAGTTCCTCGTCCGGTGTGGTCGTGTCGCTGGTGTACTGGGCAAACCACAGACGACAGGATTCCTCGGTATCCGGGCGAGCCCAGATGGTGTAGCTGTCTTGCGGGCCGCCATCGTCCGGCTGCTTGCTGAGCACGGCGCTGTAAGGACTGAGCACCTCGTAGCGGTAGGTCACCCAGCCGCCCTCTTGCGAGCTGGCCGTGGCGCGTGGTTGCCAGGCCTTGTAGGCCTCGATCAACGGGCGTCCATCTGCGGTGTGGGTGACGTCGTAATGCGGCACCTCCGGGTGGTTGGCCTCGCCCAGCCAGCCGCGGTG
>JAUVYR010000180.1 GCA_030602985.1 Burkholderiales bacterium
AGCTCGGTCTGGATCACCTCGATGTCGGCAATCGGATCCACCTTGTTGGCGACGTGGATCACATTCGGGTCTTCAAAGCAACGCACCACGTTGACGATGGCATCGGTCTCGCGGATGTGGGCCAGGAACTGGTTGCCCAGGCCTTCGCCCTTGGACGCGCCTGCCACCAGGCCGGCGATGTCCACGAACTCCACGATGGCCGGCACCACGCGCTCGGGCTTCACCACCTCGGCCAGCTGCTGCAGGCGCGGGTCGGGCACCTCCACCACGCCCACGTTGGGCTCGATGGTGCAGAAGGGGTAGTTCTCGGCCGCGATGCCCGCCTTGGTCAGGGCGTTGAACAGGGTGGATTTGCCGACGTTGGGCAGGCCGACGATGCCGCACTTCAGAGACATGGATATCCTTTGGAATCAAGCCCACGGGCGCACCGAGGCGCCAGGGAAATGAGGTCGATTGTAATGACCGCACCCAACTCGCCTGCACCTGCCCCTTTCGGCGCCGTATGCAGGGACAGGCCGAAAACAACCCAAAAAAATCCATTGTTTTTATCATTTTCAACGCAATGACGTGGCTTCCGATGAGCGGAATGCACACGCATACTGGGCACCCATACGCCATCTCCGCCCAATGGTGTGGGCGCGAACTCGCTGTGGCAACAGGCCAACGGTTGCCACCCTGGCGCGGCAGGAGACCTATCAGTTCCGTCAAAGACAGGTAAACTCCGATCAAATGCTGAAAACATCTGCCGACCCTCAGCTCCAAGGCCCCTCGCCCGAGGTGGAAGCGGCCTACCGGGACGTGCGCGCACAGCTGGACCCCACCGCCGCCGAGGCATGGCCCGCACTGCGCCGCCGCCTGGCCGGTCTGATGCAGGAGGGCGTGCAAGCGAAAGATTTCCAGAAGCGGCTTGCCTTCATCGAAGCGGGTGTGCGGCTGACCTTGGAAGGGCAGGAGGACGAGAGCCTGTTCGTGCTGGTACAGATGCTGTCAGACCGCAGCTACGGCTACAGCGCCACCCATGCACTCACCGCCGCAGCCATCTGCCTCATGATCGGCCCCCAGGCCCAGATCGGCGAGCCCGAGCTCAGCGCGCTGCTGCGCGCCGCGTTGACCATGAACATCGGCATGGCGACCCTGCACGACCAGTTGGCCCTGCAGACGCACACGGCCTCGGAGTCGCAGAAGGCGCAAATCCGCCGGCACCCCGACGCGGGGGTCGATGTACTGCGCCAGCTCGGTGTTGACGACCCGCTGTGGCTCAACCTGGTGGCCGAGCACCACGAGGCCCCCGACGGCAGCGGCTACCCGCTGGGCAAACGCGAACTGAGCCCGGTGCAGCAGCTGCTGCGCATGAGCGATGTCTTCATTGCCCGCATCAGCCCGCGCATCAGCCGGCGGGGCCTGTGGCCCAACGTGGCCGTGGGCAACCTTTACCTGGAAGCCCAGGCGCAGTCCAGCCCACTGGGCGCGATTTTTGCCAAGCACCTGGGCATGTACCCGCCAGGCACTTACGTGCGGCTCAAGAGCGAGGAGACCGCCGTGGTGGTGCGCCGCGGCGAACGCGTCAACACCCCGGTGGCCATGGCCATCACCGACCCGGACGGTATGGCGCTGTCCACCCCGCGCAAGCGCGACACCCAACACCCCGGCTACAGCGTCAAGAGCCCGATATCGCCCGAAGACGTGAAGATCCGGCTCGACAAGGCCCGTTTGCTCAAGCGCATTTGAGCCAAGCCGTGCCATCTGCCTGTGGCCGGCTCACCACACGCCCCACACCCCTTCGCCGGCCATGCCTTCGTGCAGCATCTGGCCGTCGCCTGGCAGCACGATGGCGTTCATGCCGAACGTCACAGCCCCCATCAAACGCCGGTCCTGCCGGTAGGCTTACAGGGCCTCACCCA
>JAUVYR010000047.1 GCA_030602985.1 Burkholderiales bacterium
CGCTGACCCATTTCATCCTGCATGCGCAGCAGGACTTCAAAGTTCATGGAGCCGTGGGGTGTACGCAGCGACATGATGGGCTGCATTTCGAGGTACAGGCCGTCGATGGATTGCTGGGTGGCCAGCCGCTCGATCAGTTGCAACTCGGCTTCATGTTCGGACAGAAGCCCCGAGGAGCGGTCGTAAATGACAAGATGGTTGCCCGTGCCTTTTTTGGCCGCACGGCAGGCGTGATCGGCCATGGAGACGATGTCCTTGGCCTGCATGCCCGGTACGCCTTCAATCAGCCCGATGGAGCCTCGAACCTGAAAGGCGCGGTCGCCGACCTGGCAGGCGCTGGTTTCGAGTTGCCTTAGCACTTCCCGACAGACCGATTCCGCCTGACTCAGACCTGTCCGGGTCAGAACCAGCAAGAACTCATCGCCGCCCACTCGACCCAGGAACATGCGATCGCTCAACGGAACCTGAACGCGTTCGCACACGGTCTGCAGAACGGCATCGCCAGCGGCATGCCCGTACAGGTCATTGATGAGCTTGAAACGGTCCAGGTCCAGATAGGCAACGGCGAGCATATGGCCGCGTTCCATCTCGCTGATGCCGCGTGCCAGGATGCGTTCCACGCCCCGACGGTTGAGCACCTTGGTCAGGGGGTCGTGGTGCGCCAGGAACTTCAGGTGTTCCGTGGCCTGGAATTTGTCGGTGATGTCCTGCAAAGTCCCTTCAATGGCATCCGGGGTGCGGGTCGCCTGCACGAGGTAGCGCTTACCCTGCAGCGCGCCTTCAGCGATGGGCATTTCAATTTCGGCGTTCTCACCAGCCGCGGTGCGGTCTTTCAGCTGTTGCCAGAAAGTGTCGGAGAACAGTTGTGTCCAGGTGGATTGCTGGATGGTGTCTGCCGACAGACCCAGCATGTGTGCCATGGCGGGGTTGCTGTTGATGATGCGGCCCTCGGCATCCACAGCGAACAGCCCGATCGGAATGACTTGATAGGTGTGCTGCAGTTCAGCCTGTGCCGCGAGCTTTTGCAGCTGGGCTTGCCGCATCTGCTCGGCAATCGCCATGGAGGCCAGCAGGCTGGAAGCCAGCGCAGCGGTCACGCTGTTGATGGCACCGAGCAGGCCTTTGATGCCCAACGCAGCGGCCACGACCTCATAGAGGCTGGCAAACAGGGCGATCCCGATCGAGGCGGCGTACCAGCCAGCCACCTTGGAGCCGGTTTTATAAAGAATCTGCCCCAGAAAGAACACCAATATGCCGACGCCCACCCCAGAACTTACCCAGATGATCGGCAAGAACGTGGCGTAGGGCAGGGTCAAGGCCAGTACCAGTAACGGGATGCACGACCACTTGGCAAGCATCAGCAAGGGCTTGAAAGACACTTTCTCCAGCTCCTGCCGGAACAGGGTGGCGAACAGCGTGAAAGTGACCACGTAATATAGCGCCAGGGTCACGGGCCTCACTTGGGGCAGCCAGGCGACAGGAATGGATTGACCCAGCCATTGGTGATCCCAGCCCATGGACAAGGCAGCCATGCGCATGTTCACCACCAGCCAGGCGGCAAACAGCATGTAGGTCTTGTTACGGTTGATCAGGCCAGCGATGGCCGTGAACAGAGCCAGCATCAGAACCCCACCGTCCAGCAGACCGGACGTCCGGTGGTACTTGCTCTCCATGCTCAGGAAAGCCACGTCGTCCATGCTCTGGATGCTGATGCGGCCCGGGCCGATGAGTTGCATTCGGCACAGGAGCTGACTGGACCCGACAGGATCAATGGCAAAGCCGGCGCGAAAAAGTCGCATCCACCCGTCCTGCTGGCTGCGCGTGGCTTCGCCTAGCGGTGTCAGGCTGAGGGCATCCCAACAGGCGACTGCGGTGGCGTGCCGGGATGGGAAGTCGATCCAGTTGCGGGCTTCGTAAGCCAGTGGGGGCGGTGTGTCAAAAAGCAGCCAGAAAGGGTGTTCAGACAGGGCCGTTTCGCGCCAAGGTTGAGCCGTGCCAGCGCGACTGCGTAACTGCGCCAGAGCCTGCGCTGCCTCCAGGCGGTCTGAGGTGTCCTCAAGGGACTGAAAGGGCAGAGGCGTGCTTTCGCTGGCTGGGTACTGACTGGGCCAGGAGAAAATGGCCATCAACGTGAAAATGGCTACCAGCGCAGGAATCCAGAAAATGGCAAGACGCTGAAGCCCAAGATCAATCGATGCGTGGGCATGCTGTATGAGTGTCTGGGGTGGCGTCACGCCGCGTGGCATTGAGGGTTGACCCTTGTAAAAAAACCGCTCCCTGTCTCTGATCGACGATTATGGGGGCAACTCATTTCAATTGTCTCATTTGTGCCACACTTCAGGCCCATGAATCGTTCCGAAATGGCGCATCAGGCGCTGGAAGTGTTTGATCGCATGGTGGCGGCTGCGCCAGGCATGCGTCCGCGCACGGGGCAACGGCAGATGGCCGAGCAGGTGGCCATGACCTTCAGCCATGCGGATCTGGCCAGGCAAGCCGATGCGTTGAGTGATGACCCGGTCGACCTGGATACCCCCGCCCGCTCGATTGCGGTGATTCAGGCCGGCACAGGGGTGGGCAAGTCGCTGGCCTACAGCGCGCCCGCGGTGGCGCTGGCGCTGGCCAGGCAGTCGCGGGTGCTGATTTCCACCGCCACGGTGGCGCTGCAGGAGCAGCTGGTGAACAAGGATCTGCCTGCGCTGGCCCGGCACATGCCCGGTGACTTCCGGTTTGCGCTGGCCAAAGGACGCGGGCGGTATCTGTGTCAGCTCAAACTCGACCGTTATGTGCGCCCGGCCGAGGCCGACCCGGATGACGACGAGGAGGACGACCTGTTTGCCGGCTTCCATGACAGTCATCAGGATAAAACCCGCCGGTTGACCGCCTACCAGGACTTGGCAGACGCCTTCAGCAGCGGGCGCTGGGACGGCGATCGCGACACCTTGTCAGTCGCCCCCGACCCGTTGATCTGGCAATCCGTGGCGGCCGATGTGAGCTCTTGCACGGCCCGCCATTGCCCGTTTTACGGCAGTTGCAGTTACTTCGAGCAACGCAAGGCCCTGGTGGGCGCCCAGGTGATCGTGGTGAACCACGACTTGCTGTTGTCGTCGCTGGGGTCTAGGGCGCTGCCGGAACTGGACAATGCCTTGCTCGTGATCGACGAGGCGCATCACCTGCCCGCCACCGCGCTGGATCAATTTGCCTGTCAGATGGATCTGTCACGCCTGACCTGGCTGGACCGTCTGAGCAGCCGTGCGCTGAAGGTCGGTGCTCAGCTGGGGGTGGAGGCGATTGCGGACATTCCCAAGCATGCCGCGCTGATCCGCCAGGCGGTTCAGGACTGGGCGCGGCTGGTCATGCACGAGTACGGGGAAGGGTTGAGTGCCCCGGCGGGCCGGGTCCGCCTGCCCCGTGGCCGTTTGCCCGAATCCATGGTCCTTCCAATGTCGCAGCTGGCGCACAGCGCGCAGGTCTACATCGAGGCCTTGCGCGACATCAGCAAGACGCTGCGCGCCGAAATGCGCGACCAGCCCTCGGAAGCCCGGCGACTGGCGGCCCAATATGCACAGCTGGGCTCACTGGCTCCGCGCATGGAAGCGGTGTACGACACCACCCAGCGTTTCTTGCAGATGGCTGATGAGGGCCAGCCGCCCGTGGCCAAATGGTTCACCCGCGAGGTGGTGGGCGATCTGCTGGTGCTCAGGGCCCACGCCAGCCCCACGCTACCGGGCAGCATGTTGCGCGGACACCTCTGGAGTCGCGTGCGCGGGGCGGTGCTGACTTCGGCGACGCTCACCAGTTGTGGCCGCTTTGACTTCCTCCTGCGTGAAACCGGGCTGGCCGGCGACCCGGACGTCACCACGCTGGCCGTGGAGAGTCCGTTTGACTTTGCACGCCAGGGCCGGCTGGTTCTGGCCGGTACACGAGCCGATCCGAAGGACGTGGCCGCTTTCACACAGGAAATGGTGCAGGCCTTGATGGCCGACCTGCGAGAGGTCAAGCACGGGGCGCTGGTGCTCTTCACTTCACGGGAGCAGATGCGTGTGGCCAGCGAAGCGCTGCCCGCTGACCTGCGAGCCCGTGTCCTGTTGCAGAGCGAGTGGTCGCGGGTGCGGCTGTTGCAGCAACACGCCCAGCGGGTGGCCGACGGTTTGCCCTCCATCATTTTTGGCTTGCAGTCGTTTGGCGAGGGTCTGGACCTGCCGGGGCGTTTGTGCGAGGACCTGTTCATCACCAAACTGCCGTTTGCGCCGCCGGATGACCCGGTGGGCGAGGCCCGTGCCGAATGGCTGCGTGCCCAGGGCCGAGACCCGTTCATGGAACTCGTGGTGCCCGCCACCGCCATCCGCCTGGCTCAATGGGTGGGTCGCGCCATCCGGACGGAAGAAGACGAAGCCCACGTTACCTGTTACGACCGCCGCCTGAGCCAGACGGCGTATGGCCAGCGCCTGCTGGCCGGATTGCCTCCGTTTACCCGCGTCCAACCATCCCTTGCCAGCTGATATGCCCCGATTCGCTGCCAATCTGTCCATGCTCTTTGCCGACCGCCCATTTCTGGACCGGTTTGAAGCCGCTGCCAAGGCCGGTTTCTCGGCGGTGGAGTTTCAGTTTCCCTACGAATGGCCGGCGGCCGAGCTGGCGGATCGGCTGGATCGCTGGCAGCTGCGTGCGGTGTTGCACAACTTGCCCGCAGGCGACTGGGCGGCCGGTGAGCGTGGCATCGCCTGCCACCCGGACCGCCAGGCGGAATTTCGCGAAGGGGTGCACCGGGCGCTGGACTACGCCCGGGCGCTGGGGGTCCGGCAACTCAACTGCCTGGCAGGCGTCGTGCCTGCAGACGTGACCGCTGAGGTGGCCTGGTCCACCCTGGTGAACCATGTCCAGTATGCGGCTGACGTGCTGGAGCCACATGGCATGACGCTGCTGCTGGAGCCCATCAATACCTGGGATATCCCTGGCTTCTTCCTGAACCGTTCTGATCAGACCATTCGTCTGATGGACGAGGTGGCGGCACCGAACGTCAAGCTGCAATACGACCTCTACCACGCCCAGCGCATGGAAGGCGAACTGGCCGCCACTTTGCATCGCCTGTTACCGCGTATCGGGCACATCCAGCTGGCCGACAACCCTGGCCGCCATGAGCCCGGTACGGGAGAAATCCATTTCCGCTTTTTGCTGGACTGGTTGGACCGCCTGGGTTATGCCGGCTGGGTCGGCTGCGAGTACCGACCCGCCTATGATGGGCCGCTGGGCACGGAGCGAGGGTTGGGGTGGCTGGCTGACTGCGGTCAGCCCAACGCCTTGAGCACCCGCTCGGGCGTGGCGGGTGCGTCCATCCGCACGGGCTGACCATCTCCACGCGCCTGCGCCACCGCATCGCGAATGGCTTCCCACACGCTGATGGCCAGCATGAAGGGCGGCTCACCCACGGCCTTGCTGCCAAACACGTTGTCTTCGCGGTTGGCTTCAGGCCAGAGGTCCACCTTCAAATGCTCAGGGATGTCGCCGGTGGCGGGGATTTTGTAGGTGCTGGGCGCGTGGGTCGCGAGCTTGCCCTGGGCGTTCCACACCAGTTCCTCGCTGGTCAGCCAGCCCATGCCTTGCACGAATCCGCCTTCGATCTGGCCGATGTCGATGGCCGGGTTGATGCTGTGGCCCACATCGTGCAGGATGTCCACCGCCAGCACGCGGGTTTCGCCGGTCAGGGTGTCAATGGCCACTTCGGTGCAGGAGGCTCCGTACGCGAAGTAGTAGAAGGGCCGCCCGGTGAGGGTGGTCTTGTCGTAGTGGATCTTGGGCGTGCGGTAGAAGCCGTCGCTCCAGAGCTGGATGCGGTTGGCGTAGGCCATGCCGACCACGTCGGTGAAGGCGCGTGTCGCTTTGGGGGTGATGACCTGGCCTTGGTGGAACACCACCTCGCCCGCGCCGCAGCCGTCCAGCCCGCAGACAAAAGCCGCCAGGTTCTGGCGCACGTTGCGTGCCGCGAACTGGGCGGCACGGCCGTTGAGGTCCGTTCCACTGGAGGCCGCTGTGGCGCTCGCGTTGGGTACGCGGGCCGTGTCACTGGCGGTGACCAGCACGCTGGCAAAGGGCACGCCCAGTTCATCGGCCACCACCTGCGCGACCTTGGTGTGCAGACCCTGGCCCATTTCGGTGCCGCCGTGGTTGACCATGACGCTGCCATCGGTGTACACGTGCACCAGCGCGCCGGCCTGGTTGAACAGGGTGGCAGTGAAGCTGATGCCGAATTTGACGGGCGTGAGTGCGAGGCCGCGCTTGATCACTGGGCTGTTGGCGTTCCATGCGGCCAGGGCCTGGCGTCGCTGGGCGTAGCGGCTGGTGTCCGCCAGGCGCGTGATCAGCGGCTCCAGGATGTTGTCTTCCACCTGCATCTGGTAGTGCGTGGTGTCGCGCCGACCACTGGTTGTGAGTCCGGGGGCCGCGGCGGAGTCGCTGTACAGGTTGCGCAGGCGCACGGCCAGCGGGTCCAGGCCCAGATGGCGCGCAATGTCCCCCAGGATGGTTTCGATGGCGATGACGCCTTGCGGTCCACCAAACCCCCGAAACGCGGTGAAGCTCTGCAGGTTCGTCTTGCAGCGGTAGCTGTGGATGGCCACATGCTCCAGAAAATAGGCGTTGTCGCTGTGGAAGATGGCCCGGTCGGCCACCGGCCCGGACAGATCGGCTGAGAACCCGCAGTTGACCAGCAAGGTCAGGTCCAGGGCCAGCAGCTGGCCATCGTTGTCAAAGCCGGCGGTGTAGTCGTAAGCGAAAGGGTGACGTTTGCCCGTGATGAGGAAGTCGTCATCCCGATCCAGCCGCAGTTTCACCGGACATCTGGCTTTATGAGCGGCCACCGCTGCCCAGACGGCCAGGTGGCCCGCCTGGGTTTCCTTGCCCCCAAACCCACCCCCCATGCGGCGGCATTCCACGCGTACCCGGTGGTTGCTCAGACCCAGCGCATGGGCCACCCAGTGCTGGATTTCCCCAGGATGCTGCGTGCTGCTGTGAATGACCCATTGCTGCTGCTCGTGGGGAATGGCATAGGCGATCTGGCCTTCGAGGTAGAAGTGCTCCTGGCCGCCGACTTCAAACGATCCACTCAGGGTGTGAGGAGACTGTTGCAAAACCTTGCCAGCCTCTCCGCGTGTCACGTGCACGGGCGGCAGCACATAGCTTTGCCGGGCATGAGCCTCGCGCGGGTCGAGCACCGCCGGCAGTGCGTCGATATCGAGCTTGACCAGACGGGCGGCGTGTCGAGCGGTCATGACTTCATCGGCCAGGATCAAGCCAATGACCTGCCCGACATGCTGGACCGTATCCATCGCCAACACGGGCTCGTCATGGGCAAAGGCCGCCAGGATCTTGTCACCAGGGATGTCTTGTGCCAGCACGACATGACGAACCCCTGGCATGGCCAGGGCGGCCGAGGCATCCACCCCCCGCAAGCGGCCATGGGCCACGGGCGAAAGGATGGGCGCTGCATGCAAGGTGCCCTGCAGGGTAGGCATGTCGTCCACATAGGTGGCGGCGCCGGTGATCTGTGCGACGGCGCTTTCGTGGGGCAGGGAAGTGCCGCAAACCGTGGTGCTCATGCGTCCACCTCCCCCAGCAGTGCGCGTTCGTCCAACCGCTCCAGCGACACCGGCTGCACCGTGCCGGGCTGGCTGTCGAGCCAGCTGCGCCATAACAGACGGGTCAGCACCGTGCGGCGGTAGTCAGCGCTCGCTCGCATGTCCGAGATGGGATTGAATTCACCGCCCAGCACCTCCATGGCGTGTTGTACGGTGTCCGCGTTCCAGGGCCGGCCGCGCAAGGCTTCTTCCGTGGCCCAGGCGCGTGCGGGCGTGGCCGCCACCCCCCCGGCACCCACGCGGGCTTCGGCGATGAGGCCTTTCTGGATCTGCAGGGACACAGCCAGACACACGGCCGAGATGTCGTCGTCGAAGCGCTTGGAGACTTTATAGACCCGTGTCCATTCGCCGCTGGCCTTGCCCGGCAGCAGGGGGCGTCGAGTTTTGGGGATCTTGACCCAGGCGACCACTTCATCGGCCGCCAGACGGTTCTGCCGATAGCCGGTGTAGAACGATTCCAGGGGCAGTTCGCGATGTTCGATGCGCCCCTGGCTGCCCCGGCCTGCCCAGCGCATCAGCACCACACTGGCGCCCAGCGCGATCAGCAAGGGCATGGAGTCGCCAATCGGTGAACCGTTGGCCACGTTGCCCACCAGCGTGCCCGATTGGCGCACTGGCAAACCGGCAAAGCGTTCGGCAAAGGCGATCAGCTGAGGGCGGTCTTTCACCAGCGCATCAAAGGCATCCGACAGACGCACACCCGCCCCGATGGCCAGGTGATGCGGATAAGACTCGATCTGCCGCAGCTCGGCGGCCTGGGTCACATCCAGCACCTGGGCAAATGACCGATGCTCTTTGTTTACCCACAGCCCCACATCGGTGCATCCTGCGACGATCTGGGCTTCCGGGTGCGCACGACGAGCCTGCAGCAGCTCGGCCAAGGTGTGGGGGGCCAGATAGGTCGTGGGCTTGGCGGGCGGGGGAATGGTGTCCAGTAAACTGCGCAACGCGGGTTCGTTCACCTGGGTCTGTGGAAAGTCCGCCATCCGTTGGGCCGCGTCCAGAATCGGCCGGTACCCTGTGCAGCGGCACAGATTCCCGGATAGATCGGCTTGCGCTGTTGCGCGATTCACCGATTCACCCCGGCAGACCCGGTTCTGGTACATGCCAAACAGGCTCATGACGAAGCCCGGTGTGCAGAAGCCGCACTGGGAGCCATGCGCGTCCACCATGGCCTGTTGAGCAGGGTGGAGAGCCTGTCCCTGGCGGTCGATCAGGGGGTCGCTGGCCAGGTCTTCCACGGTGAACACCGCCTGACCGTGCACCGAATGCGCCATGCGAATACAGCTATTGACCGCCCGATAGCGCAGCTGCTTGCCGTGTTTTTCAGCCAGAACGACGGTACAGGCGCCGCAGTCGCCTTCGTTGCAGCCTTCCTTGGTGCCGGTGAGGCCCAGATCTTCGCGCAACACCTGAAGCAAGGTGCGCGTGGGTGATACATTCTGCAGATTCACCACAGAACCACGTCGCACAAACTGGAGGCGGTTTTCAGTCACCGCAAGGGGTAAAGAGGACTTCATGCGCAACAGGGTAGCCTTTTTTGGCGGTCAGCAACATATATGCCATGGTATGGCTTTCATGCGGGATGGCGTATGAAGGATCAGCCGCTTTTCGACAAGATAGATCTTCATCTGATCCGCATTCTCCACACCGTGCTGACTGAACGCAACGTTTCCCGAGCTGCCGTCCGGCTGGGCATGTACCAGCCGGCGGTCAGTGCCGCCCTGCGGCGTTTGCGCGAACTGTCAGGCGACCCTTTGTTGGTGCGCTCAGGCACTGGAATGGTGCCTACGCCGGCCGGCTTGCGGATGATCGAGCCTGCTGCGCACATCCTGCGATCAGCGGAAGTCATGTTTGCCGATGCCCGACGATTTGACCCGGCCACTGCGCGCCAGACCTTCCTGCTCGCTGCCAGCGATTACCTCGACCCATTCTTTCTGCCTCATCTGGTGGCGCACCTGAAGACCCACGCCCCTATGTGCGGCATCGAAATTCACCCTTTGTCGGGCGATTCCGACTACTACCGCCGTCTGGCCCAGGGAGAGGTGGATGTGGTGATCGGCAACTGGCCCCAGCCCCCAGGCGACCTGCATCTGGGTCGATTATTTGGCGACGAGGTGGTGTGTCTGGTGTCTGAAAACCATCCGGCCGTGCGCCGAGGCTGGACGTCAGAAGACTGGCTGCAGGCAGAGCACATTGCACCGACACCGACTCACCCTGGGGCCCGTGGGGTCATCGACCTGCACCTGGCCACGCTGGGCATGACTCGGCATATCACGGCCCGAAGCCCTCATTTCAGCCTGATTCCCTCCATGGTGGCATCGACCTTGCTTGTGTTGACCACGGGGCGTCAATTCTGCGAACGTTTCGTCGGCTTGCTCCCGGTGGCCATCCTGCCTTGTCCGGTGCCGTTCCCCCGGCTGATGTATTACCAGCTGTGGCATGAACGCACCCACGCGTCGCCTGCTTCTCAATGGTTGCGAGACGCGATCAAGACAGTGGCTGCCGGTTTGCGGCAGGACGATCCGGAGCTGGAAGAGGCGCCGGTACCTGTGTCTGGCCCTGCCGGGCGATCAGGTACCACGCGTTCCCGTCGTATCCCTCTCAAACCCCTCAATTCACCTGTGGCATGACCCAACCGACGCATCACACGCCAAGGCTGCAGCTCACGCAGATCACCAAGCGCTACCCCGGGGTGGTCGCCAACGATGACGTGTCACTCACGGTGGCGCCGGGCAGCATCCACGCGGTGCTGGGTGAAAACGGTGCTGGCAAATCCACCCTGATGAAAATCATCTACGGGGCCGTGAAGCCGGACGATGGGGCCATGCTGTTCAATGGCAAGGCCGTTCATGTGCGGAACCCGCAAGAAGCCCGGGCACTCGGCATTGCCATGGTGTTTCAGCATTTCAGTCTGTTTGACACACTCACCGTCGCCGAAAACGTCTGGCTGGGCCTGGACCGATCGCTCAGCCTGCGCGAAGTCAGCGAGAGCATCGGCATGAAGGCCCGCGAATACGGTCTGGATATCGACCCCGCGCGGCCGGTGCACTCCTTGAGCGTGGGCGAGATGCAGCGGGTGGAAATCATCCGCGCCTTGCTGACCAGCCCGCAACTGCTCATTCTGGACGAGCCCACCTCGGTGCTGACGCCGCAGGCCGTGGAAAAGCTGTTCGTCGTGTTGCGCCAGCTGGCCGAGGAGGGCTGCAGCATCCTGTATATCAGTCACAAGCTGCATGAAATCCGCGAGCTGTGCGATGCCTGTACCGTGATGCGCGGGGGCAAGGTCACGGGGGTGTGCGACCCCAGGCAGGAGTCCAACGCGTCCCTGAGCCGGATGATGATTGGCGCAGAACCGTCTGTGCTGGAGCCGCGTCCGCAGAAGGCCGGCGACGTGATTTTGTCGGTGAAAGAGCTGTCTTTGCCCAGCGATCACCCTTTTGGCACCCACCTGCACCAGATCAACCTCGACGTGCGGGCGGGCGAAGTGGTAGGCATTGCGGGTGTCTCGGGCAACGGGCAAAACGAGCTGCTGGCTTGCCTGTCTGGCGAAAACGCCAAGGCGCCTGCCGCCTGCATCCGACTGGCTGGCGCCGACGTCGGCAGACGTGGGCCGGGCGCAAGGCGCAAGCTCGGCTTGCATTTCGTGCCCGAAGAGCGCCTGGGCCGGGGGGCGGTACCGACCGTCAGCCTCGCACTGAATCTGCTTCTCACCCGTCAGGATGCAGTCGGGCCATTGGGTTGGTTGAAGGTGGGTCAGTTGCAGGATCAGGCTGCGGGCATCATTGCGCGCTTCAAGGTCAAGGCCAACGGACCAGGCTCAGCGGCCAAGTCGTTGTCGGGCGGCAATCTGCAGAAATTCATCGTGGGGCGTGAGATAGACGCCAACCCGAAAGTGCTGGTCGTCAGCCAGCCGACCTGGGGCGTGGATGTCGGCGCCGCCGCCCAGATTCGTGGCGAAATACTGGCCTTGCGCGATGCCGGCTGTGCCGTGCTGGTGGTGAGCGAGGAACTGGATGAACTGTTCGAAATTTGTGACCGTATGCATGTGATCGCCAAAGGCCGACTTTCGCCCAGCCTGAACCGGGGTGAGGCGTCGGTGGAACAGATCGGTGAATGGATGTCGGGGCTCTGGCAGACTCAAGGGGAGGCGCGGCATGCTGAAGTTTGAACCGAGGCCTTCGCCGTCGCCGTGGTGGACCTACGCGTCCCCACTGCTGGCGCTTGGCCTGACCGTGGTGATTGGTGTCATCCTGTTCACCCTGCTGGACAAGGACCCGATGGTCGGTTTGCGGATCTTCTTCTGGGAGCCGATACGCACGACACGGGCCTGGTCCGAACTCTTGCTTAAAGCCACCCCCCTTCTGATCATTGCCCTGGGTCTAGCCATTTGTTTTCGTTCCAATGTCTGGAACATTGGCGCCGAAGGGCAGTTCGTGCTGGGGGCCATCGCGGCGACCTGGGTGGCCCTGTATTCGCCCATTCCCCTGGGTTCCCTGACGGTCCCTGCCGTCCTGCTGGCCGGTATGCTGGGCGGCTTTCTCTGGGCGGCGATCACGGCGTTGCTGCGTGACCGTTTCAATGCCACCGAAATTCTCGGGAGCCTGATGCTGGTCTATGTCTCATTCCAGCTGCTGAATTATTTTGTGTTTGGCCCCTGGCGCGATCCCTTTGGCTTCGGCATGCCGTCCACCAAGGCGTTCCCAGCCGACGCTCGCATGCCTCGACTCTTTGACGGCTATCGGGTCAACATCGGTCTGGTGCTCGGCCTGGTGGTGGTGGCGCTGATGACACTGTTCATCTTCCGTACGCGTGCTGGTTTTGCCCAGCAGGTTGGCGGCTTGGCTCCGGCCGCAGCTCGCTACGCCGGGTTTTCTTCGCGCCGCGCGCTCTGGACGGCGCTGGGCCTGTCGGGTGCACTGGCCGGTCTGGCCGGGGCGCTGGAAGTGGCTGGGCCTGTTGGTCGGCTCACGGAGCATGTGCCAGTGGGTTACGGGTTCGCGGCGATCATTGTGGCCTTTGTGGGTCGGCTGCACCCGGTCGGGATCGTCTTTTCGGCGGTGCTGATGAGCATGTTCTACCTCGGGGGGGAGTTGGCGCAGTCCCGGCTGGGCTTGCCCAAATCCATCACGGGGGTGTTCCAGGGTCTGTTGCTCTTTACCTTGCTGGCCTGCGACACCCTGATTCATTACCGCATCGTCTGGCGTCGCAACAAGGGTTGACATCATGGAGATCTTTTTTCTCAACTTTGCGACCTCTCTCAACGCCGGTACCGTACTGGCGATCGCTGCGCTGGGTTTGCTGATCAACGAAAAAGCCGGCATCGTCAACCTGGGCGCTGAAGGCATGATGCTGTGTGCTGCCCTGGCCGGTTTCGCCGTGGTGGTGCACACAGGCAGCGGTACGCTGGGGCTCATGGGCGGCATGCTGGCCGGTGCTGTGCTGGCGGCCGTCTTCGGGGTGCTGGTCATCTGGCTCAACACCAACCAGTACGCCACAGGCCTGGCCCTGTCGCTGTTCGGGGTCGGCTTCTCCGCCTTCCTCGGGGTGACCTACAGCCGTGAAAACCTGGCCGACAAAATGGTCAAGACACCATCGATCTGGATGGACGTGCCCGTGATCGGACCTGGCATGGCTCGGCTGGACACCCTGTTCTGGGTCGGCTTGTTGCTGGCGATTGCGCTCGTCTGGTTTCTGCAAAAGAGCCGTGCGGGTCTGATCCTGCGCAGTGTGGGCGAAAACCCGGATTCTGCCCACGCCCTGGGTTACCCCGTCCGGCTGATCCGCTTCGCCGCCGTGGTGGTGGGCGGCAGTCTCTGCGGACTCGCTGGCGCCTATCTGTCCACCGTCTATACGCCCCTCTGGACCGAAGGCATGACGGCTGGTCGCGGCTGGATTGCGCTGGCCCTGACCACGTTTGCCACCTGGCGACCTGGCCGGGTGTTGCTGGGAGCCTACCTGTTTGGTGCGGTCACCATGACCCAGTTCTACCTGCAAGGGCAGGGCGTTGACATCAGTCCGCATATTCTGAGCATGCTGCCTTACATCGCCACGATTGTTGTATTGGTGATCATTTCCCGCAATCCGATCTGGATTCGTACTAACATGCCGGCTTCGCTGGGCAAACCATTTCACCCTGGCTCCTGATTTTTCTTTCACCCTTTCCCACTCCCTGTAAATGAGGTCTCTATGACATCGATAAGCAAGCGCTCTTTGTTGAAAACCGCTGCACTGGCAGCGATCGCCGGTGCCGTTCTGGTCGGCTGCGGCAAGAAGGAAGAACCTGCACCGGCCACCGCTGCGCCCGCGCCTGCGGCTGAACCCGCTGCGGTGACCCGTGCCGCCTGGGTGTACGTGGGTACCCCGGGTGATGCCGGCTGGACTTTCGCCCATGACCAGGCGCGTCTGGCCACGGAGGCTCACTTCGCTGGTCGTCTGCAGACCACGGCCGTGGAGCGTGTGGCCGCTGGTGCTGATGCCGAGCGCGTGTTCCGCGACCTGGCCCAGCAAGGCAACGACATCATCTATGGCACCTCCTTCGGCTTCATGCAGGCCATGGTGCAAGTGGCTTCCGAATTCCCGAACGTCAAGTTCGAGCACGCCACCGGCTTCCAGCTGGCCGACAACCTGGGCATTTACGATTCCAGCTTCTTCCAGACCAGCTACCTCGCTGGCATCATTGCTGGTCACATGACCCAGACCGGCACCATCGGTTTCGTGGCCTCCTTCCCCATCCCTGAAGTGCTGCGCAACATCAACGCCTTCACGCTGGGTGCGCAGACCGTTCGCCCCGACATCACCACGCGTGTGGTGTGGGTGGGCGCCTGGTTTGATCCACCAAAGGAATCGGAAGCCGCCCAGTCCCTGATCAACCAGGGCGCTGACGTGCTGCTGCAGAACACCGACTCGACCGCCGTGCTGCAGACCGCAGAGCGCAATGGCCGTTTCGCCTTCGGCTGGAACAGCGACATGAGCAGCTTCTCCTCCAATGCCCACCTGGCCTCTGCCATTGTGAACTGGACCCCGCATTACATTGCCTCGATCGAAAGCCTGCGCAACGGCACTTGGCAGAGCCAGCGAGTGATTGGTGGTGTGCAGAACGGCGTGAACGAACTGGTCAAGGTGTCTGACGTCGTGCCGGCTGAAGTTCGCGCCACGATCGACTCCATCAAGGCCCAGTACCGTGCTGGCACCTTCTCGCCCTTCACGGGCCCGCTGGCCGACAACCAGGGCAACGAAGTCCTGGCTGCTGGCCAAGTGGGTGATCGCGCGTTCCTGGACGGCATGAACTTCTACGTTCGTGGTGTTGAAGGTCGCGTGCCGACCCGCTGATCGCGTCGAGGCTCACAGGACCGGTGCGGTGGAAACCGCAAGCGGTACGGCCACCCCTCCGGCTTGCCGGTCGGGTGGCTTTTTTCAAGAAAGCAATCGCATGAACAAGGAACAGCAATGGTGGTGGCCTCTCGCGCTGCACGAGGAGCTGGGAACGCAGCCACTGGCGGTGACTCTGCTGGGGCGTCGTCTGGTCCTCTGGCGCAACGCCGCGGGCACCCCTGTTCTCATGAACGACCAGTGCCCCCACCGAGGCGCCCAGTTGTCTCTGGGGCATGTGCAGGGCGACACCTTGCAGTGCCCCTACCATGGTTGGCGTTTTGATGCCGATGGGCAGTGTGTGGAAATTCCCGCTTTGCCCGGTTTTACCCCACCGGCAGGGCACAAGGCCTGCAAGCACCCGGTGATGGAGCAGCATGGGCTGATCTGGGGGGCCGTAGGCGATGCGGCCTATGCCCCGCCCGCGCTGCCCGAATTGCCTGCGCGTCGCTTGATCTACGGCCCCTTCGATGTGGCGACGAGCGCCCCTCGAGCGGTGGAGAATTTTCTTGACACGGCGCACTTTGCGTACGTGCACCGCGGCTGGCTGGGCGAGGCCAACCACCCGGAGGTGCCGCATTACGACGTCACCCACACCGCAGATGGACGCCCGTTGATCGAGGCCTACAAGGCCTGGCAACCACGCGCCACGGCCAGCTCGCAAGAGGGCGGCTGG
>JAUVYR010000096.1 GCA_030602985.1 Burkholderiales bacterium
CTCATCGTCGACCCGCTCTTATTACAGACGCTGCGCCACCAGGGTTTTGACCAGTACCAACGCTGGCAACCTCGGATTTACGAACCGGCCCCTGTCCGCATCGTCGACATCGACGAAGCCAGCCTCGCCCAGATCGGTCAATGGCCCTGGCCGCGCCATCGTCTGGCGGAGATGGTGGATCGTTTGAATGACGCAGGCGCGGCAGCCATTGGCTTTGACGTGGTGTTTGCCGAACCCGACCGAACCTCACCCAGCGCGGTGACTGCTCTTTGGCCACTCGATCCATCGGACAGGCAGCGTTTGCTGCAACTGCCGGACCATGACGACCGCTTCGCCCAATCGCTGGCGCAAGGAGGCGTGGTGCTGGGATTTGCCGCACAGCGAGGCATGGCGAACGCTGCAGATCGTGTGCCGACACCGCACCATCGCCTCGTCTGGGCGGGGCCTCCAGCCACCAGCGCTCTGCACGGGTTCACGTCGGTCGTCCCAGCATTGCCTCAGCTCGATGCGGCCGCCGCTGGCAATGGTGCGCTGACATTTGTACCCGATGGCGATGGCGTGGTACGCCGTGTGCCCATTCTGCTGCGGCTGAATGAAGAACCGATCCCGACCCTGGTGACTGAAACCCTGCGGGTGGGCGTGGATGCCCGCAACCTGATGGCTGTGGCGACGAACCGTGAGCCCCCCGCCCTGGAAGCCGTGCGTATTGGCGCATTCACGATTCCGACAACCCCTCATGGCGAGCTATGGGTGCACTACACCCAGCCCGTGCCGGAACGCTATCTGCCCGCATGGCAAGTGGTGAACGGGACATTCGACCCGGCACTGGTGGAGGGTCATCTGGTCCTGGTTGGCAGTTCGGCACAAGGCCTGATGGACCTCCGGTTCAACCCGCTCGGCCGCATCATGCCTGGTGTCGAAGCGCATGCCCAAGCACTCGAACAGATTCTGACCGGCTACTTTCTGCAGCGCCCGTCCTGGGCGCTGGGGCTGGAAGCCCTGCTCGTGGTGCTGGGAGCCGCCAGTCTTGCCGTGGTAGCCACCCATGCCAGCGCTCTGGTGGCCGCTGCCGTGGCACTCACCAGCATCACAGGTGTACTGGGCCTGGGTTGGTGGAGCTTTGCCAGCCATCAACTGCTGATCAACACATTCACGCCGGCATTGGTCATGCTGGCAGCGTTTGTGGTGTCCAGCTTGGCCCACCACTTCTGGAGCGAACGCCAGCAACGATTCATCAAGAGCGCCTTCGCACGCTACATCTCACCGAACCGTGTGGAGTACCTGGTGAACCACCCAGACGAACTGGAGTTGGGCGGCAAGCGACAAACCTGCAGCTTCATCTTCACCGATCTGGCTGGCTTCACCAGTCTGATGGAAACCATCGATCCGGCGCAGGCGCTGGTGCTGCTGAATCGCTACCTGGAAGAGATGATCGCGATCGCTTTCCGCCATCAGGGGACGCTGGACCGCATCGTGGGAGACGCCGTGGCCATCATGTTTTCGGCGCCTGTCCCTCAGTCCGATCACCCACAGCGGGCCTTGAACTGCGCGTTGGACATGCATGCGTTCGCCACCCGCTACGCCAACGATCTCCAGGCTCAGGGCATACCGTTTGGCCAGACGCGCATCGGTATACACAGCGGCGAGGTGATTGTCGGTAACTTTGGTGGAAAGGCCATCTTCGACTACCGGGCACTGGGCGATCCCGTCAATACGGCGGCACGGCTGGAGAGTGTGAACAAACACCTGGGGACACTGATGTGCGTCTCTGAAGTGACGCTGGCTGACTGCAGCGGCGTGTCAGTCCGTCCTGTGGGACGGCTGGTGCTTAAAGGCAAATCCAGGGCGTTGCAGGTGTTTGAGCCTCTGCCCGGCGAGACGCCAGCCCATTACGCACCGATGGAAGATTATCTGGCAGCGTATTCAGCCATGGAGCTGGGTGATGCAGCAGCCATCACACGGTTTGCTGCCTTGCATACGGCGTACCCGAACGACCCACTGGTCAAGCTGCATCGATCCAGACTGCATGCACATCCCGAACCGGAAATCACGGACCGCATGGTCATGGACGCCAAGTAGCCCGTTTATTGCGGATCCACCTTGAGCAGGAATTGTGTGCCGCGAATGCCGATGGTGCCGGTTGGCGTGGTGACCGAAACGGCTTCGGGCTGAAGCCGGGCAATCACCCCTGACACATAGTTCATGGTGCCTTTGTTCATCCGGGTACCCAAGCGCACCCGGCCTTCCGCTGGTTGGAACAAAAACTCGTCCACACTCACTTCAGTGTCCGGCCCGAAGGACATCAGGGTGTTGTCGCGCAAGGTCACGCCCATGGAGGCGCCAGCGGCCGTCCGGAGCAGGCTGCCCTGATGAACTGGGGTGCCGGGTTGTGCCACCACGGACTGACCGGCGGTGACGACTTCTGCCTGACCGGATACGGTTTTCACAAAACCAACCGGTTCAGCAAAAACAGATCCGACCCAACAGAGCGCGCATACCAGAGCAATGCCCCTGCGCTTGGAAAATAGGGAGGTGTTCATGCTGCATCCAAATGATGAACGGAATCGTATATGAGTAAACTGTTACGCTTCCCTGAACTATCCTACATCCCGGCGGGCTTTGCAAGCATCTTGTCAAGCACGCCGTCATCTTTGCACGGCGTATCCGGATGCTCATACCCAGCCCGCAATTGTCTGCCCAGCTCACGAAAGGGCTCCGCCCCCTCTATACGCTGATGGGAGACGAGCCTTTGTTGCAACAGGAAGCACTCGATGCGATTCGGGTCAAGGCCAGACAGGACGGGTATACCGAACGACAGGTGTTCACTGTGAGCGGCGCGCACGTCGACTGGAGTGCGGTCCTCGCCGCTGGGCAGTCGATGAGTCTGTTCGCCGAACGCCAGATGGTCGAAATCCGTATCCCGTCGGGCAAACCTGGCAAGGAAGGGGCTGCCGCCTTGCAGCAGCTGGCTGCATCGTCAGCGGGTCAGACAGAGGTGCTGACCGTGGTAGTTCTGCCCCGTCTGGACTCGACGGGCACAAAAAGTGCCTGGTTTGCGGCGCTCGACCAGCACGGCGTGGTGGTTCGACTCGACAGTGTCGAGCGGGCACAGCTGCCTGGCTGGATCGCTCAGCGTCTGCAAGCCCAGAACCAACGTGTACCGGCTGGCGAGGAAGGACAGCGCGCCCTGGCCTTCGTGGCTGACCGGGTAGAAGGCAATCTGCTGGCGGCCCACCAGGAAATCCAGAAGCTGGGTTTGCTGTATCCGCCCGGTGAACTGCTGTTTGACCAAATCGAAAGCGCTGTGCTCAACGTGGCCCGATACGATCCCTTCAAATGGGTAGAGGCCATTATGGAAGGACGACCCGACCGTGTGATACGCATGCTGGACGGCCTGCAGGCCGAGGGCACGGCCGCCGTCATGGTGCATTGGGCACTGGCCGAAGAATTGCGGGCCTTGTGGCGTGTCCAGTCATCCGTTGCGGCCGGCAAGCCTCTGCCTATGGCCTTGCGTGAGCAAAGGGTCTGGGGGCCACGGGAAAAACGATTCGAACGTCTGCTGCCTCGAATCACACTCAGCCAGCTGGAAACATGGCTGATGCAGGCGCACCAGGTGGACGGCATCATCAAAGGACTGCGACAGCCTACCTGGCCCCACGATCCCTGGGAAGCGCTGCTGGCTTGGGCCCTGCCGGTATGCAAGGCCTGCCAAGGCCATACCCGAGTCAAACAGTAGCCTCATGATTTATAAGGGTATTTTTTTGGTAGGCCGTTTAAAATAGCAATGTTTTGCACGCATTTCGTGCACCGATCGGCTTTTTTCGGGCTCCTGCCATGCTCTACCCTGAACTCTTCAAACAACTGGAATCCGTCCGCTGGGACATGGACAAGGACATCCCCTGGGACCAGTTCGACGCCAGCCTGCTGACCGACGAACAGGCACAGACCATCAAGATGAATGCCATCACGGAATGGGCGGCACTCCCAGCCACCGAGATGTTCCTGCGCGACAACCGCGACGACAGCGACTTCTCTGCGTTCATGTCGATCTGGTTTTTTGAAGAGCAGAAGCATTCTCTGGTGCTGATGGAGTACCTGCGTCGCTTCCGCCCGGATCTCGTGCCCACCGAACAGGAATTGCACGACATCCGCTTTGAATTCGATCCGGCACCGGCCCTGGAAACGCTGATGCTGCATTTTTGCGGCGAAATCCGCCTTAATCACTGGTACCGCCGGGCGTCCGAGTGGCATACCGAGCCGGTCATCAAGCACATCTACACCACGCTCAGTCAGGACGAAGCCCGCCATGGTGGGGCCTACCTACGCTACATGAAGCGCGCCATCGGCAAATTTGGTGACGAAGCGCGCGCGGCTTTTGCCAAAGTGGGCGTGCTCATGGCCAGCGCCCGTCGCACGGCCCAGGCGCTCCACCCGACCAACCTGCACGTGAACAAAGCATTGTTCCCGCATGACACCATTCAGAGCCGCCTGCCAGACCCCGAGTGGCTGGAACAGTGGTTGGATCAGCAGATCCGTTTCGACGCCGCCTGGGAAACCAAAGTGGTGGACCGCATCCTGCACAATATGAGTCTACTGATGGACCAGAGCTTCAAGAGCGTGCAGGAACTCAATCGTTTCCGCAAGGAATTGACTCAGCGGCTGGCTGCTCCGGCCACTGGCTCAGCGACTGCCTGATCGGATGACATGCATGAATCGCAGCGCGTTTGGGTTGTGCTGCTGCGATTCACACACCCAGTACGTGCGCCCACAGTGCACGAACAGCTTGAACTTCGCTGAGCACTTCAGATTCTGCAATCTGCGTGCTGGATTCATCGAGGCGACAGCGGTGTTGTCGTAAGCGAAGGACACGGTAGGCATCGGCAGCCGCGCTGCCCATGCCCGGCTTCAGCAGCCCCACCGTTTCGGCCTGGTGCAGCAGTGCGATGTTACCGATGTTGCCTCGCAAACCCGGGTAGGCAGCCGCATGCGCCAATACCAGGTACTGCACCACAAATTCCACATCGACCATGCCCCCAGGGCTGTGCTTGATATCGAACCGCCCGGCGTGAACAGGGTGGGCCGCCCGGACGCGCTCGCGCATGGTGCGGATCTCTTCAGCCAGTGCCGGCTGGTCGCGAGGCGCGGTGATCACCGCTTCACGGACGGCGTCGAACCGGGCCACCAGTTCGGGTTGACCGAGCACGCAACGGGCCCGCGTGATGGCCTGGTGCTCCCAGGTCCAGGCGGTGTTGCTGCCACGGTTCTGCTGGTAGTTGGCAAAAGCATCAAAGCGGGTCACCAGCAGGCCTGAGTTGCCGTTGGGCCGCAAGGCGGTGTCGATCTCGAACAGATCTCCCTCGCCAGTCTTGACGGTCAGCCAATTGATCATCTTGCGCACCAATGCGGCATAGACCTCTGGCGCCTGGTCATGGTCGTCGTCGTAAACGAACACGATGTCCAGATCACTGCCATAGCCCAACTCCTTACCGCCCAACTTGCCATAAGCAATGATGGCGAAATGAGGCTCCTTGCTGTGGCGCTGCCGCAGCCGTTGCCAGCACCAGCGCCCAGTGACGCGCAGGACGGCATCGGCCAGGGCGCTCAAGTCGTCTGCCACCTGCTCCACGGTGAGCACGCCCTCCACATCACGGGCCAGTGTGCGGAACACCTCGGCGTGGTGGGCACGGCGCAGCAGATTCAGCAGCGCTTCGTCGTCGTCTTCACCAGTCACCATCAATGCATGCTTGCGGGCTTCGAGCTCGACCTCGAACTGGGCCGCATCGAAACGCTCGATAAACAGTTGCCGGCCCGCCAGCTCGTCGATCACGCCGGGGTGCTTGAGCAGATAGCGCGCCGGCCACTTGGCAGCACCAAACACATGCAGCAGGCGCTCATGCACCGCCGGGCGCTCCTGCAACAAGGCCAGATAGCTTTCGCGGCGCAGCAGGGGCTCGATCCAATCGGCCATGCGCATGGCCGCCACCTCGGTGACGCGACCTTCGTCCAGCCAGGCGCCAGTGCGCTGCACCAGCCGGACGAGGCGCTGGCGGGCGTCTTCACGCAAGGCCAGCACGCGCGGATGATTGCGCCATTCGGCCACCTTGGCTGCGAATCCGTCGGGCAGCTGGGATTGGACGGACTCCAGATCATCGACCGATGAACGCGGCCGTCCGTTACAGCCTTTGCCATTGCACTGGCCAGATGAGGTGCCCAGCAGGATGTCAAATTCCTGGGCCACCGCTTCACGGTGCGCATCCAGGGCATGCAAGAAGCCACAGATATCCCGATAGCCCATGGTGACCGCCAGCCAGTGCAAGTCTTCGTCGCGCGTTGGCAGCAAGTGCGTCTGCTGGTCATCCAGGTACTGGATCCGGTGTTCGACCCGGCGCAAGAAGAGGTAGGCCGCTGTCAGGGCATCGACCTTGTCGGCGGGCATCAGACCCGCACGCTCCAGGCGCTTGAGCGCAGCCAGCGTGGGGCGGGTG
>JAUVYR010000132.1 GCA_030602985.1 Burkholderiales bacterium
CGGGACGTCCTTGTAGGCCTCGCGGCAACGCTGGCTGTAGACCACTGCCGCCCGATCGGGCCGTTTGCCACCCACATCACCTGGTGTATAGGCGTCGTCCGAGCGGATCTTGCGATCCGCTGTGTAGCGGTTGATCATGGAGTCCATGTTGCCCGCCGTCACGCCCCAGAACAGGTTGGGCTTGCCCAGCCCCGTGAAGGGCTCGGCGCTGTGCCAGTCCGGCTGGGCGATGATGCCCACGCGAAAGCCCTGCGCCTCCAGTACCCGGCCGATCACCGCCATGCCAAAGCTGGGGTGATCCACATAGGCGTCTCCAGTGACCAGAATCACGTCGCAGCTGTCCCAGCCCAGCTGGTCCATTTCGGCGCGGCTCATGGGCAGGAAAGGGGCTGTGCCGAAACGCTTGGCCCAGTACGGCTTGTAACTGGTCAGCGGTTTGGCAGCGCGCGGGAAAAAGGAGACGTCGATCGGGGCGTTCATGGTGGGGGTGAGCGAGCACCCGGCTAATCAGATAAAGGGTCGATTTTAGGTTTTCAGCGGTTTTTATGCATCACAACACTTCTCGACGGGTCATTCGTTCAGTCGGTCGATCGCTGCTGGGCATATTGAAAACCGCCGTTCGAGCCGCCTGCAAGACAGCCCTCACCTCGGGATGCTGGATGCGCCTTTCGGTACTGATGAGCCAGACGGCTTCGCGAACATCCTCCAGACGCCCGACCTCCACCACCCCGTAGCGGGCACAGATTTCATCGGAAATGATGGCAGACGCCGGGAAGAACCCCGCTCCCGCCTGCGCAAACACCTTCATGAGGGCACTGTCATCGAATTCACCCACCACGCGCGGTGACAGGCGAGAGTCACCCAACCAGCGATCAAGCTCGCTGCGGATCACCGCATTCTGCCCAGGCAGCAGCAGTGGTGAGCCATTCAGGCATGCTGGGAATAAGCTCTGAGAATCGATCAGCGATGGTGCCGCAAAAAAAGCGATGGCGCTGTCGCCGAGCTTGCGGCTGTGCCCGCGAACCGCCAGACCAGGGGGCATCGGTCGATCCGCCAGCACCATTTCAATGCGGTGCAAGGCCAACTCCCCCAGCAAGCCTTCGATCGACCCTTCCCGACAGACCAGGCGAACCGGGTTCGTCAGCTGTCTGAGAGACAGCAGCAGCCGATGGCTGAGTGACTTGGGCAAGGCATTGGAAATCCCCACTCGAAAGGCCGCTGCGGGTGGTTTGTCCACCCCCGCATCCCGCAAAGCCAGCACCATATCCTGCCCAAGCGCGAAGATGTCATCCGCATAGGACAAAGCCAATCGACCGGCCTCCGTCAGCTCCAAACCACGTCCTGCAGGTTGAAACAGAGCAGTACCCAATTCGTTTTCCAGCAGTTTGATCTGCGCGCTGACGGTCTGTGGCGTCAGATGAAGCTGCTGGCTCGCAGCCGCCACACTGCCAGCACGGGCCGTGACCCAGAAATACCGCAGATGCTTGAGATTCATCGATTTATTCGAATAGATATTGAGAAATATTCGACTTTTATTATCCATTAAACCCTTGCAGAATCCGTTCCGTTCTAACTTCAGGAGGGATCATGACCGGCGATATGTTTCGCAACTTACTGGACCCGGCCATTCTGTTTTTCGTGTTTGGTGTACTGGCAGGCGCTGTCCGCTCGAATCTGGAAGTGCCGCCAGCCATCGTGAAGTTTTGTTCGTTGTACCTGCTGATCGCTCTGGGCCTGAAAGGCGGCGCCAGCCTGGCCAGTGGTGGGCTGCCCATGGCTGGTGCCCTCGCCCTGTTGGCGGCTGTCATCATGGCGGCAGCCGTCCCGGCCTACAGTTTTTTGTTGTTGCGCCGCCGCGCCAACCCCTACGACGCGGCTGCAGTTGCTGCCACCTATGGCTCGGTCAGTGCAGTCACCTTCATCGTTGCCCAGCAATTCCTGACCAGCCAGGGCGAGCCCTTTGGCGGCTACATGACGGTCGCCATGGTGCTGATGGAGTCCCCGGCGATCATCATGGCGGTCATGCTGGCCAGCTATGTGCGCTTGCGTGATCACACCGGCCAGCAACCCCACAACACGCCGGCGGCCTTGTCCATGCGCAAGGTGCTGCACGAAGCCTTCACGGACGGCGGGCATCTCCTGCTGATCGGCGCATTGGTGATCGGATTCGTCACCGGCGAACAAGGCCAGCAGATCATGCAGCCTTTCACAGTCGATATTTTCAAGGGCATCCTGGCATTTTTCCTGCTGGACATGGGCCTGCTGGTGGCTCGCCAGCTGCGAGACTCCCAGGCGCCCCTCACCCCTTTTCTGGTTGGTTTCGCGTTGCTGATGCCACTGGTCAATGCCACCGTTGCTTTTGGTCTAGCCGCCATATTGGGCCTGAGCCGTGGCGATGCCGTGTTGCTGGCCGTCTTGTCGGGCTCTGCGTCCTACATTGTGGTGCCCGCCATCGTCCGATACGCCATACCTGAGGCGCGACCGGGCGTGTACTTCACGATGTCGCTGGGCATCACCTTCCCGTTCAACATTCTGGCGGGCATCCCGCTGTACTATGCAGTCAGTGGCTGGCTTTGGTCCTGACGACTCCATCCACAACAGCCCCTCACACAGGAGCCTCCTCATGCGTGTTTTGCAGCCCCACAAGTGCCTCAGCCTGATCGCGCCTCGTCACTTGCAACGCCTGCTCATCGATACCGCCCAACGCTGTGGCGTGAGTGGCTACACCGCCGTGCCTGCCACCGGAGCCGGTCATAGTGGTCTGCAGGCCGGTTTTCTGGACAGCCACACCAATGTCTTCCTGACTCTACTTGTGTCCCAAGTGCAGCTCGATGCCTTGCTGCCTGAACTGGATGCCCTGATGGATGCCGGCTATTCCATGAAAGTCATGGTGTCAGATGTGTCGGTGCTGGCCCACCGCGATTGAGTCGCCTCAGCGTTGAGATGTCAACAGACACCCTGGCACCCTACCGTAATCAAACCATCGCCTTGCTGACGCAGCACGGCAAAGAACGGGTGATCGCGCCAGCGCTGGAGCCTGCGCTGGGTTGTCGGCTGCGGGTGGTCGATGGGTATGACACCGATCAGTTGGGCACATTCACCAGAGACGTGCCTCGGACAGGATCGCAACTGTCAGCCGCCCGACGCAAAGCCCAGCTGGCCATCGAGCTGTCGGGACTACCCTATGGACTGGGCAGTGAAGGCACCTTCGGCCCGGACCCGATGGTCGGTTCGTTGTCATGGAATGTCGAAGTCCTGGTTTTTGTGGATGCAGAACGGGACTTGGAAGTGGTGGGGGAAGCGCACGGTCCCGGGCTGCATCAGCATGTATGGACTTCGACATGGGCCGATGTCGCCACGCTGGCTCGACGAGTCGGATTCCCTTCACAACAACTGGTGATGGGCAACCGATTGAATGGCCAACCGCCCCTGACCAAAGGTCTGGATAGCTGGGCCAAGCTTGAAGCAGCCTTTGAGGATTTCCACGCGCAATCAACCAGCGGAGCAGTCTGGGTGGAAACGGATTTGCGTGCCCATGCCCACCCGACCCGGATGGCCCGGATTGGCGAAGCAGCCACCGACCTGGCTAACCGATTGCAACAGCACTGCCCCGCTTGCGGCTGCCCCGGCTTTTGGCCGGTTGAACGGGTCGCCGGACTGACTTGCCGTGATTGTGGCTACCCAACTCGACTGACCCGTGCCTGGGTGCACGGTTGTCAGCGTTGCCATCACCGCGAAACGCGCATCGTGGCATCCGACAAACTTGCTCCGCCAGAGCGATGCGATATGTGTAACCCCTGAGTGAGGCCTGTCAGAACCTCGATCTACATCGACGGCTCCATGGACAACCGCAGCGCGCGTGCCGCATCCTGATGCGCTTTGAGCGCCTCCGGAATCGCTCGGCCCATCTTGATGAATTCGTGCGTCACGCCGTGGTAGATCTCCAGGTCCACGGGCACCCCAGCCATCCGAAAGCGGTCGGCCATCATCACCCCCTCGTCCACCAGCGGGTCGCATTCCGCCAAGCCCATCCACACCGGGGCTGCACCGTCCAGATCGGGGGCGTTCAGCGGTGAAAACCGCCAGTCGTCCCGATCAGCGGGTGTGTTGATGTACTGGTTGAAGAACCAGGTGATGCTGG
>JAUVYR010000088.1 GCA_030602985.1 Burkholderiales bacterium
GTGAGTTTCGGCTACAACAACCTGGTGGCCGACATGACCAGCCTGGCCGAAATGCGCAAATCCGGCGCGCCGGTGGTGTTCGACGTGACCCATTCGGTACAAAAACCGGGCGGGCTGGGTTCGGCCAGCGGCGGCGCCCGCGACATGGTGCCGGTGCTGGCCCGTGCGGGCGTGGCGGCTGGCGTGTCAGGCCTGTTCATGGAAACCCACCCCCGACCGGCCGAGGCCTGGTCCGATGGTCCCAACGCCGTCCCACTGCGGCACATGCCCGCCCTGCTGGAAACCCTGGTCGCCCTTGACCGCGTCACCAAACAACACCCCTTTCTGGAGAACGATTTCCAATGAGCGCCTACATCGTGGCCGAAGTCACCATCACCAACGAAGAGCAGATGAAGGCCTACCGCGAATGGAGCACCCGGGCCATGCAGGAATTCCAGGCCGAAGTGCTGGTGCGCGGCGGCACTGTGGTGCCGCTGGAAGAAAACTGGACGCCGCAGCGCGTGGTCATTCTGCGCTTCCCTGACCTGGCCACTGCTCAGGCGTACTACCACTCTGAAACCTACACCAAGGCCCGTGAAGTGCGGCAAGGTGCCGGCACGATCCGCATGTTTGCCGTCGAAGGCGTTTGAAGTCATTCCATTTTTGTTGATTCGAGAAAGTACACACCATGAGCGCAATCGTTGATATTGTTGGCCGCGAAGTGCTGGACAGCCGTGGCAACCCCACCGTGGAATGTGACGTGCTGCTGGAAAGCGGCGTCATGGGCCGCGCAGCAGTGCCATCGGGAGCCTCCACAGGCAGCCGTGAAGCCATTGAGCTGCGTGATGGCGACAAGTCTCGCTATCTGGGTAAAGGCGTGCTGAAGGCGGTGGAGCACATCAACACGGAAATCAGTGAAGCCGTGCTGGGTCTGGACGCGTCCGAACAGGCTTTTCTGGATAAAACACTGATTGACCTGGACGGCACCCCCAACAAGTCACGTCTGGGCGCCAATGCCATGCTGGCCGTCTCCATGGCCGTGGCTCGTGCCGCTGCTGAAGAGGCTGGCCTGCCGCTGTACCGCTACTTCGGTGGCAGCACACGCATGCAGATGCCCGTGCCGATGATGAACGTCATCAACGGCGGCGCCCACGCCAACAACAACCTCGACATCCAGGAATTCATGATCCTGCCGGTGGGGGCGCCTTCGTTCCGCGAGGCGGTGCGCTGGGGAGCCGAAGTGTTCCACGCGCTCAAGAAGATCATTCACGACAAGGGCATGAGCACCGCGGTAGGTGACGAAGGCGGCTTTGCCCCGTCGGTGGCCAACCACGAGGCTGCCATCCAGCTGATTCTGGAGGCCATTGACAAGGCCGGCTACACCGCCGGCGAGCAGATTGCCTTGGGCCTGGACTGTGCGGCCAGCGAGTTCTATAAAGACGGCAAGTACCACCTGGAAGGCGAAGGCCTGGTGCTGACGGCCGAAGAGTGGACGAACATTCTGGCCACCTGGTGCGACAAGTATCCCATCATCAGCATCGAAGACGGGATGCACGAAGGCGACTGGGCTGGCTGGGCCTACCTGACCGAGCGCCTGGGCAAGAAAGTGCAGCTGGTGGGCGATGATCTCTTTGTCACCAACACGAAAATCCTCAAAGAAGGCATCCAGAAAGGGATTGGGAACTCCATCCTGATCAAGATCAACCAGATCGGCACCCTGACCGAGACCTTCGAGGCCATCGAAATGGCCAAGCGGGCGGGCTACACCGCCGTCATCAGCCACCGCTCGGGCGAGACTGAAGACAGCACCATCGCCGACATCGCTGTCGGTCTCAATGCAGGTCAGATCAAGACTGGCTCCATGAGCCGCTCCGACCGCATGGCCAAGTACAACCAGCTGCTGCGCATCGAAGAAGATCTGGGTGACGTGGCCTCCTACCCTGGCCGTGATGCGTTCTACAACCTGCGCTGAGCGTTGATCTGGTCACGCGGATCGCGCCCCACCAATGAAATCCACCTGGGTTGCCGCCATGCTGGTCGGTTTGCTGGCTGTGCTGCACAGCCAGATGTGGTGGGGTCGCGGCAGCGTGACGCAGGTACGCGAGTGGCAGGCGGAACTGCAGTCACTCCAAGACGCCAACCAGGCGGCTCGTTTGCGTAATGAACAGCTGGCCAACGAGGTTCGCGATTTGCTCGATGGCCTGGACATGGTCGAAGAACTGGCCCGCTACGACTTGGGCATGGTCAAGCCCAACGAGATTTTTGTACAGATTCAGCGCCCCGCGCCATGACGCAAACGCGCTGCTGGCTGCTTGGGAGGGATGCGCCCCAGGTGCTTGCACAAGTCGGCGTCGCTGATGGATGGGAAACCCAAGCCTTCAGCGAGGCACCGGCCTTAAGGATCGCCCTTAGTCAGTCTGGGGCTGCAGCCTCGATACGCATCTTGCTGTTGTGCCACGCGTCAACCCGTTCGAACCCACAAGAAGACGAATTGCGAGCCGCATTGCAGGCTTCAGGTATTGGCTTCCAGGTGATCTTTCCCGAATCGGGGGACTTCATGTCCCCCATCCGGCGCAGCCTCGGTCTGGAGGCCAGGCCTGTCCGGCCGGAATACAGCCCGTGGAGCTGTGAAGCCTGCTCCGACCCTGAGTGTGAACATCGGTTGTTCCGGCGGCTGATCTACTGAACCTGCGAAGACGATGGGGGCTGCTGCCCTCGCTGCAAGAACAGCTGTGCGGCATCGACTGGATCGAACACATACTGGGCGCCGCAGAAATCGCACCCGATCTGCACCTGCCCCTGCTCTTCCAGAATGCTCTCGATTTCGTCCACGCCCAGGTTTTGCAGCATGCCTGCCACCCGCTCACGGGAGCAGGTGCAGGCAAAGCGCGGCTGCAGCACGCCATCCGCCGGAACGAAGCGCTGCAGCGGCTCCTGCCAGAACAGCCGGTGCAGCAGGGTGTCGGCATCGAGGGTGAGCAATTCCTCGCGCTTCAGGCTCGCCGCCAGAATCGCAATGCGATTGAAATCCTCGCTAAGCCCGATGGCATCCTCACGGGCTTGAGCTGCAGCGGTTCCGGACAGATTCGCCTCGCCGGTGGTGGGAATCCGCTGGATCAGCAGGCCGGCTGCCAGTTGGTCATTGGCGGCCAGCACCAGCCGAGTGTCCAGCTGCTCGCTTTGCAACATGTAATGCTCCAGCACCTCGCTGATCCGTTCAAGCTTCTCGCGCCGGTCACCATACAGCGGCACCACCCCCTGGTAGGGCTGCTGGCCGGGCAGACGGTCTTTGGGGTCCAGCGTGATGGCGCAGCGGCCGGTGTTGTTCACGTTGATCAGTTGGCTCAGCGGCACCCCATCGGCCACTTCGCCCACCACCTTGGCCGTGGTGCGGAAGGCAAAGTCCGGTTCAACCTCTGTGACGGCCAGCTTCACTGGACCATCACCAAACACCTGCAGGATCAGCGAGCCATTGAACTTGATGTTGCCCTGCATCAGGACCGCAGCAGCCGACATTTCACCCAGCAG
Organism: Burkholderiales bacterium; assembly: GCA_030602985.1. Taxonomy (GTDB): domain Bacteria; phylum Pseudomonadota; class Gammaproteobacteria; order Burkholderiales; family Burkholderiaceae_C; genus UBA997. The sequence goes on from JAUVYR010000088.1 coordinate 3,508, forward strand.
TTCGGTCACCGCCTGGGGGTAGCCTCCCGACTGGGCATGGCGCTTGAGCACCTCTTGCCAGCTATCGGTCAGACGGACCAGCATGCCACGCACCGGCAAGCCCTCAAAGATGAATTTATGCAGTTCGGACACCATCAATCCCGCTTCTTGAACCCGGCCTGGTAGCGCTTGGCGTTGTCTATGTAATGTTGAGCGCTGCGGCGCAGCCCGTCGATCTGTTCTGGCGTCAGTTCGCGCACGACTTTGGCGGGGCTGCCCAGAATCATCGAACCGTCAGGGAATTCCTTGCCCTCGGTCACCAGCGAGCGAGCACCGACCAGGCAGTTCTTGCCGATCTTGGCTCCGTTCAGGATCACCGCGCCGATACCAATGAGCGATTCGTCGCCGATGGTGCAGCCGTGCAGCATCACCTGGTGGCCGACCGTCACGTGCTCGCCGATGGTCAGGGGGTAACCGATATCGGCATGCAGGACACTGGCGTCCTGAATATTGCTGCCCCGCCCGACGCTGATGGTTTCGGTGTCGCCGCGAATCACGGTGCCGAACCAGACGCTGCTGTCTTCGGCCAGGGTGACCCGCCCGATGACCTGCGCGCTGTCGGCCACAAAGGCGCTCGGGTGCACCTGTGGGATGTCATCATCCAGTTGGTATGTACTCATTCGTAGAATTGTAGGATGCAAGCCCACACATTGCGCAGCGCGGCGCTGCTCGCCCTCTGCTGCGCGGACATCGAGGTCAAATGCCAGCAGGTGCGACTGCTGCAGGCTGAGGCGGATCGATACCCCCTCGACCCCGCCACTCGCCACGAGGCCCCAGACGGCCTGCCGGGACGGCCTGCCACGCCACGGCTCATTCCCCCTGGCGAGGTGCCGCCACGCTCCCCCTTCACCGCCGAAGGCCATGCGGCGCTGATCCACGCCATCTGCCATATCGAGTTCAATGCCATCAATCTGGCGCTGGATGCCATCTGGCGTTTTCCTGACATGCCCGAGGCGTTCTACCGGGACTGGCTGCGCGTCGCCGCGGAGGAAGCCGAGCACTTCATGCTGCTGCGCACGCACTTGCAGGCGCTTCCAAGGCCAGGGCAGGCCCCCGGCTGGGATTACGGCGACTTTGACGCCCACGATGGGCTCTGGCTGATGTGCGAAAAGACGGCCGACGACATCGTGGCCCGCATGGCCCTGGTCCCGCGCACCCTGGAAGCACGTGGCCTGGATGCCACCCCGCTCATCCAGGCAAAACTGCGCAAGGTAGGGACGCCCACCGCCCTGGACGCCATCGCCCTGCTGGACATCATCCTGCGTGACGAGGTGGGCCACGTCGCCATCGGCAACCACTGGTACCGCTGGCTGTGCAATCGCCACGGGCTGGAGCCGGTCGCCCACTACCGCCAACTGGCTCGCCACTACAGCGCACCCCGGCTCAAGCCCCCGTTCAATGACGAAGCCCGGCGACGGGCCGGCTTCACCACCGACGAACTGGACTATCTCCAGCAAATCGTCTGAACCCTCACCCCCGCGGATGGTGTTTGGCGTGCAATTGCTTCAGGCGCTCGCGCGCCACATGGGTGTAAATGGTGGTGGTGGTGATGTCCGCATGGCCCAGCAGCATCTGGACGGCCCGCAAATCAGCCCCATGGTTCAGCAGATGCGTGGCAAATGCGTGGCGCAATGTGTGTGGTGACAAGGGGGCCTCCACGCCTGCCGCGCGAGCATATTTCTTGACCAGAGTCCAGAACATCACCCGCGTCATGGCGCCGCCCCGCGCCGTCACGAACAGGTCATCGGTCACCTGACGCCCCAGGATGGTCCCACGCGCCTCCGACAAGTAACGTTGCAGCCAATGCAAGGCTTCATCGCCAAAGGGCACCAGGCGCTCCTTGCTGCCTTTGCCCATCACACGCAGCACCTGATCATTGAGGCTCAATTCAAACAGACGCAGATTCACCAGCTCACTGACGCGCAAACCACTGGCGTACATCAATTCCAGCATGGCACGGTCACGCAAACCCAGGGGAACGGCGACATCGGGCGCCTGCAACAGCCGTTCCACCTGGGTCTGGCTCAGAGTCTTGGGCACACGAGCCAGCCGCTTCGCGGGTTCGAGCTTGAGCGTCGGGTCTACAGTCACCAGGCCTTCACGCAAGGCCCAGCGATAAAAACGGCGCAATACCGTGAGGCGCCGGTTGGCAGACGAGGCCTTGCTGCCCGCATGTCGGCTCGCCAGATAGCCCAGCATCTCGGCTTCGGTGGCCTCATGCAGCGCCAGGGGTGGCTGGCCTGCACGGTCGCCGCCAAGACCGGTATCGGCCAGCCAGCGTTCATATTGCTGCAGGTCGCTCCGGTAGGCCGACAGGGTGGGCGGCGACAGGCCATCCTCCAGCCATAGGGCATCCAGAAATCGTTCCAGCACAAGCCTTACCCATTTATCATTGACGGATGCGCATCCTACACCCCATTCCGGCGTTCACCGACAACTACATTTGGGCGCTGCGCGAAGGTCAACAAGTTCTGGTGGTGGACCCTGGGGATGCTGCTCCGGTGCTGGACTGGCTGGCCAACGAGGCCAGCTCGCTCACCGGGATCTTGATCACCCACCACCATGCCGACCACACAGGCGGCGTTGCGGAGCTGATGGCCAAAACCGGGGCACCCGCCTGGGGACCCGCCTACGAAAACCTGCCCGAAGGGGTGCAGCGTCTCGAAGGGGGTGGCAATGTCCACTGGCAGAGAATTGCGTTTCAAGTGATCGATGTGCCTGGTCATACAGCCGGTCATATCGCCTTTTACACCCCTGACGTGGACGGTTCGCCTGTGCTGTTCTGCGGCGACACGCTCTTTTCCGGCGGGTGTGGCCGCCTGTTTGAAGGCACACCCGAGCAGATGCTTCAATCCCTGGACACACTGGCTGCCCTGCCTGGTCATACCCGTGTCTGCTGTACCCATGAATACACCCTCTCCAACCTGCGCTTCGCCCATGCCGTTGAACCGGACAATGACGAACTGATCGCCTACTCCCGCTGGTGCGAGGCCGAGCGCGCCGCCGGGCGCCCGACCCTACCCAGTACCCTGGATCGGGAAATCGGGATCAATCCCTTTTTGCGCAGCCGGGAACCTTCGGTGCGTCTGGCGCTCAGCCAACGGGGTTGGTCCGTTGAATCCGATGCCCATGCTTTTGCGGCACTTCGCCGCTGGAAAGATGAATTCCGTTGATGATGATGGCTCCCTCCCCCTTCTGTTTTGTCGGCATCCGATTCCCCAGATCGCTGTGTTTGGCTTTTCTGGCTGCCGGCCTGGCCGCATTGCTGGCTGGCTGTGCAACGGTCCACACAGAGACGACCACGGCTTCGGATGCCCCGACCGTGCGATCGGCGTCTGCTGAACGCCGCACTGCCTCCCCCAGCGGACCGGTGATACCCACCGGGCCCTTGCAATCGATCAGTAGCGCCACCGTCCCGGTGAATGGTCAAGCCGTTGCCACGCTGGAAGCACCCAGCGACCTGTGGGAGCGGATGCGACGCGGATTTGCCATGCCGGACCTGGAGACCGACCT
>JAUVYR010000131.1 GCA_030602985.1 Burkholderiales bacterium
TGCTCGGGCGTGAGGCTGAACGGGTTGGGCAGAGACTCGCCACGGGCCGCCGCTTCGTCAATTTTGGCGTTGTAACCGGCCAGGTTGCGGACACCCACCTTGCTCATCAGTTTGTAGCGTTTTTCCATTTCGCCCACGCACCAGTTCAGCCCGTGCGCGGCCTGCTTCATGTCGGTCACCACCGGCGCCAGCAGGTGCGGAATGCCCTCGTACACGCTGAGTTCGAGCATCTTGGGGTCGATCAGCAGCAAACGCACGTCTTTGGCGTCGGCTTTGTACAGCAGGCTGAGGATCACGGCGTTGATGCCCACCGACTTGCCCGATCCCGTAGTCCCGGCCACCAGGCAGTGCGGCATCTTGGCCAGATCGGCCACAATGGGGTGACCGGCAATGTCCTTGCCCAGGCCCATGGTCAGCAGGCTTTTGGCATCGGCATAGACCTGCGAACCCAGGATTTCACTGAGCTTGATGGTCTGTCGCTTGGCATTGGGCAATTCCAGCGCCATCAGGTTCTTGCCCGGAATGGTCTCGATCACCCGGATGCTGACCAGCGACAACGACCGCGCCAGATCCTTGGCCAGGTTCACGACCTGCGACCCCTTCACACCCGTGGCCGGTTCGATCTCGTAACGGGTGATCACCGGGCCTGGCTGGGCCGCCACCACCTGCACTTCCACCCCGAAATCGCGCAGCTTCTTCTCGATCAGTCGGCTGGTCATTTCCAGCGTCTCTGGGGCCACGGTCGCCTGCTGCCGCCCAGCCGAATCCAGCAGGTCGATTTGCGGCAACTTGGAGTCGGCGATATCCTGGAACAAGGGCTTCTGACGCTCTTTCACCACGCGGGTACTGACGGGTACATCCGCCAGCGTCGGCTCGATCTGCAAGGCCCGGGCTTTGGTGGCACGGGCGCGCGGTGGCTGGGGGGGGTCCTCTGGCAGCAAGGGCAGCGGCGGGCCCACGTCCACCTCCGGTTCGGCATGGGCTTCTTCGTAGAGCCGTTCTTCCAGAGCACGCTCGCGCGCCGCCTGCTGACCAATACGGGCATCCTCGTCGGCTTCCCGGCGTTCGCGGCGGCTCTGCAACCAATCGTCCAGCCAGCGGCCCAGGGTTTCGGCGGTATGCGCCCAAGAAAAACGGAACACCCAGGCCAGCGCGACGACCATCAGGGCAATCGCCAGCAGGGCCGCTCCCGTCGCACCCAGCCAACGCACCGCCCACGGCCCCAGCCAACCCCCCAGAATACCGCCTGCATCAGCTGGCAGCAGCGCGTCCCAACGATGCAGGCGGCTCCACTCCAGCACGGTGCTGGCGCTCATCAGGGCCCCCACACCCATCCAGAAACTCAAACGGCGAAACCAGGGCTGCTGGTGCCAGCCTTCGTGGTGATCCGCAGGCTGCGAGTCAGCGGCTGTCACCTGTGGGCCCCTGATCCAGCGCGCCAGCGCCGTCAGCCAGGTGCGCCCGCCCGCCAGCCACAACCACCAGACGGACATGCCAGCCACGAAGTAACTCAGGTCAGCCAGCCAGGCGCCCAGACGCCCACCCCAGTTGGCCGTGGCTGCACCGGCAGCGCCAGAAGTGGACCAGGCGGCATCATGCAAAGAGTGGGTCGCCAGAGCCAGGAACCAGAAAATCAGCAAAGCCGCGCCGATGAGCAAGGCAAACTCTTGCGCAAAGCGCTTCAGGCCGCTGGGGGCATGATGGGCGGCGTCGTTATTGAGGGTATTGAGGGAATAAGTCATGGCACAGGGCGAAGCTTAACCCAGCACGGGCGGGTGGATGGGGCGTTTCATACAATCAGATACCACTGTGCGACCCCAAGAAAGTCTGAAATGAAACACGCCAAAGTCATGATTCTCGGTTCCGGCCCCGCCGGTTACACCGCCGCCGTCTACGCGGCCCGCGCCAACCTCAACCCGGTACTGATCACCGGTATGGCCCAGGGTGGCCAGCTCATGACCACGACCGAGGTCGACAACTGGCCTGCTGATGTGCACGGCGTGCAAGGCCCCGACCTGATGCAGCGCTTTCTGGAACATGCCGAGCGCTTCAAGACCGAGATCGTGTTCGACCACATCAGCGCGGTGGACCTGTCCAAGCGCCCCTTCACCCTGACGGGTGACAGCGGCACCTACACCTGCGACAGCCTGATCATCGCGACCGGTGCCTCGGCCAAGTACCTGGGGCTGCCATCGGAAGAGGCTTTCATGGGCAAGGGGGTGAGTGCCTGCGCCACCTGTGACGGCTTCTTCTACCGGGGCCAGGAGGTGTGCGTGATCGGCGGCGGCAACACCGCCGTGGAAGAAGCGCTGTACCTGAGCAACATCGCCAGCAAGGTCACGCTGGTGCACCGCCGCGACACCTTCCGCGCCGAAGCCATCATGATCGACAAGCTCATGGACAAGGTCAAGGAAGGCAAGATCGAACTCAAGCTGTTCCATGTACTGGACGAAGTGCTGGGCGATGCCAAGGGGGTCAATGGCATCCGCATCAAGCACGTCAAAACGGGAGCCACGGAAGACATCGCCCTGCAAGGCTGCTTCATCGCCATCGGCCACAGCCCCAACACCGAAATCTTCAAAGGCCAGCTCGACATGAAGGACGGCTACCTGATCACCCAGAGCGGCCAGAACGGCTTCGCCACCCAGACCAGCGTGCCCGGCGTGTTCGCGGCCGGTGACGTGCAGGACCACATCTACCGCCAGGCCATCACCAGCGCCGGCACCGGTTGCATGGCGGCGCTGGATGCGCAGCGGTTTCTGGAGCAGCAGGCGGGCTAAGACTGCCCTGTTGGCTACGGCAAAAGGTCCAAGCCCAACTCTTTCAGAAAGGCGTTGTGCTTGGCCTTGGCTGCAGCAATCTCTTGCTCAATGGCCACCAGTTGCTGGTGTGTGGCCTTCAGGTCAATCTCGGCCTCTCCCGCTGCCGTGCTGATGTAGCGTGAGATATTCAGGTTGAAATCGTTTTTTTCGATTTCAGCCATGTCCACGCGACGCGCATACCGCTCGATTCGTTCGGGGCGTTGCTGGTAGGTCTTGATGATCTTGGCGATGTGCTCCGGCTTGAGCTGGTTCTGGCGTTTGCCTTTTTCGAAGTGCTCAGCCGCGTTGATGAACAACACGTCATCCGGCTTCTTGCACTTCTTCAGCACCAGGATGCACACCGGAATGCCGGTGGAATAGAACAGGTTGGACGGCAGGCCAATGACGGTGTCGATGTGCCCGTCCTTCAGCAGCTTGGTGCGGATGCGTTCTTCCGCCCCGCCCCGGAACAACACCCCGTGCGGCAGGATGATGGCCATCACCCCTTCGTCCTTCAGGAAGTGAAAGCCGTGCAGCAAAAAGGCAAAGTCCGCCGCCGACTTGGGCGCCAGGCCGTGGTTTTTGAAGCGCACGTCGTTCGCCATGGCCTCGCTCGGTTCCCAGCGCAGGCTGAACGGCGGGTTGGCCACGATGGCGTCGAATTTGGGCTGCCTGGCCGGGTTCAACTCGCGCAGCTTGTCCCAATCGTTGGCCAGCGTGTCGCCGTGGAAGATTTCAAACTCGGTGTCCTTCACCCCGTGCAGCAGCATGTTCATGCGCGCCAGGTTGTAGGTGGTCACGTTCTTTTCCTGGCCGTAAATGCGGCCAATCGTGCCCCCGGCCTTTTGCATGCGGCGGCGCACGTTCATCAGCAACGAGCCCGAGCCGCAGGCAAAGTCCATCACGCTGTCCAGGCGCTGTTTCACGCCCGTCTTGGGCTCCTGGCTGTCCAGCGTGACGATGGCGGACAGCACGTCCGAAATCTGTTGCGGCGTGTAGAACTCGCCCGCCTTCTTGCCCGAACCCGCCGCAAACTGGCCAATCAGGTACTCATACGCATCGCCCAGCGTATCCACGTCGCTGGAAAATTCCCCCAGCCCTTCGGCAATCTTCTGGATGATGGTGCACAGCTTGGCGTTGCGATCGGCGTAGGTCTTGCCCAGCTTGGTCGAGCCCAGATCGATCTCGGAGAACAGACCGGCAAAGGTGCTCTCGAACGACTCGTTTTCAATGTAGCGAAACCCCGCCTGCAGCATGTTGAGCAGCTCGTCGTTCTGGGTGCGCGCCATGTGGGCGATGCTGCTCCACAGGTGCATGGGCAAGATCACGTAGTGCACCTTGCGC
>JAUVYR010000117.1 GCA_030602985.1 Burkholderiales bacterium
CTGACCGACAACATCAAGGCCATTGACCAGGTTCGCCGCGAAGTGGGCATGGTGTTTCAGCAGTTCAACCTGTTCCCGCACCTGACAGTGCTGGAAAACCTGACACTGTCTCCCATGTGGGTGGGCAAGATGCCCAAGAAAGAGGCCGAAGAAAAGGCCATGCAGCAGCTGGAACGTGTGCGCATTGCCGAGCAGGCCAAAAAGTACCCGCTACAGCTCTCGGGCGGTCAGCAGCAGCGCGTGGCGATTGCCCGTGCCCTGTGCCTCAAGCCGAAGATCATGCTGTTCGACGAGCCGACTTCGGCGCTCGACCCGGAAATGATCAAGGAGGTGCTGGACGTGATGATCGAACTGGCCAACCAGGGCATCACCATGTTGTGCGTGACGCACGAAATGGGTTTTGCCAAGGCGGTGGCCGACCGGGTGATCTTCATGGACCAGGGTCAGATCGTGGAGCAGAACACGCCCCACGAGTTCTTCAACAACCCCCAAAACGAGCGCAGCAAGGACTTTTTGTCCAAGATCCTGGGGCACTGATCGGCAGGCGAGTCGCGCCTGTGCCAGACACGGTGACGCCACTCGCCTATCATGCTTGGCATGCCCCAAGGCGATCCTTCTGATTCCACTCCAGCCACGACACCACCGCCGGTGTTGTGGCTGTTTGCTTTTTGCAACTTCGTCGTCGGCACCGGCGCTTTCGGCCTGTCCGGCTACCTCGGCCCACTGTCAGAGGGCCTGAATGTCAGCGTGAGCGCCGCAGGCCAGACCATGACCGCCTACGCGCTGGCCAACGCCCTGATTGCCCCCTGGATCATGTGGAAAACCGGCATATGGTCGCGTCAGCGATTGATGCTGCTGGCCCTGGGCCTGTTCACTTTGGGGGCCTGGCTGTGCGCGCTGGCTCCCAACTTCACCACGCTGATGGTGGGTCGGGTTTTGATGGGCATCGGCGCAGTCTTCACACCGATCGCTGCCGGTGTGGCTGTGGCCATGGTGGTGCCCGCACAGCGGGGTAAAGCCCTGTCACGCACCTTCCTTGGGATGAGCCTGAGCTACGTCATGGGCATGCCGCTCGGGGCCTGGCTGGGTCTGGAATTCGGTTGGCGCTGGCCGTTGATCATGGTGGGCGCTTTCGGTCTCCTCATGCTGGTCCTGGTGGTCCGCTGTGTGCCCAAGCAGGTCGGTGGAGTGAGCGAAGGCTTTTCGGGCCTGGGTGGTTTGCTCAGGCAACGTGAAGTCCTGCTCACCCTGAGCCTCACGCTGCTCTATTTCTGCGGCATTTTTGCCGTATCTGCTTACATGGGGCCCATCCAGCTGGCCATGAATCCACTGACGTCGGCGCAACTCAGCTGGATGCTGATGGCCATCGGCTTCGGCGGCGTGGCGGGCACCCTGCTCGGCGGTTGGGCCAGCGACCACGTCGGGCCGCATCGCGCGCTGCGCTGGCTCATCCATGCCTTGCTTGTCTGCATGGTCCTCGCCCCCTTCACGGCAGGCCACCCCCTCCTGACGGTGGCAATCTTCACCTTGTGGGCGGTCTGCGGATTCGGCATGATGACGCCGCAACAATCCCGTATCGCTGAAATGGGGGGCAGCCAGACACCGATGCTGATGAGCGTCAATGCGTCGATGGTGTACGTGGGGACCGCCGTGGGAGCCGCTTTGGGGGGTGCCGTACTGCCAGTCACCGGTTTCGTTCATCTGCCCTGGATGGGCGCACTCTTCGTGATGGCGAGTGCCCTCACCCTGCTGCCACGCTGGAGTCCCAAGCCCCCCGGTCCTCGCCCTTTTCCATGACATCATTGATTGATGAACACCCTGAACCTGTCTGAATTGCAATCCCATCTGGACGCCTTTCGTTCGGGACAACTGTCTTTGCAGGCCTTTGTGCAGATGGCTCGCCACCCTGCCAGTGAGGTGATGGACCGACTGCCACCGGCTTTCAGCGAGGTATGGCACAACCTGCTGGACCGCCTGGAATCCAGTGCCTTGTTCGCTGAAGAAAGCTGTTCTTTCAGCCAGAAGGACCTGGCGGACAGCCTGCAACTCTGGATCGACAAAGCCCTCCAACGCCTCCACCCACCTGCCGCGTGATATACTATCTCCATGTTTTTACGGCGCTGGGTTCTATGGTCTTTCGTTTTGCTCATGCCTTTCCGGCTATGGGCTGCGGATGCCATGGCCCTGCACATGCAGATGGCGCCTGCATCGCAGGCCAGCACCTCGCCATGCCACGAGCATGTCAATGAAGACACGACCGAGATCGGATTGCAGGACGCGGATGGTGCTCACCCCCTCTGCCTGCAGTGCGACGTCTGTCATCAGGCACTTTCCCTGCCTCCCGGTATCATGGGCCCCTCGCCCATGGATTTACCCCATCACGTGACGGCTTGGGCATCACCGGTTGTCAGCGCCGAGCAATTCCCAGGCTTCAAACCGCCCATTTTTTGAACTCCCCAGCCTTCGTGCGTCCATTTTTTGGCTGAGCGCCAGGGACGCATTGTCGATTGCCTTTCTGGAGTTCGATCATGTTTTCTTTTTTTCACCGATCCTGGTGGGTTGGTGTGATGTTCAGTATGGGCGCGATGGCACCGGCATTGGCCCAGGGACAAACCCACGGCCGTCATGCCCCCATTGAGCAGTCATCCGACTGGCGCGAAGCCAACGATATCGTGGGCCAGTTCGAGCGCGGTCACATCGATATCCTGCAGTGGGAGGCCGAACATCTGCCTTCACCCACAGCCCCACCCTCCCCTGACACCCCTGTCTGGCGCTTGTCCGAGGCAATCGTGAGCGCCCAGCGCCTGCGGCCTGAATGGATCGCCCGACCCGGCATGAGTCCGATCGAGCGGACTCAACTGCAACTGCAACAACGCCAATTGGCACTGGATGTCGAGCGAGCCTGGTGGACAGCCGTGTCAGCCCAGGCGAAGCTGAGCAGTCAAAGGCAAATCCTGCTGGCGGCTGAGGTCAGTCATGAATTGGCGCAACGCATGGCGCGGGTGGGCAACTGGCCGCAAGCCCGTGAACAGCGGGAGCATCTGGGCCATCTGCATGCGCAGGCCCTGCTTCGGGCAGCCGAGCATGAGGCCCGCGCGGCGGTACTCGCCCTGTGGACGCTGACAGGCGCCCCCAAGGAGCCGGACGCCCTGGCGGCTCATCTGCCCCAAGCACTGCCACCTGCAGAGCCTCGTGACTTCGACACCATTGACATCGCTGAATGGGAACGACAGGCTCTGACCCGTCATCCCGAGTGGGCACTACGCCAGCGTCTCGCACAAACAGCCCTGGATGGATTGGGGGATATGTCGGCACTGCAAACGGCCATCGAGGCTGCGACAGCACCCGACGCCTCCAGCGGTGTGCCGCAGACCCTGCCTGCGTTCGGTCCCACACGGTGGCCACACAGCTGGGAAAAGGCCTGGGAGGACCAGCTCAAGGCGCAGGCCCTGGAGCGGCGCATCCGGCGGGATATTCGCATGGCCGTGAGTGCGTGGGAAGCAGCCCGACTCATGGCGATGGAAACAACCACCCAGGCAGAAGCGCTGATGTCTGCCCTGGAAGAAGACATGCTCCAGCGCTACAACGGCATGTTCAAGAGCACCTGGGACCTGCTGTCGGCCACGCGAGCTCGGCTTGAGGCCGCTCAGGCCACGCAACAAGCCCACCTGACGGCCCTGCTGGCATACGCGGATCTGCGTGCTGTGCTGGACGGACTGCCCTATACCGGGCAAATGCCAGGCGTGGCATCCACCGCCGCTGCTGCTGACAAAGGACATTGATATGCAACGTCGCCAATTTTTCCAACGTGCCCTGGCCGCCAGCGCCTTCACCGCCGCCGCCAGCGCCAGTGTCAGCCGTGCTGCCCTGGTCAGCCTGCCCGAACCCGTGATGGCCACCGGCCCTGAGACCGCTGCGCCCTGGACGCCGCCTGGCGTCACGGGTGCCGGCCGCCCCTACCGCCCGGTCGTCACGCTCAACGGCTGGACGCTGCCCTTCCGCATGAACAATGGCGTCAAGGAGTTCCATCTGGTGGCCGAGCCGGTGGTGCGCGAAGTGGCCCCGGGCTTTGACGTCAACATGTGGGGCTACAACGGCCAGAGCCCCGGCCCCACCATCGAGGTGGTCGAAGGCGACCGTGTGCGCCTGTTCGTCACCAACCACCTGCCCGAACCCACCACCATCCACTGGCACGGCCAGCGCCTGCCCAACGGCATGGACGGGGTCAGCGGCGTCAACCAGCCCGCCATCCCCGTGGGCAAGACCTACGTCTACGAGTTCGTGGCCAAGCGCCCCGGCACCTTCATGTACCACCCGCACGCCGACGAAGCCGTGCAGATGGCCATGGGGATGATGGGCTTCTGGGTCACCCATCCCAAAGGCCAGCACCCCCTCATCAACGAGGTGGACCGGGACTACTGCTTCCTGCTCAACGCCTTTGACGTGGAGCCCGGCGCGAAGACGCCCAACATCAGCACCATGCTGGACTTCAACATCTGGGCCTTCAACAGCCGGGTGTTCCCGGGGTTGGACCCGCTGGTGGCCCGTCTGAACGACCGCGTGCGCATCCGCGTGGGCAACCTCACCATGACCAACCACCCCATCCACGTGCACGGCATCGAATTCGAAGTCACCGGCACCGACGGCGGCCCGGTTCCGAAATCGGCTCGCTGGCCCGAGGTCCCCCCCGACATCGCCGTGGGCCAGATGCGGCAGATCGAGTTCATCGCCGCCGAACCCGGAGACTGGGCCATGCACTGCCACAAGAGTCACCACACCATGGGCGCCATGGGCCATGACGCGCCCACGATGATCGGGGTGGACCATCGCGGCCTGGTCGGCAAGATCCAGCAGCTGGTGCCCGACTTCATGGTCATGGGCGAACGCGGCATGTACGACATGAAGGAGATGGAAATGGAGCTCCCCCCCAACAC
>JAUVYR010000172.1 GCA_030602985.1 Burkholderiales bacterium
GGCTCATCCGCCAACTGTACCCGATCAACCCATCAGAATCGCGGCAAATCGGGGTGCTTGATCTGTCCGCCTCGCACCAGCATCTTGCCGTACTCTGCACAACGGTGCAGGGTGGGGATCACCTTGCCGGGGTTGAGCAGCTCCTTGGGGTCGAAAGCGCGCTTGAGGGCGAACATCTGCTCGTTCTCGTCGGCGCTGAACTGCACGCACATGCTGTTAAGCTTTTCCACGCCCACGCCATGCTCCCCGGTGACGGTGCCGCCCATGGCCACGCTGGTTTCCAGGATGTCGGCGCCAAACAGCTCGCAACGGTGCAACTGGTCGGGGTCGTTCGCATCAAACAGGATCAGCGGGTGCAGATTGCCGTCACCGGCATGGAACACGTTGGCGCAGCGCAACTGGTATTTTTTTTCCATCTCGGCAATCGCCAGCAGGATGTCGGCCAAGCGCTTGCGTGGGATGGTTGAATCCATGCACATGTAGTCGGGGCTGATGCGACCGCTGGCGGGGAAGGCATTCTTGCGGCCGCTCCAGAAGCGCAGGCGCTCGGCCTCGTCTCGGCTGACGGCGATGGCGGTGGCGCCACAGTCGCGCAGCACGGCGCTCATGCGGCCGATTTCCTCTTCCACTTCTTCTGGGGTGCCGTCGCTTTCACACAGCAGGATGGCTTCAGCGCTCAGGTCGTAACCGGCTTTCACGAAGTCTTCGACCGCTGCGGTCATGGGCTTGTCCATCATCTCCAGGCCGGCTGGGATGATGCCAGCGGCAATCACCGCCGCCACGGCGTCACCGGCCTTGCGCACATCGTCAAAGCTGGCCATGATGCAGCGCGCCAGCTGGGGTTTGGGCACCAGCTTGACGACCACCTCTGTCACCACCGCCAGCATGCCTTCGCTGCCGATGACGACCGCCAGCAAGTCCAGGCCGGGACTGTCGAGGGCCGTGCCGCCAAAAGTGATGGGGTCACCTTCGACGGTGTAGCCCCGCACTTGCAGGATGTTGTGCACCGTCAGCCCATACTTGAGGCAGTGCACCCCACCGGAGTTCTCGGCCACATTGCCGCCGATGGTGCACGCAATCTGGCTGCTGGGGTCGGGGGCGTAGTACAAGCCGTAAGGCGCTGCTGCCTCCGAAATGGCGAGGTTGCGCACTCCGGCCTGCACCACGGCGGTCTGGGCCAGCGGGTCGATCGAGACGATGCGATTGAATTTGGCCAACGATAGCGTGACGCCCAGGGCATGCGGCATCGCCCCGCCCGACAGGCCGGTGCCTGCGCCGCGCGCCACCACGGGCACACTGAGGGCATGGCACACCCGCAGCACCGACTGCACCTGATCCTCGTTCTCGGGCAGCGCCACACACAGCGGCCGCTCGCGGTAGGCGGTCAGGCCATCGCACTCGTAGGGCGTGGTTTCTTCTGGTGTGTAGAGCAGGGCGTGCGCCGGCAGCACGCCGGCCAGCGCCTGAACCACCTGTTGCTGGCGTTCGGCACGGTTCAGAACCAGATGATGGATGGGCGTGATCGGTGCATTCATGGTGAATGCAGTTTAGGGCAACCCCGCCCCTTTGAGTTGAAATTCTTGCAACAGCCCTTGCAGCGCTTTTGCGGCGTTCAGCTCATCACCTTCTTTAGCCATTCGGCAAACGCAGCGCATTCCCAGCGGTCCATGGTGCCGGTGCGCCAGCACAGGTAGTGGGCGTGCGGGCTGGGAATGGGGGTGGTGAAAGGCTCGGTATCGCCCAGGCGCACCAGTGAGCCGTTTTCCATCCAGGGGGCACCCAGCCTGTGGCGCACCAGTGCCACGCCCATGCCTGCAGCCGCGCCATCGCACATCAGGCCGATGTCGTTGAACTGCGATCCATCGACCGGTTCGGGCCAGTCCAGATGCTGGGCAGCAAACCAGGTGCGCCAGGGCTCCAGCGGGCTGCGCAGCAGGGGCACACCTTCCAGATCTTCGGGCGTTTCAAATGGCCCATGCTCGTGCACAAAAGACGGCGACGCCAGTGGCGTGACCACGTCTTTGAGCAGGCAAAGATGCTCCACGTCGGCGTAGCGACCGGTGCCGAATCGGATGGTGAGGTCGGCATCCTCGGCAACGACGTCGAGCAGCGGAATGCTGACTTGCAGCGTGAGGTCGATTTCCGGGTAGGCTTCGGCAAACTGCTTGAGGCGCGGCATCACCATGGACCGCGCAAAGGTGGGGGTGATGGCCAGTTTGAGCTTGCGGCGACCAGGATTGGCCTGCCGGCTCGGGAAACGCTGCAGGGTGTTCAGACCCTCACGCACATGGG
>JAUVYR010000046.1 GCA_030602985.1 Burkholderiales bacterium
CCCCATGAACCTCGCGCAACTCCTCCACCGCCAGGCCACGACGCACCCGGACCAACCCGCGATTTTTGAAGGCGCTCGCCCATGGGCCACGTATGCGCAATGGGCTCTGCGCAGTGCCGGGTTGGCACAGCGACTGCGCCAGGCTGGCCTGCAGCCGGGGGACCGGGTGGTGCTTTTCATGCGCAATCACCCCCGCTACCTGGAAATCCTCTGGGGGGCGTGGTGGGCAGGGCTGGTGGTGGTGCCTGTGAATGCCAAGCTGCACCCGAGCGAGGTGGAATGGATCATCGGCCACGCCGAGGCCCGCTGGGCCTTTGTCACCCAAGACGTGGCAGACCGCCCTCTGGCCGGACTGGCGCACCAACTGGACGCCGAATCCACCGAGGCCGATGCCTGGCTGGCTCCGCTACCCGCCCTCGACGCGGCGGCAGTGTTCCCCAGCCGGCCTGACGACTTGGCCTGGCTGTTCTACACCAGCGGTACCACGGGCCGGCCGAAGGGGGTCATGCTGACCCATCGCAACCTGTACACGATGGGCCTGACCTACTTTGTCGATGTGGATGCAATCAGCCCGGAGGATGCGATCGTCTATGCCGCGCCGATGTCGCATGGGTGTGGCCTGTACGCGATTCCTCACCTGATGGCGGGCGCGCGGCATGTGGTTCCGGCATCGGGCGGGGTGGACCCGGCCGAGCTGTTTTCGTTGGGGCAGGCGCTGGGGCCACTGTCCACATTCGCTGCACCCACCATCGTGAAACGGCTGGTGGATCACGCTGAAACCTGTGGCCTGAGCCCGGACGACTGCGCTGCCGCATTCAAAACGGTGGTGTACGGTGGCGCCCCGATGTACCTGGCAGACATCCAGCGGGCCTTGCGGGTCATGGGTCCGCGCTTCGTGCAGATCTACGGGCAAGGCGAAACGCCCATGGTGGCCACGGCCCTGTCACGCCGGCTCATGAGCGACGATACCCACCCGAGGCATGCAGAACGCCTGGCTTCGGTCGGCGTGGCACAGACGCCCGTGGCCGTGCGGGTGGCCAATGAGCGTGGAGAGTCGCTGGGCCCGGGCGAAGTGGGTGAAGTACTGGTGAAAGGCGATACGGTGATGGCGGGCTACTGGCGCAACCCCGACGCCACGGCCAATGCCGTGCGGGAGGGTTGGCTCTGGACGGGCGATGTAGGCAGCCTGGACACCGAGGGTTTTCTGACGCTGAAGGACCGCAGCAAGGACCTGATCATCAGTGGGGGCTCCAACATCTACCCACGGGAGGTGGAGGAAGTGCTGCTGACGGCACCGGGTGTGTCAGAGGTGGCGGTGGTGGGCATGCCCGACCCGGCATGGGGAGAGGCGGTGGTGGCTTTTGTGGTGCGCCAGAACGACCCCACCGGGCACGAGGCCGTGAATGCCACGCAACTGGATGCGCACTGTCTGGCACACATTGCCCGCTTCAAACGGCCCAAGCATTACCACTTTGTCGAGACGCTGCCCAAGAACCATTACGGCAAGGTCCTCAAAACCGAGTTGCGCGCCCGGCTGCAGGATCAAAGGTAAACCGACGCGATCGTGGCGGCCAGCGAGGCGACAGCAAAAAAGACCATCGCAATGACATCGCGACGGGCTTCACCGTCTTTGCGTGACCCCCAGCTGGCGATTGTCAACGACAATGTCAGGCCAGCAAGCGCAATGGTGTAGGGCTTCATGATTTCTCCAACTGATATACCCATGGTGCCCGCTTGGCCCAGGCCTGAAAAGCAGGAAGAATCAGAACGCCGCATCGGTTTTTTCGAAGTTCAGCGGCTTAGCATGCAGGAGTCTTGAGTTGTCGACCATGAACTACCGCCACCTGTACTATTTCTGGGTGGTGGCCAAAGAAGGGGGATTTTCGCGCGCTTCGTCGCGTCTGGACATGGCCATCCAGACCATCAGCGCACAGGTTCGGGCACTGGAACAGGCATTGGGTTATCAGTTGCTTAAACCAGCGGGCCGCAAGCTGGTCCTCACAGAAGCAGGGCAGGCAGTTTTTGTCCGCGCCGAAGCCATCTTCCAGCTGGGCGAATCGATCCCACAGGCGGTTGCCGAGGCGGTGACAGCACCCTCGTCGCGACTGGCCGTGGGGATCTCTGACGGTCTCTCCAAGCTGACGGCTCATGCTTTGCTAAGCCCTATCCTGTCGACCCGGGCACTGCACCTCACCTGCCATGAGGGCGAAGTCAGTGAACTGATGGCGGAGCTGGCCCTGCACCGGCTGGATCTGGTGCTGGCCTCGCACCCACCCACGCACGATTCTGACCTGCGACTGATTCACGACCGCCTGATGGTCTGCCCGGTGGACTGGTATGGTCCCGCAGCAATGCTACGCCCCTGGCGACAGGCGCCCCTGCTGGAGAACCTGGCGCGCCTGCCGGTGCTGCTGCCCACACATCACTCCAGCCTGCGCGCGCGGATCGACCGTTGGTTCGAGTCACATCAGGTCCAACCCAAAGTGGTTGGCGAGTTTGAAGACAGCGCGCTGATGGCCCTCTTTGCCGCCGAGGGGATGGGGGTATTCCCGGTGGCCAGCCTGGGAGCGACCCCTGTGGCGCCACGCTTACGTTTGCACCGGATGGGCCGCAGCGATGGGCTTTATGAAGAGGTTTACGGCATCCGCTCCCAACGGGGACTGCACCACCCGTTGGTGATGCAGATCGTGAAAGCTTCACCGCCTGGAGGACTCACTGCCTCACCAGCGCAGGACCCGGGGCCCGAGCCATCGGCCGATGAAGGCCGTCAGAATCACGCCCAGGGTGTACCAGACGGCCACAAAAGTGGCTGAGCTCTCGGGACAGTGAAGCGCATAACCCATCGCGCCCAAAGAACCAGCCAGCAAGCCGCTGGCCCAACCCGCCTGTTGGGGCTGGGTGGGGGCCAACCCTCTGACCGCGAACAAAATGCCCGCCAAGGCCGGGAGCGAGAGCGCCATAAGGGTCCAGGGGCACTTGAGCCATGTCTCACCGAACAAGGCATCCAGCCGAGCGTCAGCGGGGGTCAGACTCAAGGTCACCACGCCGACCCACAGCACGAGCCCGACGACCCCCACAACCAGCCACCTGGGGAGGGTGAGGCGGGCGATGGGCCGAGCGAGTCGGGCCGTCAGCACACCTGCCACCACCGCCAGCAGCAAGGCATAACCCAGCTTGAATCCGGTCACAGGGGCCACAAGGTCGGCTGCGGGCAAAGGCCCCAGCAGGCCAAGCGCCAGCGCGCTGCTACACAAGAGGCCGATCAGCACCGCTGGCCACAAGCGGCGGGCCACCACCGCACGAGGAGCTGGCCCCGATTGACGTGCCAGCATGTCGATCAACTGTTCAGTTTGCATCGTCATCCTTTCCTGACCAGTTCCGCGAAGCGCTTGAGCGCCCGATGGACCTGCACCTTGATGGCCGCTTCGGACACCCCTGTCTGCTCGGAGGCTTCGGCCACCGACAACCCCTCCAATTTGGTCAGCACCAGAGCTTGCCGCTGGGCATCGGGCAAGGACTGCATGAGCTGGGTCAGATCCCGTGCGGCATGGGGCTCGCCAACTTCAATGGCCAAGGCGGATTCGTCCACGTCGTCATAGGCGTCGTGCAGGGCCTCGCGGCGGCCGAGGCGGCGCAAGCGGGCGACCATTTATGTCGCGCAATGGCCGTCATCCACGCCAGCACGGGAAATTCGGGGTCGTACGTCCCGCGCTGCAGATGCACGGCCAGCAGAGTCTCTTGCACCAGATCCTCACAATCGTCCAGCAGAGTCGGCATGCGCCGACGGAAATACGCCCTGAGCCGGGTCGCCATCAGGCCCAGGGCCTCACGATAGGCCCGCTCGTCCCCCGACTGAGCCGCCAGCCACAGAGGCCGCAAGCGGGCTTCGAGATCGGATACCGGGTTGTCCCTGTTCATTTCGGAGGAGTGAAGCGCAAAGTTACAAGAGGAGTGAAAAAAACAGCGCGTGATTGAGGCCCATGCTGTAACCCTTGGGGGATTGGCAGCTGAAAGTGTAAGGGGGCCGAAGAAGAGGGGCGGCTCTGTTGAAAGCCCTGTGACAAGCCCCACCGATCTGGGGCTGGGCTGGGGCGGCGGTATGTTCGCCGCGTTTGCGAAGCTGGGTTGCTGGGATTGCTAGTGGGGTGGCGATTCTGATGCAAGGCGCCTATTGGGGAAAGAACGAATGGTCTATTTGGATATTTCTTGCTTTGATAACGGCTTTTGATCATCAGGTGTGGCCATGGAATCGCTCAAAAAATCAGCCGCTGAATTGATGGTGATGTATGCCCATTACCACCGGGATCGGCGCAACATCCTCACCCATGTGGTGGGTATCCCGCTGATCGTGCTGTCGATCGGCCTGCTGCTGGCGCGCCCCGTATGGGCTGTGGGTGAATGGGCCTTGACGCCCGCCTGGCTGGTCTGGGGCGTCGCTGCGGTGTGGTACGCCACTCGCGGCTCGGCCCTGCTGGGCTGGACCACCCTGATTGGCATGGGTGCGCTAATGGCTGCGGCCCATGCGTGGGCTGCGTACCTGGACAGTTCTGGCAGTGGCTGGGCTCCCTGGATGGTGGGGCTGGCCGTGTTTGCACTGGGCTGGGCCTTGCAGTTCATTGGCCACTATTTTGAAGGGCGCAAGCCCGCCTTTGCGGACGACCTGGTCGGCCTGCTCGTGGGGCCGATGTTCGTGGTGGCCGAAATCCTGATGCTCCTGGGCGCCCTGTCTGCCATGCGCCAGACCATCGATGCTGAGGCCGGGCCGGTGCGTTAGAACGAGTCCCAGGCCTTCAGGGCCTCTGCCGCGTACATGAGCGATGGGCCACCACCCATATAGACGCAGACAGTCAGCATCTCTTCCAGCTCTTCGCGCGTGGCACCCAGCTTTTTCAGTGCCTTGACATGAAAGCCGATGCACCCTGAACAGCGCTGGCTGATACCGATGGCCAAGGCAATCAACTCCTTGTGTTTGGCACTGATGGCGCCTTCTGCCATGGAAGCTTGCGCCAGCTGAGCGAAACCTTTCATGGCATCGGGTTGCGCCTTGCGGAAAGGCCCGAGAGATTCATTGATGGCTTGCACAAGACCGGGATGATCAAAGGTACTCACAAGAAAGCTCCTGATTAAAAATACAGGGGCCAGTATGTAAGCAAGCGCGGTCTGCGGGTTTGATGCAGGTCATGAAGCGATCAAAAACACACCGGCACAGACCAGACACGTCCCCCACCGATGGCGTGCAGCGCCAGCCCTGGCTTGGGCTGCACAGGATGCCCGCCAGTGAAGGCCCCAAAGGCCGGTAACGTGGCCCCGTGTCGCGTGCTGGCGAAACAAGGCAGGCGCAAAGCGTCACGCCCTGCCCCTTGCAAGCGGCAGACGGGGTGTTCATGACCAGCCAGCACAAAGTGGCTGGGATGGGTCTGGGGGTAATGGCAGCAGGCAAAGGGGCCGAGCAGCCAGGGCTCGTCCACCACGCGCATGCCCAGATGAGGAGGCGGATCGCCCGCACGGTCGTCGTGGTTGCCCCGCACCAGCACCATCTCAATCGCTGGGTGCAGACTGCGCCAGGCGTCGAGCGCGGCCAGCACGTCAGGGGTATGGGCCTGGGCGGCATGCATGAAATCCCCGAGAACAACGAGGCGCTGGGCCCCGTAGCGGCGGAACAGCGCACTCAGGCGCTGCAGATTGTCTTGCGTGGTGCCCCCCGGTACCGGCTGGCCAAGGGCGCGGTACGTAGCGGCTTTGCCCAGGTGCACGTCAGCCACAAACAGCGTGGCCTGCGCGGGCCACCAGAGGCCTTTTTCAGGGAGGAGGTGCAGCCTCTCGCCCGCCCATTCAACGACGGCGTGCACGGCGGGGGTTTCGAGGGCTGCGTTCATCGGATCGGCTGGAAGAAGAGGCTTCAGGGATGGCGGATTCGCGACCGAAGCCAAGATTCTGCCGCACCGCATCGGCCTGGAGCGGCGCGCTCGGTACATCGCCGCCGCCAGCCGCCTTTTCGAGCTGGGCGACCATGCGGGCGATGCGGTCGGCCATGCTTTCATTGGACAACTTTTCACGCAAACGCTCGACCATGAGCGGAAACGCAAACGGCGTGGGGCGTTGAAGAGGGTGCATGGCGAGCCGCATGCTTTGCAGCCGCTGCAGCGTGGCCTGCAGGCGGGCGATCTCCAGTTCCTGTACCAGCAACTCCTGCTGGGCCTGCTGCAAGAGGCGGTTCTCCGGGTCGTATTGGCGAAACACTTCCCAGAACAGGCTGGACGAGGCCTGCAACTGGCGGCTGCTGCGCTGCTCGCCCGGGTGGCTCTGAAAGATGAGCCCCGACACGCGTGCGATTTCACGAAAACGCCGCTGGGCCAGCTCGCTCGCATTCAGGCTGTGCAGCACGTCCTGCAACAAGGTGGCGTCGTCCACGGGCTGCAACGCTTCGGGCAAGCGCTCCATCCAGTCCACTGGCGTGGCGCTGAGCAGTTCGAAGCCGTAGTCGTTCACGGCGATGGAGAACGTCGCCGGGGTGCGCCGAGCCACCCGCCAGGCCAGCAGACTGGCCAGACCCAAATGCACATGACGACCCGCAAACGGATAGACAAACAGATGGGTCCCCTCGCGCGACAGCAACACCTCGGCCAGCAGCGTGTGGCGGCCGGGCAAGGCCGACCACTCGGCCTGCAAGTCCAGCAGTGGCTTCACCCTCTGCAGCTCCGGGCTGTCGCTTTGCCCTGCAGCGACGGCATCCAGCTGGGCCACCAGGGCATCGGCCAGTTCGGTGGACAAAGGCATGCGCCCGCCATTCCAGCGCGGCACGGCGGGGCGACTCCCCGTGGCACGCTTGACCCAGGCCGTCATCTCGCGAATGCGCACCAGCTCCAGCAAACGCCCCCCGAACAGAAAACAGTCGCCGGGTTTGAGCCGAGCCGCAAAACTTTCCTCCACCTGACCCAGCCGGGCTCCGCCCACATACTGCACCGACATGCTGGCGTCGCTCACAATGGTGCCGATATTCGCGCGGTGCCGACGCGCCAGCCGGGCATCGGGCACGCGCCATACACCCGCTTCGTCCGGTACCACCCGGCGGTAATCCGGGTAAGCCGCGAGCGACGCTCCCCCTTGCGCGACAAAGTCCAGACACCAGCGCCAAGCCTCGGGCGACAGGTCCGCATAGGCCGCGGTCTGGCGGATTTCGTCGAACAGCGCATCGGGCGTGAAACCACCGCCCAGGCCCACTGTCACCAGATGCTGCACCAGCACGTCCAGCGGTTGTTGCGGGGGGGTGCGCGACTCCACCTGACCCCCCAGCGCGGCGGTGCGTGCGGCCACCCCTTCCACCAGCTCCAGGCTGTGCGTCGGCACCACCGTGACGCGCGAAGGGCGGCCCGGCGCATGGCCGGATCGCCCGGCCCGCTGGAGCAGGCGGGCCACGCCTTTGGGTGAGCCGATCTGCAACACCCGCTCCACCGGCAGAAAGTCCACCCCCAGGTCCAGACTGGAGGTGCAGACCACCGCCCGCAAGGCGCCGGTCTTGAGCCCCTGCTCCACCCAGTCGCGCACGCCACGGTCCAGCGAGCCGTGGTGCAGCGCGATCTGCCCCGCCCAATCCGGTCGGGCTTCCAGCAGGGCCTGGTACCAGATTTCGGCTTGCGAGCGCGTGTTGGTGAACACCAGCGTGGTCGAACTGGCGTCGATTTCGCGCACCACCTGCGGCACCATGGTCAGGCCCAGATGCCCCGCCCAGGGAAAGCGCTCCACCCGATCGGGGAGCAAGGTGTCCACCACCAGGGTCTTGGGCACCTGACCTCGCACCAATACACCACGTGCCGACTCGCTGGGCCCGAGCAAGGTCCGAAGCGCCTCCGGCAGATTGCCCAGCGTGGCCGACATGCCCCACACACGCAACGGCGGTTGCCAGCATCGCAAACGGGCCAGCGCCAGCTGCACCTGTGCCCCCCGCTTGTTGCCGAGGAGTTCATGCCATTCGTCCACCACCACCGCTTGCACGCGGCCCAGCGCCTGCGGCGCATCGGCCCGCGCCAGGAGCAGGCTCAGGCTTTCGGGCGTCGTCACCAGCACGGTCGGCAAGCGGCGATTCTGGGCCGCGCGCTCGGTACTCGACGTGTCACCGCTGCGCGCGCCGATCGACCATGAAGGCGCCAGATCCGGCAACGGTGCTTGCAAGGCGCGCAGCGTGTCGGCGGCCAGCGCGCGCATGGGGGTGATCCAGAGCACGGTCAATGGCAGCGCCCCTGACTGCGCCGCCAGGGCTTGCAAAAGCCCCAGCCAAACCGCATAGGTCTTGCCAGCACCGGTGGTGGCATGCAACAGACCGGACTGGCCTTGATCGATGGCCTGCCACACCTCCCGCTGGAAGTCGAATGGCGTCCAGCCACGCGCGGCCATCCAGGCGGTGGCATCCGGTTTGCCCGGTGGGGGCGTGGGGCTCATGACGCCCTCTCCACCTGGGTCACTGTGGGCAGCAGAGCTGCCAGGGTGTCCAGCGTGTCGGCCTCGGCTATCGGCTTGTCCTGCCGCCAACGCAGCATGCGCGGAAAGCGCACCGCGATGCCGCTCTTATGGCGAGGGCTGCGGGCAATGCCTTCAAACCCCAGCTCGAACACCAGCGTCGGCCGCACGCTGCGCACTGGGCCAAAGCTCTCCAGCGTGGTGGCGCGGATGATGGCGTCCACTTGGGCCATTTCGGCATCGGTCAGACCCGAATACGCCTTGGCAAAGGGCACGAGCTGGCGCCCCTCCGTGCCGGGCGGGGCGTTCCACACCGCAAAGGTGTAGTCGCTGTAGACACTGGCGCGGCGCCCATGGCCACGCTGGGCATAGATGAGCACGGCGTCCACGCTCATGGGGTCGATTTTCCATTTCCACCAGGTGCCGTCGGCCTTGGTGCGACCCACGCCATACCGGCTGTCGCGGTGCTTGAGCATGAAGCCTTCGGTGCCGCGCTCGCGGGCCTGCTCACGCTGTGCCGCCAGCTCGTCCCAGGTGGCGCCCACCACCAATGGGCTGGCCTGCAGCACCGGGTGGTCTTGGTCGGCCACCCACGCATCCAGCATCGCTCTGCGCTGGTGCAAGGGCTGGTCGCGCAAGTCGTGGCCTGCGTGTTCCAGCAGGTCGTAGGCCAGCAGGCGCACCGGCAGCTCACGCAACAGCTTGGGCCCCAGCGTTTTGCGGGTGATGCGCTTTTGCAGCTCGGCAAACGGTTGCGGGCGGCCCTCGCGCCAGACCACGATCTCTCCGTCGAGCACGGTGCCATCGGGCAAGGTATCGCCCAGCGCCACCAGTTCAGGAAAGCGCTCGGTCACGAGCTCTTCCCCGCGTGACCAGACCCACGTCTGGCCCGCACGGCGCACCAGCTGGGCGCGTATGCCGTCCCACTTCCACTCGACCAGCCAGTGGTCGGGCGGGCCCAGGAGTTCATCAAACCGAGCCAGCGGCTCCGCCCAGGGATGCGCCAGAAAAAACGGATAAGGCTGGCCCCGCTGCACCTGTTGTTCGTGGGCATTTTCTGGGGCGATGAGGGCCTGGAAATCGACGGCCGACGGCTGATGTCCCACGGCGGTGTAGCCCATCAGCCGCTGGGCGACTCGCTTGGCATCCAGCCCGGCGACCGCCGCCAACGCCTGCGTCACTTGCAACTTCGACACCCCCACACGGAACCCGCCCGTGATCAGCTTGAAGGTCACAAAGCGTTGATCGTCAGGCAGCTCGGCCCAGTGCTGGCGCAGAGTGCTGGTTTGCAGCTCGGGTGGCAAGCCGCGCAGCGGCAGGAGGTGGTTCACCATCCACTCCGCCAGGCCGCGCTCGACAGGCTGCGTGGCGGGCGGCAGCAGCAACGACATGGTTTCAGCCAGATCGCCCACGGTCTGGTAGCTTTCCTCGAACAACCAGTCGGGCAGACCCGCCACCTGCTGGGTCAGTTGGCGAAGGGCGCGGGTCGGCACCAGTTGGCGGGGCTTGCCGCCGGCCAGAAAGTACACCGCCCAGGCGGCATCTTCGGCCAGCGCTTCGTTGATATAGCGCTGCAAAGCCGCCTGCTTGTCGCGGGTGGCGGTGCTGGCATCCAGCTCGCGGTAGAGCTCGGCAAAGCGCTTCACGAGGCAGGCTCCTCAGGCAGGGGGGATGCCACCGGCTCGGCACGGTCGGCGGCATCGTCGCCCCCGTATTCGGTCTGGAAGGCTTGGGCGTCCAGGCCCTGCTCGCACAACCAGCGCACCAGCACCGGCACGCTGCCATGGGTCACCCGCACATGGTCGGCGCCCGTGGCGCCAATGGCGCGCATCAGGCCCGGCCAGTCGGCATGGTCCGACATCACAAACCCCTGGTCCACCCCACGGCGTCGGCGGTTGCCGCGCACCTGCATCCAGCCACTGGCAAACGCCACCATGGCGTCAGGGCCAAAGCGCTTCATCCACGGGGTGCCCAGGGCAGACGGCGGGGCCACCACCAACGCCCGCGACAAGTCGGCCTTGGCCACCTCGGTGGCCCGTTGGGTGGCCGGCAAAGCCACGCCCGCCGCACGGTACACCGCGTTCAGCGGCTCCACCGCGCCATGCACCACCAGCGGCCCAATGGTCGCATCCACCCCGTGCAGCACCCGCTGCGCCTTGCCAAAGGCGTAACATAGCAACACCGACGTCCGGCCCAGCGCCGCATTGCGCTGCCACCAGTCGTTGATCTGCCCGAACAGCACCGGCTGCGCGGGCCAGCGGTACACCGGCAAACCAAAGGTGCTTTCGGTGATGAAGGTGTCGCAGCGCACCGGCTCGAACGGCGTGCAGGTGCCATCGGGCTCGGTCTTGTAGTCGCCCGACGCCACCCACACCCGCCCCCCATGTTCCAGCCGGACTTGCGCCGAGCCCAACACATGCCCTGCCGGGTGAAGCGACAGTCGCACGCCGTGGTGTTCGATGACCTCGCCGTAGGCAAGCGTCTGCAGCGCAATGTCGGCGCCCAGCCGCTGGCGCAGCACGCCTTCGCTCAGGGTGTGCGCCAGGTAGTGGCGGTGCCCCCATCGGGCATGGTCTGAATGACCGTGGGTGATGACGGCGCGCTCGACCGGCCGCCAGGGGTCGATGTAAAAGTCACCGGGCGGGCAGTACAGGCCCTCAGGCCGGGCGACGATGAGATCTGGATGCGCAACCGCCATGCGCGCCAAGTGTGCCGCAAAGGGCTTGACCTCGCGGCGCGGTCATCCAAAGGGGCGTGCCCGATGCACTTACTAGTTCTTCAACTTGCCCTTGGGCAGCACCGACGTGGTCGGAGGCGTCGGGCGGGTTGACACGGACGACAGTTCTTTGGGCTGACTAGTGTCCTTCTTGGGCTTTTTCACCATCTTGTTGCTGCGCTGATCGCCTTTGGCCATGACTGGCTCCTTGGTTGGGGCTATATATACTCAGTTTAGCCAAACTTAAGCGGGTTCATTTGCGGTCCGTCAATCCGGCCCAAAGGGCCTCCGAGTAGCCCACATTCTCAGCGCAACGTACCACGCGTGTAGGTGCCGCGCATCATCTGCTCACAGCTCATCTTCAAGCTGTCCATGGTGTCGGCTTCGCGCTTGTAGTAGTAGAAGATGGAGCGGGCCGTGCCAGAGACATCGCACCGGGCTTGAAAGGGCGTGGGGCAAGCAGCCATGAAAGTGATTTGAGCGGGCGGGCCACCCATGGACACCACGGCCTGCGACATGCCATTGCATTGCGCCTGGAAGTCGCGCGCGCTCATGCCCGAGTTCTGGATGCAGTCCTTCACTTCCAGCGGCACACCCATCACGGTGGTCTTGGTCTCCAGCAGGCATGCGTTGTTGGCATGTGCATGCCCGGCCAACAGGCCCGCGCCCAGCACTGTCAAAGCCAATACCGATTTATGCATTGTTTTCCTCCCGGTGGATCAAATATTGAATGTGTCGAAGTGCCAGTTTAACGCGCAGCGCCGCCTTGGCTCCAGGTCGTCAGTCTCAAGATGCTTTCGAACACTCAGCAGACTGCCCGACTATGCCCCTTTGACCACCAGCGTCACCAGCGTCACCCCCAGCACACCGACTCCTATCAGCGCAGAAACTCTGGACGATTTGGCCAGCGTGGCACCCACTACCCACATGGCCAACGACGATATGGCGAATACCAGCGACCAAAGAGCCAGAGGCAGGAGGATCAGAATATCCTTCTCGCCACCGCCCAGACCGAATGGCCCCAGAGTGACCGCCCAGCCCAATAAAAGACACAGCCCCAAAGGCAGAAATGCGACTGCCAGACGGCGTCGCGCCGAAGATGAGTCGATTGACGGCATGGTATGGGTGGTTTTGAATGGATAGGATGGTTGGCAAATCAGATTATTTTTTGCGGCGCAGCCACCATCGAAAGGCTGCCAGCAAAACCCCCCAGAAAACCGCCGAACCGCCCACGATGATCAGCCCATTCCCCCACGCACCGAACCCCGAGCCAAACAGCAGCGAGCCATTGAGCCCCGCATAAAGTACCACGCCGGGAAACAACGGAAGCGCTGACAGATCTTTATAAGGGTGCGGCACCACCGTGGTGAGCGCATAGCTGAGCACGCAGACGCCGAGAATCACTGCTGCGGATCGGTGTCGGCAGTTCCACCCAAGCGCATGCATAGTGCTTTGTGGCTAAACGCTCAAGTTGACCTGGCGGCGACAGCAGGCTGCTTGGCGCTCAGCTCAAATAAGGGCCTAGGCATTGCTTTGCTCACCGACCTTTTGTGTTTGAGCCTCATCTGACAAAGCAACCAGCCGGGAAATGATCGGCTTTGCCGGCTCATACATATCCTGATGCCCAAAACGCGCTTCGAGCCGTTCCAAGCCCCGTTGCAAGGTGGGACCCAGTGCGACGCTTGCCTCTTGAATAGTCTCTGATGACCTCTGGAGCTTCTTGAGGAGAGCAAGACTTGAGCCCTTCGCGCCGTTGTCGAGCAGATACCAGAAGACCTTTCTTTGAATCTTGTTGTAGCTGGCTATCTCGTTGCCGAAGGAGCGCCCCGACCTTGGGCCATAGTTGATCCAAAAGAAGGCGACAATCGCCACCCAAATCACCGCGTTTCCAATGAGTACGAGGTAAGACACAAATACAGTTTCAAAAATGTTGGGCCCTATGCAAAGTAGCACGTTTTCAGAAACTCGGTGATTCTGATTTGCCCGCATCGTTGTTCCATTGAAACGGTCGCGGGTCAGCTTGAGCGAGGGGTTGCCGCTACTCCGTGACCTTGCTGCGCCCTGCTTTGACCACCGACCGGTTGGCTTTACCTGCAAGGCGGCGCTGTTTGGAGCCCAAAGTGGGCTTCGTCGGCTTTCGGCGCTTCGGCACGTGTGCAGCCTGGTCGATGGCATCTTGAAGACGCGCGAGCGCTTCGGCCTTGTTGCTCTCGAGGCTGCGCGCGCCTTGTGCTTTGATGATGAACACACCGTCCGCAGTGATTCGGGTGTCCGCGCTGGCAAGCAGCCGCTGCTTGATGGCAGCAGGCAAAGCGGAAGCCACAATGTCAAAGCGCATGTGCACGGCGTTGGAAACCTTGTTCACGTTCTGTCCGCCGGGCCCTTGCGCCCGGATGGCGCTGAATTCGACTTCGGATTCCGGAACGATGTAAGTCATGGATGCGATTGGCCGCTCAAGATGTGACACGGATGTGAGCTTGAACTTTGGTTTTGCCGTTCACGTGTGAATCTACATCTTGGAAAATGCGTCGCTGAATTTCGCTATTCATAGTGTGACCACATGCGGAGCACTTTGATGACCATTTGATCTGGAAGCACTTCGTAAACCAAGCGATGTTGAATAGTGATTCGCCTTGAATGGGCCCCGGCAAGTCTACGACCAATTTTTCGTATGGCGGGGGGTTCTGGAATGGATGGTCTTGGATGATGGCCAGTAGCGCTTGAGCCTTGGCCTTCAGGCCGCTTGCGGCCAGTTTGTGCGCATCTTTTTGCGCGTGCTTGGCAAACACCAACGTCCAACTCACCAGTCAAGCTCCTTGGTGCATGCGTCTGCTGGCTCGGCCATACCCTCTTTGATGGACTCACGCATGCCTGGCACAGAGAGCAGGTAGAGCGTCTCTTGAATGGCTTGCCAGTCTTCGGCTGACAGCAGCACGGCGTCGTGGCGTCGCCCTGCAATGGTGATGGGCTGATGCGACTCTGCCGTCTGATCCATGAGGCGGTAGAGGTTGGCACGCGCTTCACTGGCGGTGAGTGTTTGCATGTTGGACTCCTTTGTGCAGAAGCGTACGCCTATGGGTACGTTTCGTCAAGCTCAAAAGTGGCCGTGCGGGTCAAGGAGTCTTGGCCTGGATAGGCCTAACGTTTGAGTTAACCAGCTTGCGACAGAATGACGGAACAGAGCGAAAACGAAATGAAGGCCGATACCAATACAGGCCATGAGAATTCCAAAGGCATGACCTGTGTTGGCGTCCGCTTGACCGCCGAGTTAGTCCTCATCAGTGGCAGTATGCACTTGGATTTTGCATTGAAGCGCAGGCGGACGGCTTCCCGGATTGGCAAAGCTTTCAGTCGCCAGTGTATGGTCAACGCACGTTGATGCCATGCAGATGGCAGAACAACCCCCGCCACATCCCTCACAATGGAGGGCATTGTGACGACCACCTCCCTCACCCCCGCCCAAGCCCTGCTGTTGGCCGCAGGCCGTGGCGAGCGCATGCGCCCGCTGACCGACACCACCCCCAAGCCGCTGCTCGCCGTGCAGGGCAAGCCGCTGGTGCAGTGGCACCTGGAGGCGCTGGCCCGGGGTGGCGTGCGCAGTGTGTGCATCAACACCGCGTGGCTGGGCGAGCAGTTGCCCGCCCGGTTTGGCCCGCACTTCACCCCCAGCGCCGCCGCCTGGGAGGGCACCGGCCCGGCCCCCACGCTGGCCCTGCAGTACTCCATGGAGGGGCAGGACTTTGGCGGCGCGCTGGAAACGGCGGGCGGCATTGTGCGGGCACTGCCCCTGCTGGACGACGTGTTCTGGCTGCTGGCCGGTGACGTGTTTGCGCCCGAATTAGCGTTTTCCAACGCGGTGCGTGCCGCGTTTGCGCGCAGCCCGCTGCTGGCGCACATCTGGCTGGTGCCCAACCCCGAGCACCACCCCCAGGGCGACTTTGGCGTGGCCGTGCTGCCCGGTGGCCGCCTGCTGGCCCACAACGGGGCCGACGCGCCCAAGCACACCTATTCCACCATCGGGCTGTACAAGAAGGCGTTTTTCGCGCAGCCCTGGTGCCCCATTCCGGCAGGCAACCCCGAGGGCGTCTCAGCGCCGCTGGCCCCCATGCTGCGCGCGGCCATTGACGCGGGGCAGGTGGGCGCCTCGGTCTACCCCGACCGCTGGGTGGACGTGGGCACGCCCGAGAGGCTGTCTGCCCTCAACGCCAGTGGGCCGGCCAGCACGGCGCTGCACTGAAACTACCGTTTCAGATCGCGGTAGAAGTTCTCGTGAGGCCCAAGGGCTTCCAGGTACACCAGACGCACCTCGTCTTCTCGGGTGTAGCCCAGCAAGTACAACTGCCCCTGGCTGCGGAACTTGTGCACCCACAACTGGGCCAAGTCGCCCTTTTTACGCTCACCCACATCGGGGTTGCTTGCCACGGCCATGACGGCCGCATCGGTATCGGCCAGCAGCGTGGCATTGGTCAGCTTCTTGTAGGTGCGTGCAAAACGGCGTGTTTGTCGTACCTCCCAGGTCATGTGTTGCGGGCACCAGTTGATCGGCTGCGCGGCACAAAGGGGGTACTGTCTTCACGCGGCTCGGCCATACTCATGAGGCTTTCGGCCACAAACGACACAGGCAAGTCGGGGTTGTCCAGCGCGGCGCGGCCCACTTTGGCCCAGTACTCGACCTGGCCCTGCACAGTGCGAAATTCCGCCTTCGCGGCCACGCGCGCGGCGTTGACCAACGTTTCGTCGATGCGTACAGAGAGCGTGCCCATGGTCATCCTTTCGTGATTTACCACAATTGTAGCCAAGTCTGGTGCATCTGTCACTCGCGCCTCTCAGTCATAACCACAGCAGGCACAACAATGCGCTGCACAACCGTATCATTACCCCCATGATCGCCATCCCCCACCAAGCCATATACGCCGACCGCCGTGCCCGCCTCGCCGCCCAGCTGGGCGCCGGTGGCATCGCCATCATCCCCACCGCGCCCGAGCGCACCCGCAACCGCGACAGCGACTACCTGTTCCGCTTCGACAGCTACTTCTACTACCTCACCGGCTTCACCGAGCCGCGCGCCTGGCTGGTGATCACCGCCGAAGGCCACACCACGCTGTTCTGCCAGCCGAAAGACTTGGAACGCGAGATCTGGGACGGCATCCGCCTGGGGCCGCAGGCCGCGCCCGGCGC
>JAUVYR010000111.1 GCA_030602985.1 Burkholderiales bacterium
CACCGTGGGCGGCCTGAGCCACCGTGACCAGATGGTGGGCCCGTGGCAGGTGCCCGTGGCGGACTGCGCCGTGACCCTGGCCGACTACGCCGGTTTTGCCGGCGAGGCCATGAGCATGGGCGAACGCACCCCGCTGGCCGCCCTGGACGCGCCGGCTTCCGGTCGCATGGCGGTGGCCGAGGCCATCACCAACCTGCTCGCTGCACCCATTGAGCTGCCGCGCGTGAAGTTGAGCGCGAACTGGATGGCCGCTTGCGGTGAACCCGGTGAAGACGCGGCACTGTACGCCACCGTCAAGGCCGTGGGCATGGAGCTGTGCCCGGCCCTGGGTGTGAGCATTCCTGTGGGCAAGGACAGTCTGTCCATGCGCACGCAGTGGAAGGTTGACGGTGAGCAGAAGAAGGTCACCTCGCCCGTGAGCCTGATCGTCAGCGCTTTTGCCTCGCTGCCGGACGTCCGCGGCACACTGACCCCGCAGCTCGACGGGCAGGAGGAAGACACCACCCTGGTGCTGGTCGACCTGGGCAAAGGCAGGAACCGCATGGGTGGCTCCATTTTGGCGCAGGTGCTGAACCAACCGGGTGGAGTCGTGCCCGATCTGGACGACGCGCAGGACCTGATCGGACTGGTGAACGCCGTGAACGCCTTGCGCGCGCAGGGAAAGATCCTGGCCTACCACGATCGCAGCGACGGGGGTCTTCTGGCGGCAGCCGCTGAAATGGCTTTTGCCGGTCACGTGGGGGTGGCCCTGAATGTGGACATGCTGGTCACGGAAGGCGACGGCATCCGTGACAGCCGTGCCGAGTACGGCGACGCCAAAAACTGGGCCACTCAGGTCAGCGCCCGGCGGGAAGAGCTCACCCTCAAGGCGCTGTTCAGTGAGGAACTGGGCGTGGTCCTGCAGGTGCGTACCGCCGAGCGCAATGAAGTGATGCAGGTCCTGCGTGAGCATGGTCTGAGCAAGCACAGCCACTTTGTCGGCAAAACCCGCCCGGACCACTCACCGATGGACATGGGCAAGGGCTGCCTCCAGGTCTGGCGCGACACCAAGAAAGTGTTCGATGCCAGCCTGTACGACCTCCACCAGGTGTGGGACAGCGTGAGCTGGAAGATCAACCAGCGGCGTGACAACCCCGCCTGTGCCGACGCCGAACATGCCGCGGCTGGCGCGCCTGCCGACCCCGGTATGCATGTCGCACTGACTTTCGACCCGTCGGAAAACGTGGCCGCGCCGTACCTGAACCTGGCGCGCCCCCGGGTGGCCATTCTGCGCGAGCAGGGCGTGAACTCCCACGTGGAAATGGCCTACGCCTTCCACCTGGCAGGTTTTGAGTCGTTTGATGTCCACATGACCGACTTGCAGTCGGGTCGCGCGAATCTGGCCGACTTCAAAGGAGTGGTGGCTTGCGGTGGCTTCAGCTACGGCGACACGCTGGGCGCAGGGATCGGCTGGGCGCGTTCCATCACCTTCAACCGTGTGCTCTCTGAGCAGTTTCAGGCCTTCTTTGCTCGCCCTGACACCTTCGGTCTGGGCGTCTGCAACGGCTGCCAGATGTTTGCCGAGCTGGCCGACATCATTCCCGGTGCCGAGGCCTGGCCGCGCTTCACCACCAACCAGAGCGAGCGCTTCGAGGCTCGTCTGTCCATGGTGGAGGTGCTGGCGTCGCCCAGCCTGTTCTTCCTGGGCATGGCGGGCAGCCGGCTGCCCATCGCCGTGGCGCACGGCGAGGGTTACGCCAACTTCAAGCACCGCGGCAACCGCGATGCTGCGATTGGCGCGATGCGCTACGTGGACAACACCGGCGCGGCCACCGAGGCCTACCCGTTCAACCCCAATGGCAGCCCGGGTGGCCTGACGGCCGTGACCACCGCCGATGGCCGGTTCACCGCCATGATGCCGCACCCCGAGCGCGTGTTCCGTAATATCCAGATGAGCTGGACCGACCTGAAGGCCACAGGGGGCATGGAGGCCTATAGCCCCTGGATGCAGATCTGGCGCAACGCCCGCCGTTGGGTGGGTTGAGTTGAATATGCCTGAACGCCATCTGTTGCCACCTGAAACGATTGAGGCCTATGCACGCGATGGCGCAGTGGTGCTTCGCGG
This sequence comes from Burkholderiales bacterium, assembly GCA_030602985.1. Taxonomy (GTDB): domain Bacteria; phylum Pseudomonadota; class Gammaproteobacteria; order Burkholderiales; family Burkholderiaceae_C; genus UBA997. Next base: position 2,105 of record JAUVYR010000111.1, read on the forward strand.
TGTTTTGGGGAAGGCATCGCTTGAACTGCTCGAGCAGGGGATTGAACACAATCTGGCTCACTTGAGCCCACTGGTCTTGATCGCCAGCGAACCGGACGATCCGGGTCGTTTTGTCGAGGATTTCTGCACCTGGCCGTCCAACCCGGCTTATGAGCAAGTGTTGAGGGATTCCACCCTGCCGCACCTGGCCGCGCAATTGATGCAGAGCAGGACGGCTCGCTTGTACCATGATCATCTGCTGGTCAAGGAAGCGGGTACCCGACAACCCACCCCCTGGCATCAAGACCAGCCGTACTACAACGTCAGTGGTACACAGAACATCAGTTTCTGGATACCCGTGGACCCGATTCCCATGGCCAGCACGCTGCGGTTCGTGGCTGGTTCGCACCGGGGCACCTGGTATATGCCGCGCACCTTCCGCGAGCAACAGGCCAAGTGGTTCCCCGAGGGCTCACTGGAAGAGCTCCCTCCGATCGACAGCGAACCTGACCGATATCAGCAGCTGGCCTGGGCGCTGGAGCCAGGTGATTGCGTCGCTTTTCACATGCTCAGTCTCCATGCGAGCAGCGGCACGGGGCCAGGGTCACGACGGCGGGTGTTTTCGGCCCGCTATCTGGGCGATGACGCTGTGCATGCCCCACGGCCCTGGCGCACTTCTCCTCCTTTTCATGGACTGGAAGAGCGCCTTCCTGCCGGTGCCGCGCTGGATGATCCGCTGTTCCCGCTCGTCTGGCCGCCATCTGACTGACGTTCTGGGCCAACCCTCGACGTCCGATCGCGTTCGCTCGGCTCAATGCGCCGCTTGTGCTTTGGGTCGGGTTTTGTAGAACGTCAACGGTTGCTCCGCTGCCTGCTGCAGCACGCTGCGTTTGATCTTGCCTACCACGTGCATTTTGCAGGGTTTGCAGTCAAAACGCAGGGTCAGCTTTTCCTTCCCGTTGATGAGCTGCAGCGGCTCGGCCTTGATGGTGCCCTGAACGCCCGTCACGCCCTTGGCCTGCTTGGGGCACAGACTGAGCGAAAAACGCACGCAGTGCTTGGTGATCATCAGGCTGACTTCGCCTTCTTCCTCGTGCGCTTCGTAGGCGGCGGCAATCACCTTGACGCCATGCTTGGCATAAAAGTCCCGCGCCTTCTGGTTGAACACGTTGGCCAGATAGGTGAGGGTGTCTTCGGGGTAGAGGGCCGGTGGGTCCACGGGAGCTGCCCGCTGGGGGCGCACATAGGCAGCCGCACGGGCGGCTTCCAGACTGGCCACGGCCTCTCGGCGCAGGGTATTGAGCTGCGACGCGGGCACGAACCACGGCTGCGACAACTGCACCTGGATATCGCTCGCCTGGAACAGCGTGTCACCCAGGCGGCCCAGCTGCTCGCCCAGCTTGTCTGCAGCTTGGGCTGGGTCTTTGGCGCGTTCCCAGGTGCCCGCCAGTTGGGCACTGCCCACATGGCCGTCTTCGTCGGTGAGCGTCAGTTGCAGGCCGGAAGGAGAGTCGCTCAGGGCCATCCACACACCGATGCGCCGGTCGGCGGATTTCTTTTCCAGCGTGCGAACCCAGTCCATGCTGCGGTTGCGGTTCACGGTGGTGCCGCGCTTCAGATCCTTGAACCCGCTCATCGGGTCCTTGGGGAAGACGCGCCAGACGTTCCCGCCTTCCTTGCCGGGGCCCAGTTTTTCCACGCGGTTGGTCTGCAGGCCCACCAGTTCCTTCTGCAGGTCGTGGTAGCACAGGCCGTCGCCATTTTGCAGATCGGTGGCCGGGTCTTCGGTTTCCAGCTCCACGGAGTCTGCGGCCACCCGCGTGACCCAGCCGATAGGCTGGCCGGGGTTCTTGGGCGTGTCGAAGGCGCCGATGTCCTCCTTGCGGCCCTGCACGAAGTAATCGGTGAACTCGCGGTTGAAGTTCTGGTCAGGGTCAGGGGTGAAGGTATAAGTGCAGCGCCCGCTGGAGGCTCGCGCAAGCTCAGGCCGTTGTTCAAGAATCTCGTCCAACAGCGTTCGGTAGTGGGCCGTGATGTTCTTCACGTAGCCCATGTCCTTGTAGCGGCCTTCGATCTTGAAGCTGCGCACGCCCGCGTCGATCAGGGCGCTCAGGTTGTCGCTCTGGTTGTTGTCCTTCATCGAGAGCACGTGCTTGTCGTGCGCCACGATGCGGCCCTGACTGTCTTTCACCTCGTAGGGCAGGCGGCAGGCCTGCGAACAGTCGCCCCGGTTGGCACTGCGGCCCGTATGCGCGTGACTGATGTAGCACTGGCCACTGTAGGCCACGCACAAAGCGCCGTGAATGAAAAACTCCAGAACGGCACGACCAGGGGCATCCATCGGCCCCAGTGCCTGGTGGATGGCGGCGATCTGCGGTAGCGTCAGCTCACGAGCCAGCACGATCTGGCTCAGGCCGGCGTCTTGCAGGAAGCGGCCCTTTTCCGGTGTCCGGATGTCGGTTTGCGTACTGGCGTGAAGCTGAATGGGGGGGAGGTCCAGCTCCAGCAGCCCCATGTCCTGGATGATCAGTGCATCCACCCCGGCGTTGTAGAGTTGGCCCACCAACTGGCGTGCAGGCTCCAGCTCGTCGTCGCGCAGGATGGTGTTCATCGTCACGAACACCCGGCTGTGGAAGCGGTGGGCGTATGTCACCAGTCGTTCAATATCGGCCACCGAGTTATCGGCGCTGGCGCGCGCGCCAAAGGATGGACCACCGATGTAGATGGCGTCGGCGCCGTGGTTGACGGCTTCGATGCCGATGTCGGCGTCGCGCGCGGGTGACAGGAGTTCGAGCTGATGGGGCAACATAATCAGGACTTTCAAGCCAACCTCGAATTGTCCATGAAACGCCAGGATTTCCGCTTTTCTCATTCACTTCGTGTCCGCTGGTCCGAGGTCGATATGCAGAAAATCGTCTTCAATGCGCACTATCTGATGTACTTTGACGTGGCGGTGACCGAATACTGGCGGGCACTCGCCTTGCCGTATGAAGATGCGATGCACGATCTGGGTGGCGAGCTGTACGTCAAAAAAGCGTCCATCGAGTTCCACGCTTCGGCCCGCATGGACGATCAACTGGACATTGGCATGCGTTGCACCCGCCTGGGCAACTCGTC
>JAUVYR010000098.1 GCA_030602985.1 Burkholderiales bacterium
TGTGGTTGCCGAGGATGGTGGGGTAGGCCATAACAGCAACTGCCCAAGTCGAACAGGTGGCATTTCGTGAGTTGCTCACGCCAGGTGGATTTTTTATTGCGATTCGTGGCCACTGGCCATAGGCTTTCCGTGCTGTGCCCAGCGCCGAATGCGGGCGCGAAGGCCGGTTTTCTGCTCGGCACTCAATGGCATGTCGGCGACCCTCTGCACAGCCGCATCAAGCTGCACATACCCGTATCGCAGCAGCGCAATGCAGAACTCGCGGTCCTTCTCCCTGCCTGCCCAGGTTTTGGACAGGAACAAGTCCAATACGTCCAAGCAGTAGCCAATCTTCAAGTCTGTCTGGGTTGTCTGAACCTTGTGCAACCGCAGCTCCCAGCCACTGGGCAGCACCGCGGTCTCCGGCCCCACGCCTTGAGCGTAGACTTGGTGAGTGGTGTGAAACCAAGAGCCCTCGCCGATGTTGCCGTCCAGCAGGTCCGCCTTTTCAGGGGCGTTCAGCGGGTACATATCCGCCTCCATGGAAGCTTTGAGCTCCTGTGGAGGGTTAGGTACTGGGCCTAGAATGGATTGGCTACCTACAACGATGAACTCGTACTCGTGGGTAACTTGCGCGGCTGCGCGGATGAGATGCTCGAGTTGCTCACGTTCCATGCTGCGTCTCCCTTAGGAGATTGTCGGAGATTTCAGGCTTTTGATGTCGTCCAGTACCTTCATCCGCACTTGTTCCGGCAGCACAGACAACATCGGCGAAGCTTGGCGCAGCTCGTTGGAGCGTTGCGTATTGGCCAATACTCGTCTCCACTGCTTTCGATGCAACACAACGGACCACTCATCCCACAGCGGAGATGAGCGCGAGCCGGGTTTGGAACGCCAGTTATCTAACGTCTGCAAGGCTTTGAGCCGCAGCTGGTCATCTCGTTTGACCAAGCGCACCGCCTCCTGATGCAGGGCAAGGCTTTGCAAATCTTGCAGCTGGTGGCGCGACAGAGACACCCGTGTATCCTCTAGCACCGCCGTCTTTTGCGACTCATGTCGCGGTGGGGCAGGATTGGCCAGAAGCGCTAGGTCTGCACCGAAACCCAGAGCCCCCATCACGCGCACATAGCTACCCATGGTTGGTGAAGGCTCTCCCGATTCGATGGCATTGAGCGTCATGCGCGATAGCCCTGCGGCAGCGGCTACCTGTGTGCTGGTTAAGCCTTTGGAATGGCGCGCGGCTTTAAGGCGCTGCCCTAGCTGTAGGAGCAGCTGCCGCTCAAGTACAGAAGAGAATTCGACGCTTGCTGGCATTTGTATAGCATTGTAGTCAATGTTTCTTGATTTGTATGTAATGCTCTACATTTAATGATCATTTATTTCTCTTTGATGCGCGCAACTGCATTACCCGCGCAAGAATGAAATCTTGAAGCGAGCAGCCCAGCGGATTGCACTTTGGTGACGCATGCTGTGGTTGCCGAGGAGGGTGGGCAGCGATACAGGTGCAAGGCTACTCTAAAATTACTCTATTATGGACAATACAGAAATTAATTGTCTATAATAGAAAAATGCCACGCAAGCCGCCCATCATCTTTCCACAGGAGCAGAGGCTGCTTTCCCAGCTGGGCGAGCGGCTGAAACTCGCGCGCTTGCGTCGAAAGCTGAGCAACGCCGTCGTGGCCCAGCGGGCGGGTATTTCAAGGACATCCATCTACAAGGTGGAGGCGGGCGACCCGGGAGCCACCTTGGGCACTTACATACGGGTTATGGCGGTCCTGGGCCTCGAAGCCGACATTAATGCGCTGGCAGCAGACGACAAGGTGGGCCGCAAGCTGCAAGATTTGGCACTCCAAGCGCCGGCGTCAGCGCCGCGACGCCGGCGAGCTGCCACCCATGAACCGCCGACCCCTGCTGGCCGTCCGGATGGCACCGGAAGCGCGTCATGAGCCATCAAGACAACGCCTTGGAGGTCTGGCTCGATGGCGATCTGGGACCACCATGCCTGGTCGGCACCTTGGCACACGACCGCGGCCAGATTCGATTCCATTACGAGCGCGGGTGGCTGCGTGACGCGCGAGCGTTCGCGCTGGACCCCGACCTGTCGCTGGACGATGCGCCGTTCTTTCCCAAGCCCGAACTGGGCAACTTCGGCATCTTCCTGGACTCGGCCCCTGACCGGTGGGGCCAGACGCTGATGAAGCGGCGAGAGGCGCTGCAAGCCAAAGACGAGAAACGCACGCCGCGCACGCTGTACGCTTGGGACTTTCTGATTGGGGTGCAGGACTTCACCCGGCAAGGTGCGCTGCGCTTTCGGCTTGCTGGCACCGAGGAATTCCTGGGCAACGAGAAAATGGCCGCACCGCCCAGCACCACACTGCGCGAGCTGGAGGCGGTGGCCTATCAGCTGAGCAGCCGCCGCATGGACGACCTCGACGCCTTGCGCAAGTGGCTGTCTGTGTTGGTGGCACCTGGCGCCTCTTTGGGTGGCGCACGGCCGAAAGCCAACTTCACGGAGGCGGATGGCTCCCTGTGGATTGGCAAATTCCCGGCGCGAGACGACGACCGGGATGTCGGCGCCTGGGAGCTACTGGCGCACAGCCTTGCGCTGAAGGCGGGCGTGGATGTTCCTGCCGCGAAGGCCGTGCGCCTGAACAATGAGTTCCACACCTTTTGTGTGCAGCGTTTTGACCGCGCCAACGGAGCGCGACGGTTTTATGCCTCCGCGATGACCCTGCTTCGCAAGGAGCACAGCGAGGGCACCAGCTACCTGGAGCTGGCCCAGTTCCTTCGGGGCAAGGGCGACAGCGCCCATGTGGATGCCGACCTGGAGCAGCTGTTCCGCAGGGTGGCGTTCAACGTGGCAGTGGGGAACCGGGACGACCACCTGCGCAATCACGGGTTCATTCTGGGCGCGATAGGCTGGCGCTTGGCGCCGGCGTTCGACGTGAACCCGAACATCGACAAGGCAGAACACGTTCTGAACATCGACGACGTAGACAACCGTCCGAGCCTGCAAACCGTTCTGACCACTGCAGCCTTCTACGGGCTGACTGAAGCACGGGGCAAGCAGATTGTCGAAGAGGTCGCTTCAGCGGTCGATGGGTGGGAAAACCTGGCCAGGCAGGTCGGCATTGCCCGCGGCGATGTCGAGCTCACCCTCGGGGCGTTCTCTGCCCACACGGCATATCGGTCCGCTACTGGGTAGGCAACGCCCGACCGGTGTTTTTCACCATCTAATGAGGAGGCGGTGCTGTGGTTGCCGAGGATGGTCTAGAGGTGATGGCTCAGTTGGATGAAGAGGGTGGCCTGGCGGAATCCGGATGAAGTAGCAAATGTGGCAGGCGCTCTTTCAATACCCACTCAACCGCGTCGGCCTGAAGGGCATCGCGGCGCCGTTTGATCGGGTCACGATTTGGTCGTGTGACCAACCAGCGTTTGAACTGCACAAAGGCTGCTGGGTGCAGGGTATGCATGCGGGCCATGGTGCCGTTCTCGGCCACCACAATTTCTGAAAAAGCGGGTGCATTGAGCAGGTCTTCTGCACGTTGCGCCTGAACCACCCAGAAATCATCCTCTGCATGGCTGAGCCGAATAGGGTGAGGGTCGTCTTCTTTGGCCATGCGCCGCAGTATGTCCACCTCATACCCGTTTTGGTTGATCGCTGTGTATTTCTGATCGGGCGGGATTTGAAAGGTTTTGTCGACTTTCTGCAAGGCGGCGAGCATGGAGGGCGAGTCTTTTGCAAGGGTTTGCGCGAAAGCCACGCGTTTTCGGGTGTCCCACAGCAGGTCGATGTCCCGGGTGGCGGTAACCTCTGATGCGAAGTGTATGCCTGCGGCGGCCTCATACGCGTAAAGCGCGTGGGTGCCGACTACTCGAAAATAAGGGCTGAGTTCGGCGTCGGCGAGGCGGTTCAGTATGGCCACCGCGATGGAGGGCACTCGCCCGACCCGGAGTGCGCGGTTCATGCGTTCGTGCTTGCTCACCATGGCTTTCAGGCTGGTGAGCCTGCTGGTGACTGCCTGCTTCTGGTCTGTGAACCGCTGGTACATCGCCTCCGTTTCTGCCGATCGTCTGCCCAGGCTTTTCTGCTGACCTGTGGCGCTGGTGCGTATGAGGTATGCCTTGCCCTGGACGGTTTTCCAGACCATGCCTCCACGAACCTGTTTTGCGCTTTTGGCGGTGCGCTCAAGTTCAATGAAGGCCGTTCGCGCATCGATGTACTGCCTGGCGGCATCCGGCTCAAGATCAAGGCTTTCCAAGTAAAAATTCATTTTTGAATATTACTTGGAAAAGTATCCTCAAGCCATGCAGGTGTCCAGCTCAATGGGCTGTGATCGGGGAATGAGGGGCTGACCGAATACACGACAGCTCATGCATGCATCCAGTTGTCCAGTCTCAAGCCTGGCACACGTTCGAATTCACGCTGGTTGTTGGTCACCAGCACCGCATCGTGTGACAAGGCGTGAGCTGCTATGAGGGTGTCCATGGAGCCGATCGGTGTGCCTTGTTTTTCGAGTTGTGCCCTCAACTGGCCGTATGTCCATAGTGCGGCTTCGTCAAATGGCAAAACTTCAAGCGGTGCCAGAAACATTTGCAAAGCTTGCTGGTTGCGTTCTGAACCACTTTTGGCAACGCCATAGGCCAATTCGGCAGCCACAATCGACGATACGCCAATATCGCCGGCTTTGTGCCGCCTGAAACGCGCCAAGACCTGAGCGGGTTTCTGGTTGATGATGTAAATGCAGATGTTGGTGTCCAGCAGAATCATGGGGTGATCTCTGGCCTGTCCTGAGTGGCGGGTTGTTCACGCTGGATGTGGAACCCGGGTTCGAAGAGGTTGAGGCTCTGTTCCAGAACCGTCCACGGGTCGTTGGCAGGCAGCAGCAACACCCCATTGCCAAAATGTCGAATGCACACTTCACTGCCTTCAAAGCGGTAGGCCTTGGGCAGGCGAACAGCCTGAGAGCGGCCAGATTGAAAGACTTTAGCGGTGTCCATAATAAAACCTTGTATTTGATATGCACCAATGGTATCTATCTGGCTGTGCTGAGTCAAATTGCACAGCAGATGAAAGCTTTAATGGCATCATCCTGCCCATGAACACCCTGCGCGTGGCCACGTACAACATCCACAAGGGCGTGCAAGGCCTGGGGCCGGCGCGTCGGCTGGAAATTCATAACCTGGTGCATGCGGTGGAGCAGTTCGATGCCGACCTCGTCTGCCTGCAGGAGGTGCGCGGGGCGAACCGCAAGATGCAGCGGGTGTTTCGCCACTGGCCGGCCGAAGGGCAGGCGAATTTTCTGGCACCCGAGGGCTACCAGGCGGTGTACCGCACCAATGCCGTTACCCGCCATGGCGACCATGGCAACGCCCTGCTGAGTCGCTGGCCGGTGCTGGCCGAGCAGCACCACGATGTGTCGGACCACCGCTTCGAGCAGCGGGGCCTGTTGCACGTGACGGTGGAGGCGCACGGCCAGCCGGTCCACGTGGTGGTGGTGCACCTGGGCCTGATCCATGCCAGCCGGGAGCGCCAAGTGCAGGCCCTGGGCCGTTTTGTGGAGGCGCATGTGCCGCGCGGTGAGCCGTTGATCGTGGCCGGAGATTTCAACGACTGGGAAGCGCGCCTGCACCGCCCCATGGCGGGTCTGGGTCTGCGCACGTTTGACGACATTCGCCTGCCCACCTTCCCGGCGCGGCTGCCCCTGCTGAATCTGGACCGGGTGTATGTGCGCGGGCTGCGTCCCCTGCATGCGCAGGTGCCCCACGGGCGCGCCTGGCGACGCATGTCGGACCATCTGCCCCTGATTGCGGAGCTGGCATGGGAGTGAGGACGGCTTTGCGGCCCGGGCATCACTTGCGGCTGCTGGAAGGGGGAGGGGCGTTGTTCCCCGCCATGGTGGCGGCCATGGACCGGGCGGCGCGCTTCATCTATCTGGAAACCTATATTTTCGAGTTTGCGAATGGGGCCTTGCAGGTGGCTGAGGCCCTGGAACGTGCTGCCCGACGGGGGGTGACGGTGCGGCTGGTGGTGGACGGCGTGGGCACACCCACAGTCCCGGCCGCGTGGGCCGCACGCCTGACCGCGGCCGGGGTGCAGTGGCGGGTTTTCCAGCCCCTGGGTCAGGTGGGTTTGTTGATCCCCAGCCGCTGGCGCCGGCTGCACCGCAAGCTGTGCGTGGTGGACGGCACCGTGGGCTTCTGTGGCGGCATCAACCTGATTGACGACCACGACGATGTGGCGCTGGGCCGCCTGGAGCAACCCCGGCTGGATTACGCCCTGCAGGTGAGTGGCGCGCTGGTGGCCGACATGCAGGAGGCGATGGAGCAGTTCTGGTGGCGCCTGCAGGCTGTACAGGCAACCCGCCAGCGTGCATTCCGCGAGGCCTGGGAAGCCGCGCGTGAAGTCTTGCCCCGTGGTGAGCCCTGGGAATGGTGGAACAGCGCTGAT
>JAUVYR010000095.1 GCA_030602985.1 Burkholderiales bacterium
TTCATGGACCCGAACTGCGGCTTCTGCAAACGCCTGGACCGCGACATGGTGCGCGTCAATAACGTGACTGTTTACACCTTTCTGGTGCCCTTGCTGGGTCCGAACTCACAGACCATGTCACGCAACATCTGGTGCGCTCGCAACCCGGCCGACACTTATCACAACTGGATGCTGCGCGGTGTCACGCCTCCCGAAGCGACTTGCGACACGGCGGCACTCGACCGGAACCTGGCTTTCGCCAGCGAGCATCGCATCACGGGCACACCCACCAGCTTTCTGGCTGACGGCACCCGCATCGTGGGCGCAGATTTCAACCGGATCCAGCAAAGCCTGACGAGCCGCCGATGACGAGAACCCAAGCCGCCGTGCATTACCGGGTGGAGGTCCAAGACCCGCATACCCACACCTTTGCCGTGACGCTGACTCTCCCAGACCCGGATCAGCGAGTGATACTGAGTTTACCGGTGTGGATTCCCGGCAGCTACCTGATTCGAGAGTTTTCCCAGCACCTGCTTCGTATCGAAGCCCGTACAGATGGCCAGGCCATTCCTGTGCAACAGACGCGCAAAAACCAGTGGGTGGTCGAAGTGCTGCCGAACACACGGCTGCTGGACGTCCGGTACACCGTGTACGCCTTCGATGCGTCTGTGCGCACCGCTTTTCTGGACGCGACCCGCGGCTTTTTCAACCCCACCAGCTTGTGCCTGCGGGTGGTTGGGCGGGAGCAGTCGTGCCATCAAATCGAGGTGGTCTCGCCACCAGACCAGAAGGACTGGCAACTGGCCACAGCGCTACCGGCCCTGAAAACCTCGCGCAAGGGCTTCGGCACCTACGAGGCCGCCCACTACGATGAACTGGCGGATAACCCCTTTGAGCTGGGCACCTTCTGGAGTGGCTCGTTCGAGGTGCGCGGCGTGCCCCACCGGTTTGTGGTCAGCGGCGCCCCAGCCGGGTTTGATGGCGAACGGCTGCTGCGCGACACCCAGCGCATCTGCGAAACCGCCATGGCCTTCTGGCACGATGACGGCCCGCCACCTTTCGACCACTATCTTTTCATGCTGCACGCCAGCGCGGACGGATACGGCGGGCTGGAACACCGCAACGCCACTGCCCTGATCTGCCAGCGGGCTGACCTGCCACTGAAACCACTGGCCACCGAGAAACCCCTGAAAGCCAGTGACGGCTACACCACCTTGCTGGGCCTGATCAGCCACGAGTACTTCCACACCTGGAACGTCAAGCGCCTCAGGCCCATCGAGTTCGCCCAGTACGACTACGATCAGGAAAACCACACCGAACTGCTGTGGTTTTTTGAGGGCTTCACCAGCTATTACGACGACTTGCTGGTCTTACGGGCCGGGCTGATTGACGAAGCCACTTACCTGAAACTGCTCAGCAAAACCATCCATCAGGTGCTGCAAACCCCTGGCCGACACATACAGACGGTCGCACAAGCCAGTTTCGAGGCCTGGACCAAGTACTACCGCGTCCAGGAAAACACCCCCAATGCCACGGTGAGCTACTACACCAAGGGATCGCTGGTGGCCCTCTGCCTGGACCTGACCCTGCGTGCTGAAGGCCATACCAGCCTCGATGCGGTCATGCAGCGGCTCTACCAGCGATGTGGCGGTGGCCCCATGAGTGAAAGCGATTTGCTGGCCGTGCTGCAAGAACTGGGCGGCCGCAGCTTCAGCCCCGAGATTCAAGCCTGGGTACACAGCACCGCAGAACTGCCACTCAAGCCCTTGCTGGAAGGGGCTGGCATCACCTGGAAAGAAGAGCCTGCACCTCTGGCCCAGCAACTCGGTTTGCGGGTCAGCGAGCACAACGGGCTGGTGATCAAGAACGTGCTGGAAGGCAGCGCTGCGGCAGCGGCTGGACTGGCCGCCGGCGATGAATGGCTGGGCGTGGACGATTGGCGCGTTCGGAAGCTGGACGAGGTGGCCCTGTACGCCAGGGGGCAGACGACCATTCGGGCCTTGGTGGCACGTGATGGACGTCTGCTGACCTGCCCGCTCACCTGGCCGGTCCCGGCCAGCACCGTGCGGCTGCTGCGGGAGGCCTGACAGACCGCTATAGTGTGCAGGGTTCTGACCCCCTTCCATGACCCACAAAAGAGAGACACCATGAGCGATACCCCTGAACTGATTCTGGTCCGTACCGAAGGCCGCGTCGGCATCATCACCCTCAACCGACCCAAGCAGCTCAATGCGCTGAACGACCAGCTCATGAACGAGCTGGGCGCCGCCCTCAAGGCTTTCGATGGCGACGACGACATCGGCTGCATGATCATCACCGGCAGCGAAAAGGCTTTTGCAGCGGGTGCCGACATCGGTGCCATGGCCACTTACACCTTCGCCGATGTTTACAAAGGCGACTACATCACCCGGAACTGGGAAACGATCCGCAACATCCGTAAACCGGTCATCGCTGCGGTGAGCGGTTTTGCGCTGGGGGGCGGTTGCGAACTGGCCATGATGTGCGACTTCATCATCGCGGCCGACAACGCCAAATTTGGCCAGCCCGAAATCAAGCTGGGCATCATCCCCGGCGCGGGAGGCACCCAGCGGCTTCCCCGTGCCGTGGGCAAGAGCAAGGCCATGGACCTGGCCCTGACCGGGCGCATGATGGACGCCACCGAAGCCGAGCGCTCTGGCTTGGTCAGCCGCGTCGTCCCGCTCGACAAGCTGATGGACGAATCGCTCGGCGCTGCCCTGACGATCGCCGGGTTCTCCCAGATGGCCGTCATGGCGGCCAAAGAGTCCGTCAACAAAGCCTTTGAGGGCTCCCTGGCTGATGGGGTGATGTTCGAGCGCCGCCTGTTCCACGCGCTGTTTGCCACCGCCGATCAGAAAGAAGGCATGGCGGCTTTTGTCGAAAAGCGCCCCGCGCAATTCAAACACGCTTGAACAAGCCGAAAATTTGAGGCTATAATTTGCGGCTCAGGCTCTTTAGCTCAGCCGGTTAGAGCGACGGAATCATAATCCGCAGGTCCCCTGTTCGAATCAGGGAAGAGCCACCAAAACAACCAAGGACTTAGCGCAGAGATGCGCTAAGTCTTTTTTATTTGCCTGTAGCTGTGCAGCCAGCAGTACAGGGTTTAGGCTCAAAACCAACCCTCTCCAATCGTCTCTGCCTGCTGCAGCACCAGTTCGATAGCCGCATTCGTCTGGTCTGGCGGGTACTTGTACTTGCGCAGGATGCGTTTGACCATCAGCCGCAAGGTGGCGCGCACGCTCTCGCGCTGGGCCCAGTCCACGGTGATGTTCTTCTTCAGGTTCTCGGTCAGCTCGTGGGCGATTTTCTTCAGCGTCTCGTCGGTTAGTTCCCGGACTGCCGACTCGTTGTTGGCCAGGGCGTCATAGAACCGAACTTCGTCGTCTGACAGGCCCAGTTGTTCGCCACGGCTGGCCGCTGCCTTGAACTTCTTGGCCATCTCGACCAGCTCTTCCATCACCTGCGCGGTTTCGATGCTGCGGTTCTGGTAACGGGTGATGACGTTGCTCAGCAGGTCGCTGAACTTTTTTTGCTGCACCACGTTGGTGGCGAACTTGCTCTTGATTTCACCTTCCAGCAGGCGCTCCAGCAACTCCACCGCCAGGTTGCGCTCGGGCAGGTTTTTTACTTGGGCCAGGAATTCGTCGTCCAGCAGCCCGATGTTGGGCTTGTCCAGACCCACGGCGTCGAAGATGTCCACCACCGATTCGCTCACCACGGCCTGCCCGATGATTTGGCGAATGGCGGCTTCGCGCTGCTCGTCGGTTTTCTTTTGGGCGGATATGTCGCGCTTGGTCAGGATGACCTTGACCGCCTGCATGAAGGCCACCTCTTCGCGCAGGGCTTTGGCCTCGTCCAGCGTGCAGCACAGGCTGAAGGCTTTACTCATGGCCAGCGCTGCATCGGCGAAGCGCTTTTTGCCATCGCGCACGGGCTTGCCGGTCTTGTCTTTGGACTCGGATGGCAAGCCCAGCACGTGGTTGGCGGCCCCGGCCAGGGTTTTGTGGCCCCCGGTCTTGAACTCGCTGTAGTCAAAGCCGTGCAGCATGGCGCGCAGCACGTCCAGCTTTTCCAGCAGGAGCGACAGGGCCTCGTGGGCGTCCACCGTGGGTTTGCCCCTGCCCTTGCTGGCGGTGTATTCCTTCATGGCGGCTTTCAGCTCGTTGCCGATGCCGATGTAGTCCACCACCAGGCCGCCCTGCTTGTCCTTGAACACCCGGTTGACGCGGGCAATGGCCTGCATCAGGTTGTGCCCCTTCATGGGCTTGTCGATGTACATGGTGTGCACACACGGGGCGTCGAAGCCGGTGAGCCACATGTCGCGCACGATGACGAGCTTGAGCGGGTCGGCCGGGTCTTTGAAGCGTTTTTCCAGGCGCTTCTTGACCTGGCTGGGGTAGATGTGCGGGCGCAGCAGGGCCTTGTCGCTGGCGCTGCCAGTCATGATGATTTTGATGGCACCCTCTTCCGGGTCGTCGCTGTGCCAGTCGGGGCGCAGCTTGACGATTTCGTTGTACAGGTGCACGCAAATCTCGCGGCTCATGGTCACCGCAATGGCTTTGCCGTCATTTGCCTTGTTTCGCTCCTCAAAGTGCGCCACCAGGTCGGCGGCCACACTCTGAATGCGGGGCTCGGCGCCCACGATTTGCTCCAGCGCGGCCCAGCGGCTTTTGAGTTTGCTCTGGACGCTCTCTTCTTCGTCCTCGGCCAGTTCGTCCACCTCGTCGTCTATCAGGGGAAGTTCGGCGTCTTTGAGCTTGAGCTTGGCCAGCCGGCTTTCGTAGTAGATGGCCACCGTGGCGCCATCTTCCTTGGCCTGCTGCATGTCGTACACATGGATGTAGTCGCCAAACACCGCACGGGTGTCACGGTCGGTGCTGCTGACCGGGGTGCCGGTGAAGGCCACGAAGGTGGCATTGGGCAAGGCGTCGCGCAGGTGCTGGGCGTAGCCCACTTGGTAGGTGGTTTTGTATTCCGGCGGGGCGAATTCGGCGGTGGCGGCCTGGGTGGTGAACACGCCATCGGCTGTGGATACTGCGCCCTTGCCACCCACCTTCCGGGTCTTGAGCTTGGCCTCAAAGCCGTACTGGGTGCGGTGGGCCTCATCGGCCACCACCACAATGTTGTGCCGGTCGCTCAACACCGGGAACATGTCTTCGTCTTCCCCCGGCATGAACTTCTGAATGGTGGCAAACACGATGCCCCCAGAGGGCCGGTTACTAAGCAACTGGCGCAGTTCCTGCCGGGTGGTGGCTTGCACGGGTTGCTCGCGCAGCAGGTCTTGAGCCAGGCTGAAGACGCCAAAGAGCTGGCCGTCCAGGTCGTTGCGGTCCGTGATGACGACGATGGTGGGGTTGGCCATGGCGGGCTCTTGCATCACCCGGGCGGCAAAGCAGGTCATGGTGATGCTCTTGCCGCTGCCCTGGGTGTGCCACACCACCCCGCCCTTCCCTCGCTGGTTGGCTGCGCCATCAGGCCGGGAGGCGGCCACCACATGGCCGATGGCGGCGCGCACCGCGTGGTACTGGTGGTAGCCCGCCACCTTCTTGACCAGTCGGCCGTCATCCTCGAACAGCACGAAGTAACGCAGGTAATCCAGCAGGGTGGCTGGCTCCAATACACCGCGCACCAGGGTTTGCAGCTCGTTGAACTCGCCCAACGGGTCCAGGTTCACGCCGTCGATGGTGCGCCATTGCAAGAAGCGCTCGGCGTTGGCCGACAAGCTGCCCAGTCGGGCATCCGTCCCGTCCGAGATGACCAGTACCTCGTTGTACTGGAACACGTCGGGGATTTGCTCTTTGTAGGTCTGAATCTGGTCGTAGGCCTTCCAGATGTCGGCGTTCTCGTCGGCCGGGTTCTTCAGCTCAATGAGCACCAGGGGCAGGCCGTTGACGAACAGGATGATGTCAGGCCGACGGGTGTGGTGCGGGCCTTTGATGGTGAACTGGTTCACGGCCCAGAACTCATTGCGCGACGGTTCAGCCCAATCGACCAGGCGCACGAAGTCGCCGACGGTTTCACCGTCCTTCTGGTACTGCACGGGGACACCGCCCACCAGCAGCTTGTGGAAGGCGCGGTTAGCGGACAGCAGGGCTGGGATGCCCAGGTCCAACACCCGCTGCAGGGCGTCTTCGCGGGCACCGGTGGGGATGTTGGGGTTCAGGCGCTGGATGGCCTCGCGCAGGCGGAACGGCAGCACCACCTGCCGGTAGTTGGCCCGCTGGGGGTTTGTCCCGTCGTGGGCGATGTCGTAGCCGCTGTGCACAGCATAGCCCAACTCGGCCAGCCAGCCCAGGGTTTCCTGTTCGAGTTGGTCTTCGGTCATCGTTTATCGTCTTGGTTGGCCTTGCGTTGCATACAAGACCCGTGGTGTTTTCCTATTGATCAGGCCCCATAAAGATTGAACTATCTGGTGATTTGGTAGTCCCATCTTTCATGGAAAAAGAAGACGCGAGATACCAAACCCTGCAGCAGCTTCACGAGCGGCGCAAGCAAGTCATCCGACTGCACAAACGGGG
>JAUVYR010000164.1 GCA_030602985.1 Burkholderiales bacterium
TGATCTGGCTGGCAGCCCAACGGCGGGCGCCAGGCTAGAGCGGCTCAGGCCGGCCGAAGTGGTAGCCCTGAAACAGACGACAGCCCATGGCACGCAGGGCTTCGAACTGGGCAGCGGTCTCGACTCCCTCGGCCACCACAGTTAGATCCAGGCTCTGCGCCAACTGCAGGATGGTGCGGGCAATCGCCGCGTCATTGGGGTCATCCAGGACGTCACGGACGAAGGAGCGGTCGATCTTCAGCTGGGCCAGCGGCAGCCGCTTGAGATAAGCCAGAGACGAATAGCCAGTGCCGAAATCATCGAGGGCGAACTGCACCCCCATGGCAGACAGAGCCTCCATTTTGGCGATGGTGTCCTCTACATCATGAAGCAGCTGGCTTTCAGTCAGCTCCAGCTTGAGACGTTCCGGGGGCGCACCGGTTTGCTCCAGCGTGCGTTTCACCTGGTTCACGAAATCGGCTTGCCGAAGCTGGCGGGCGCTCAGGTTGATGGCCAGCGACCACTGAGAACGCACCTCATCGTCCTGCCAGGAGGCAAGCGTGGCGCAAGCTTGCTCCAGCACCCACTGCCCCAGCAACAGAATAAAGCGAGACTCCTCGGCCAGATGAATGAACTGTGCGGGCGGAACCATGCCGCGGGTCGGGTTGTTCCAGCGAAGCAGGCCCTCCACCCCTTGAATGCGCCCGCGACCGTCCACAATGGGTTGACCGAACAAAGCGAAATGGCCCTCGCGCAGACTGTGTCGCATTTCCCGCTGCAAGGCGGCGCGTTCCATCGCCCGATCCTGCAGGGCGGGATCAAAAAAGCGCACGGCATTGCGGCCTGCCGCCTTGGATTCGTACATCGCCAGGTCCGCACGGCGGAAGATGTCTTCCATGCGTTCTTCGGACCCACTGAAAAGGGCGATTCCGATACTGGGTGTGGCAGTCACTTCATTGGCATCCACCGTGAGCGGAGGCTCCAGGGCAGAACGGATTTTTTCGCCAATCGTTTTGGCCATCAGGGCCGCCTGCTCTCGATCGTGTGACAAATCTTCCAGCAAGACGATGAATTCATCGCCGCCCAGTCGCCCGATCGTATCCATGGAACGCACCGTCGCCTCCAGGCGCTTGGCGGTTTCGCGCAAAACCTCGTCCCCAACGGAATGCCCATAGACATCGTTGATATCTTTGAAATTATCGAGGTCAATGAAACACAGGGCGGCCCAGGTACCGGACCGTGTACTGGCTGCCTGGACCTTCTGCAGCCTGTCCTGAAACGCGCTGCGGTTGTACAAACCGGTCAGGCTGTCGTAGAACGCCAGGCGGCGCACCACCGCTTCAGCCTCCTTGCGAGGCGTGATGTCGCGCCCGACCCCGCGATAGCCCAGAAACCGACCTTTTTCATCCAGAATCGGCATCCCGCTAAGCGCACACCAGATGACACGCCCGTCAGGCAAGGGGCGCTGCACTTCCCAGCGGCGAAAAACTTCTCTTCGGGCCACGGCCTGTTGCAAAGGGGCCCAGTCGTGCAGTTGTGCCAGATTCTGGCTGGGCAAGTCCCAGGGGCGCCGCCCCAGAAACTGCTCTGACAGCATGTGGTCGCGTGCAAACCGGCCTTCGAATCGGGTGTAGCGACAGTCGGCGTCCCACTCCCAGTACCAGTCGGCGGACAACTCCGTCAGGCTCCGGAAGTGCTCTTCGCTGTCTCGCAAATCAGCCAGCGCCTGGGCATGCTCGCTGACATCGGTGTAAGTGCGCACCCATCCCCCGCCCGGCAAGGCCATGGTGGCCCCTTGCAAGGTCCGGCCACGTCCAGTAGTGAATGAATAAACATGGGGCTCAGCGGTCTGTTGAACACGCCGCAGGTGATGCCAGACTCGGCTGAGCAAATGAGGCAGGTCCCCCTCCAGGTCGCCGTGACGATGCTGAAACCGGACCACTTCATCGATCAGAGGGCGCCGGGCCAGCAGTTCATCCGGCACCTCGAGCATGTCGATCGCCGTGGTGTTGTAGCCCACGACGTGGCCGTCGGCATCCAGCACCACGAAGGCATGACGCAGCTGGCCCAGCAACTCGGCCACAGACAGGCGTCCACTGCGCGCCACCGCCTCCACCATCTCGGTGGCGGTTGAGGTGCCGGGCAGCGTGGCAGAAAAGAAGGAATCCGTGGCCATGAATGGGACGCAGTAAGGCTCAGGGCATGCGGGCAATGACTTCCGCCACCGAGGCGGTCAGCCGCTGCGCAAAGGGCACATGCAGGAACTCGTTCGGACCATGGGCATTGCTTTTGGGGCCCAGCACGCCACAGACCATCATCTGTGCCTGCGGAAAACCCTGGCTCAGCATGTTCATCAGCGGGATGGTTCCCCCCTGGCCGATAAAGCCGCAGGGCGCGCCGTAGTGCGTCTGGCTGGACACCTGCAGGGCCTGTTCGAACCATGCAGCGGTCTGAGGGGCATTCCAGCCGGTAGCCGCGCCTTCAGGCTCGAAAGTCACCTTGGCCTGGTAGGGCGCGTTGTCTTCCAGCAGGGTCTTGAGTTGCTGCACCGCCTGGGCGGCATCCACCAGGGGCGGCAATCGCAGGCTCAGTTTGAACGCGGTGTAGGGGCGCAAGACATTGCCCGCATTTTGCAGCGACGGAAACCCATCCGCGCCGGTCACGCTCAGGGTGGGGCGCCAAGTCCGGTTGATGAGCGCCTCCACCGGGTCGGTGGTGGTGGGCAAGGCAAACAGTGTCGAGCCGCCGCAATCGTGGTGCGCCCAGGGAAAGCGCCGGTAGACCTCCTCACC
>JAUVYR010000136.1 GCA_030602985.1 Burkholderiales bacterium
TGCGTCTGCATCACGC
Source organism: Burkholderiales bacterium (assembly GCA_030602985.1). GTDB lineage: Bacteria > Pseudomonadota > Gammaproteobacteria > Burkholderiales > Burkholderiaceae_C > UBA997. The sequence continues at coordinate 17 of JAUVYR010000136.1, forward strand.
TGGCAGCGTCAATGATGGGGGTTTCAGGTGGCAGCGTGATCGGGCTGCGCCGAATCAGGCTGCGCACCGGGGTGCTGATCAGGTGGGCGTGGGTGTCCGCTGTCGGGCCAGGCGTGTCTGTGGCAGTACTCATGAAACCATCCGTCGCTGAAGCGCTGACCGCATGGTAGCGTTTCTGGCGAGCTGCGCCTACGCATGTTGCGTGTTTGACTGGCTGACGCCAGCGGCTTCGAAACTGGCCATCTGGCTCAAGATCAATTCGGCCGAGCGCAGCAGAGGCCAGGCCAGAGCAGCCCCACTGCCTTCACCCAGGCGCAGGCCGAGATCGAGCAAAGGGGTGGCCTTCAAGGCCGCCAACATGAGGGCATGCCCTCTTTCACCAGATCGATGGGCAAAGAGGCAACGCTGCAGCACATGGGGGGCGCACTTCGCGGCCACCAGCACCGCCGCCGTGGTGATGAAGCCATCGACCAGAATCACGCGACGCTCAAGCGCCGCCTGCCACACCGCCCCGACCAGGGTGGCGATTTCAAAGCCACCGAATGCCGCCAGGGCTTCCAGGGGGGATTGGGCCGAGTCGTGGCGCTCCAGCACCTGACGAAGGATGGCGATCTTGCGCTCCACGCCAGCGGCATCCAGGCCGGTGCCGGCGCCAGTGCAGTCGGCAATGTCCAGGTGGCACAACCGCGCCAACAGCAGCGCGGCGGACGACGTGTTGCCGATGCCCATTTCGCCGAGCATGAGTACATTGCCCGGCAACCCCTGGACCACGCGCATGCCGTTACGCATGGCCTGCTGGCACTGATGGGCGCTCATGGCCGGGCCTTCCAGCGCGTCGGCTGTGCCGTAGGCGACCTTGCAGTCCACCAGGCCAGGGCGCGGCACCAGATCCCTCGCGACGCCGCAGTCCACCACGGTGAGGGCTATGCCGTGCTGGCGCGCCAGCACACTCACCGCCGCACCGCCAGCCAGAAAGTTTTCCACCATCTGCCAGGTCACATCACTGGGGAATGCTGACACCCCTCGGGCGGCCAGACCATGATCCGCCGCACACACCAGCATCTGGGGTTGATGCAGTTGCGGGGCATCTGTCCCCAGAATGGAGGCGATGCGCACGGCCAGAGATTCGATCTGGCCCAGAGAACCCAGGGGCTTGGTTTTTTGGTCAATCAAGTGCTGCACGCGTTGTTGCAGGTCGACATCAGTCAGGTCGGTCACCACAGGCATAGTGAAGTCATTCATGTGTTCGTGCTTTCAGGTTGAAGGTCTGGAGGCCAACCAGGCATCCAGCCAGTGGGTAGAAAATGAAGCAGAGACGTGATCAGCCAGGCGGTTAAACACGCCATCCATGGTCGGTGCTGAAGCACCGAAGAGCGCTTGCAGCACAGCCGGGTCCTCAAACAGGCCATGGATGTACACCCCCATCACCCGCCCCTGCCCATCGTGCCAGCCCAGAGGTTGATCCTTGAACAGCGAGCGCAAAGCCACGACAGAAGACTCGCCAGAGGCGGCCATGTCGGGGTGAACTTGTGTGTGGCCGTGGTGGATCTCGTACCCTTGAGCCTTCAAGCCCGCCAGACACTCCCATGGCCCCGTCAGGTCATCGGCAAAAGCCGCCTGTGTCCGCTGAACCACTTTGCGAGGTTCAAACTGGGTGACCAGGGGCAACAGACCCAAGCCGGGGGCATTGCCGTCGATGCCGTGGGGGTCAATGAGCGCCTCACCCAGCATTTGCAAACCGCCACACACCCCCAGAACGCGACGGCCCGCCCGTACATGAGCCTGGATCGCCTGATCGAGGCCGCGCTCGCGCAACCACTTCAGGTCCGCGCTGGTGTGCTTGCTCCCCGGCAGGATCACCCAGTCAGCAGCAGCCAGATCAGCCGGAGACCGGGCCCAGACCAGCCGAAGACCCGGCACGTTTTTCAGAGGCTGGTATTCATCCAGATTGCTGATGCGGGGATATGCCACCACGGCGACGGTGGTCTGCACAGCCCCGCTGGCGCTGGTGCGGTCGTCAAACACACCGTCTTCTTCGGGCAAGCCGTGATGCCAGAACATGGGGACGGTGGCGACGGTGGGCACGCCAGTCATGGCTTCGAGCATCGCGGGAGCAGGCGACAGCAAGGCAGGGTCGCCCCGAAAACGGTTCAGCACAAAACCTCGAATCAAGCGCCGTTCCTCTTCCGGCAGCAAGGCCCAGGTGCCATAGAGGTGGGCAAATGCCCCGCCACGGTCGATGTCGGTGACCAGCAAACAGGTGGCCTGGGCATGCCGGGCCACGCGCATATTGACAATGTCACTGGCGTGCAGATTGATCTCGGCGGGCGAGCCCGCTCCCTCAATCACCACGATGTCGTTCTCGGCACGCAAGGCGTCCAACGCCGACTGGATGGCGGGCCAGACGTGCTCACTGCGGCCACGCCAGGGCATGTCGGTCAAGGCCTGACTGACCTGACCCATGAGCACCACCTGGCTGCGGGTATCGGCCTCGGGTTTGAGGAGCACGGGGTTCATGCGCACATCCGGTATGGCTCGGGCTGCGAGGGCCTGAAAATACTGGGCACTGCCGATTTCTCCCCATTCGCCAGTGGGCGTTGGCACCACCCGGGCGTTGTTGCTCATGTTCTGGGCTTTGAAGGGAGCCACTCGATAGCCTTTGGCGGCGTAATACCGGCACAAGGCGGTCGCCAGCCAGCTTTTTCCGGCACCACTGGTGGTGCCCAGGACCATGATGCAGGCGGCGGTCATGGGTGGCTTTCTGTTGGGGTTATAGCGTCCAGCGTCTCAGTGAGGGCTTGACGGGCATCATCGGGCTGGGCACTCAGGCGCCACCAACCGGGCAGACCGAAGGAGGTGGCGTCTCGCAGCTTGACGCCACGGGCACGCAGTGCCTCTGCCTCGATGGGGTATGGTGGACGGGCACAGAAATACGGCGTGTGACTGGGCTGGCACTGCCAGCCACGGGCGATCAGGTCATGTACTAGGGCCGTCTTCCATGCCCACAGCGTCTTCAGGCTGCGGCGAACCCAGTCCTGCACCTCGGGCTGACTCCACTGCATCAGCAGCGCCACGCCATGACTGCCCACTGGCCACGAGGCGGCCATCGCGTCGAGTTCCGTGGCTGCGGTGCGTGCCTGCTCGGGGGCAATGACGTAGGCAGCGCGCACACCCGTCATGCCCAGCGCCTTGTTGGGCGACCAGATCTGCCAGCAGTTGGCCTGCAGGCTGGGACTCAGGGCGGACGAGCCGTCCAGGCGCAAGGGCTGATAGGCACAGTCCAGCGCCACGAGGGCATGTGGATGCTGCATCAGGGTGGCCACGGCGGCCACGTCTTCGTTCTGTCCCATGGGGCTGCCCGGCTCGCACAACCACACCAGTGCGGCCTGCGCCGGATGGTGTGACCGCTGCAAGCCCCACGCGGCGGCGGCATGGGCATAGTCGCCATAGGCATGGCGTGGCCACCATACGGACTGGCGACGGTGCAAGGCAGTCCAGCCGGTCAGGCGTTGGATCCATTCACTGGCGCTGCCGGCCAGCAGGATGCGGTGGGACGCCACCCCATGCAGTTGAGCCAGCGCCTGCCGCAGCTGCGCATACGACGGATCGGGGTAATGGCAGGCATCGGCCTGCTGAACCGCCCGAGCCACCTGAGGGCATGGGCCGCAAGCATTGGCGTTGGACGAAAAATCCCAGCGAACGGGGCCCAGGGCATCGGTACTGCCATGTTCACGCAGCGGAAAAGTCATTTCACATCCCTCCCCGCCCATGCGGGAGCCACCCCACATGCAAGCACAAAATTGTCACCGCCAGCGCAGCCAGCAACCCGGCAGCCAGCCACACCACCCGTCCACAAAGCGCCACGCTGGCAGCGATGTGTTTCGGCGAGGGCGCAGGTGCCGGCTCGTTGAGCACATACACGCCCTCCTTGCCCAGCCGCACGTTCAGTGCCA
>JAUVYR010000134.1 GCA_030602985.1 Burkholderiales bacterium
AATACGTCGTCACCGCCGGCAATGCCCAGCAATTCCGACACCCAGCGTATGCTGCTGATGTGCGGCTCGTCCCACTCCTCAAAAAACACCCGGGGCCGCCGCCGGCCTTCGGCCTGCAGGCGCGCCACCTCGGCCCGCATCGCGTCCAGCCGGGCGCGGCGCTCGTCGATCCAGGCGTGGGCCTGCTCGGTGCAACCCACCAACGCAGCCACCTGCCACAGCATGGCCAATATCTCGTCCACGCTGCGCTGATTGAACACCGTCACCGGCACACCGGCGCGGATCAGCGCCGCGGCGATGTCGGCCTGCAGATCGGAGAACCCGAATACATGATCCGGCGCCAGCGCCAGGATCTTGTCGAGCTTGGCGCTGAGGAAGGCGCTGACCTTGGGCTTTTCCTCGCGCGCACGGCGTGGGCGCACGGTGTAGCCACTGATGCCGACGATGCGGTGCTCCTGCCCCAGCAGGTAGAGCCATTCCGTCGTCTCCTCGGTGAGGCAGACGATGCGCTGAGGGCCGAAATCGACCCGCGTCACAGCACACCTCCAAGCATCAACTGGGCCGTTGCTTCGGGGTTGGAGGCAAACCAGGCGTGGAAGTAGCTCGCGCGCACCGGGCCGTGGGCATAGACCGCCTCCTGGCGGGTCGTCAGAGCGGGGCCTTTCGTCATGGCCACCGGCGCCAGCGGCGATTCGGTGACCGAGTAGTGGAAGGTGTGTCCACGCAGTTCGCCCAGGCGGGTGGCCCAGGCCTGTGGCCCCAGCCCCGCGAGCCGGTGCTGCATGCGCACCTCGCCCGGCATGAGGCCCCACATCGGGACCCGCTGACCGTCCTGGAGCGTCAAGCCATCGAACAACGGCATCATGCCGCCACACTCGGCCCACACCGGCCGCTGAGCCGCTACATGGGCCGCCAGCGAAGGACGGAAACGGGAGGACTGCGCCAACGCCTGGGCATGCAGCTCGGGGTAGCCCCCGGGCAGCCACACCGCGTCACAGGCGGGCAACGGCTCGTCGGCCAGCGGTGACACGAAGACCAGTTCGGCCCCCAGGGCCTGAAGCGTGTCCAGGTTGGTGGGGTAAATGAAGCAGAACGCCGCATCGCGGGCGACAGCCACCCGGCACCCCGCCAGCGGCTGGGGCAGCACGGGCAGGGGCTGCGGCGGGAAGGCCACCGCCCACCGCTGCCAGCCGTTCAGGTCCATCTGCCCGAGCGGCGTGGTGGCGAGGGCATCGGCCAGCGCGTCCAGGCGGACCATGGCGTCGGGCAGTTCGGTGGCCACGGTCAGGCCAAGGTGGCGTTCGGGCAAGGCAAACGCCGCGTCACGGCGCAGCCCGCCCAGCCAGCCGGCGTCGATGCCACCTGGCTCCACGCCCAGGTCATCGGCCCGCACTGACGCGCGCAGCATCTCCATGTGGCCATCGCTGGCCACGCGGTTCGCCATCACCCCCGCCCAAGGCAAACCGGGCCGGTAATGGCGCAGGCCATGAACCACCGCTCCGAACGTGCCCGCCATGGCACCAGCATCCACCACCGCCAGCACCGGGATGCCAAAGCGCTGCGCCAGGTCGGCCGCGCTGGGCTCGCCATCGAACAGGCCCATCACCCCTTCGATCAGGATCAGGTCGTTGTGGGCCGCGGCGTGGTGCAAGCGCGCCCGCACGTCTGCCTCGCCGTTGAGCCACAGGTCCAGGTTGTGCACCGGCTGACCGCTGGCCAGCGTGTGCCAGTGCGGATCCAGAAAATCCGGTCCGCACTTGAACACCTGCACCCGCCGCCCCTGGCGAGCATGCAGGCGCGCCAGCCCGGCGGTGACGCTGGTCTTGCCCTGGCCGGAGGCTGGGGCGGCGATGAGGAGGGCGGGCGCCTGCAAGGTGCTTTCCATGGCTCTCGTTGTCAGTCGGTCCAGTTCATAGAAACGAATAGGTTGCGTCCTGGTGTGGTAAACCCATTCGCCAATGAATAGGTTTTATCGGTCAAGTTGTTCAGCCGAGCCTGGAAGCTCCAATGGTTGCTCAGCCTGTACGTCGTACCCACATTGAGCAACCCGTATCCTGGCAGGGTCACGCGCCCGGGGGCCTGTGTGTCCTCACGATTACTTGACAGCCTGACTTCACCGAACGATCTCCAAGCACCGTGTTGCTGTATGACTTGTGCACGCAGCACGTTGCGGGCCACACGCGCCACGCGGTCATTACTGGGCTTCAAGCGGGGATCGGCATGATCATAAGAAAGAGACAACGCCGTCGAGCCCCATGACTGGTCGAGAGAAAGGGTGACACCTTTCAATACGGCCAGGTTGGACTGGACGTTGGTTGCTGGCGTGATGAACCCATTTACCTCATTGCGGTAAACCACCGCACTGGCCCGCGTTCTACCGCGTTGATACCGAAGCCCGACCTCTTGCGCTCTGCCCCTCTGGGGCGTCAACGCAGGGTTGCCAAATCCCGGGAAGTACAGCTGGTTGAAGCTGGGGGCTTGAAAGGTGGTACCTGTACTACCCACTATCTTGATGCGATCACTCAGTTTGTAGGCACCCGACAACGCCCAAGTATTGAAGCTACCGAATTGCGAGTTTCGATCATGCCGGACCGTTGTCAGCGCATCCCAGGCCTCCTGTCGAATAGCGTACGACGCGGCCAAACCTCGCACCGTGCGTTGAGCAACCGTGTATGCGGTGGAACTGTCCACGTCGTCCTCGCGATGCTCGGCCACCAAACTCAGCAAGTTCTTGCCAAAACGGATGTCGTTTTGCCAGGCGAACTGCGTGCGAGTGGTATTGAACCGACTTTCACCCGCGGGAGCTCCATCCGCCCGCCGCCAGTAACGGTTGACAGATACGTCCTTAGAGCGGCCCCCGGTCAAGCTGGAAGACCAATCGTCCGTCCACTGCGCTGTCCATTTGAGCACCTGCTGCTCGACTCTGGGCAGGGCCACCGCGCGCGCTGTCGCCGCATTCAAGCTCAGTGGATTCGGTGAGGGCGTGCTGTCGAAGTCGTATTCGCCGTCACTCAACAACAACTGTGCCGAAATGGCGTGCTGCCGGTTGAGTCGGTACTGCAGACCGGCATCCAAGCTGGAATACTCAAAACCATCCTCATCGGCATTGAAACCAGAAGCGCCAGGTAGCTTGACATTGATGCCCTTGGCTCGTTCATGGGTAGCGCCCAAGCTGTAACCCCATTGATCACTTTGCCCCTGTAAGGATGCACCAATTTTGCGTTGGCCATCACTGCCCATACCCGCGGAGACCGAGCGCTGCATGCCTTCCTTGGGTTCTCTGGTGAATACCTGAATCACCCCACCTACGGCATCGGGCCCGTAAAGCGCTGCTGCTGCACCACGCAAAACCTCGATGCGTTCGATACGATCCAGCGGCAGGCTTTCCAGCGCGTAGCTTCCGGATGTGGCGGACCCCACGCGGAGGCCGTTGACAAGCAGTATGGTTTGAGACGAGGTTGCACCACGCAAGAAGACATTGGTGCTGGAGCGGTAACTGCCGCTGGAGCTGATTTGGATGCCGGGAAGATTCGCCAGCACATCAATCAACGATTGCATGCCCGCCTGGTCCAACTGAGTCCGATCAATGACGGACACATCCGCCAACACATCCGTCAACGGCACCGCAGTGCGCGTCGCCGTCACCACAACGGGCGACAGATCGTTCTCGGATGCCAGCGCATTGCTGGAGACAAAAGCCAGAGATGCCAGCCCAGCGGCAGGCCAGGACGCCGTACGGGCGCCACCAAACACTCGGTTCATGATGAAAACAAACAGGTATTTGCCCTCACCGCCTTCCCCGACAGTGCATGGGCGTTACAGCCTCGCGCCAGGCGCGAGGCCACCTTGTTGGCCGGTATCCGGGCTGGTGGATGCAACCTTCAAGGCCTTCCCAGGCGCCGGCAGGCGCCCAGTGGCGGGAATTGAAAGCGGGGTCGAGACCCGTCCACTTACCGTTGCGGGGGCAGCGCTGGTTAGAAGTCGGCCTGTGCAGGCCTCTTTCCCCCAGCTTCCCGTTGAACTGCGGCGCGTGAACCACGCCGCGAGCACCAACACCGGTCATTTTAGCCACAGGGCTGAC
>JAUVYR010000011.1 GCA_030602985.1 Burkholderiales bacterium
GGACCAAGGCCAAACTGCGCGAGGCAGCCAACGAACACATGGCCATGCTGGAGAACTCACCCGAGCGGGTGATGAGCTACTTCCAGGACCCCAGGGTCAAATACGCCGCCGGTTGAAACTTCTAGGGGCCGGAGCAATAAGTCAAGCACCTTGTTCTTGTATACCAGTTCATGTATATTCCAGCCATGTCCACCAATGAATGACCTCTCGAGTGGGTAGGTAGCAGCTACAAAGACCTGATGGCTCTTACCGTGGAGGTGCGGCGCTTGTTCGGTTTCGCGTTGTCTCTGGCGCAGGTGGGCGACCGTCACGATGCAGCCAAAGTGCTCAAGGGCTTTGGCGGTGCCGGTGTGCTGGAGGTGGTGGAAGACGATGCAGGTGGCACGTACCTAGCGGTCGTTACCGTCAAGTTTTCTGAGGCAGTGTTCGCTTGCACGGCTTCCAGAAGACGAGCAAGCACGGCATTGCCACGCCCAAGGAAGACATGGACACCATCAATGCACGGCTGAAAATTGCCCAAGCGTATGTGCAGGAGTTACGAAAATGAAAACTCGACTGTTCGACGGCGTGCAAGTGCACAGGGGTTCAGGCAACGTGTTTGCTGACCTTGGCCTTGCTGATGCCGAAAAGCTCAAGATCAAAACCGGTCTGGTCATCGAAATCAGGAAGGCCATGAAAGCCCGTAGCCTGACCCAGCAAGAAGCCGCCAAACTGATGGGCATCACGCAGCCCAAAGTGTCTGACATGATGCGTGGAGACTTCACCAACTTGTCTGAGCGCAAGCTGATGGACTGCCTGACACGGCTGGGCTACGACATTGAAATCAAGGTACGCCCTGCCAGAGCGGAGATTGGGCATTTGACGCTGGCAACGGCATGAGCGCCTGTGCCCAGCTCAAGCGTGCATGGGCTGGGCCACTAGGCGCACTCCCAACGCCGCGCATACGCGGTTAATGGTATCGAACCTGGGTTGGGCATCAGCACGTAGCGCTTTGTACAAGCCCCTATCATGTGGTATGTCTCAAGCTACGGCAGCCACTCACCCCCCCACCGTTCCTGGCCATGTGCTGCCCGTGCTGGTACTGGCCCAGTTCGCGGGCACGTCGCTGTGGTTTGCCGTCAACGCTGTCATGCCCGACCTGCAGCGGGAACTGGGCTGGCCGACGGCGGCGCTGGGCACGCTCACGTCTTCCCTGCAGCTCGGCTTCATTCTGGGCACACTGGTGTTTGCGCTGCTGGCGGTGGCCGACCGTTTTTCGCCACGCCTGGTGTTTCTGTGCTGTGCCCTGGCCGGGGCGGCGTGCACGGTGGGGGCCTGGGCCATGGTGCGGCAGTTCGAAGCCCTGCTGTTCTGGCGCTTTGCGACCGGGTTTTTCCTGGCGGGCATTTACCCGGTGGGCATGAAGATCGCGGCTCAGTGGTACCACCGTGGCCTGGGGGCGGCGCTGGGCTTGCTGGTCGGTGCACTGGTGCTGGGCTCGGCCAGTGCGCATGCCTTGCGGGCGCTGGCCGATGCCCTGCCCTGGCCCAGCCTGATGCTGGGGGTGGCCGCGCTGGCGGCAGCCGGCGGGGTGCTGCTCTATGCCACGGTGGGCGACGCACCTGGAGCCGCTTCGCGGGTGAGCGCCTTGCAATGGCAGGCGCTGGCGACGGTGTGGACCGACCGCAAGGTGCGCAGTTCTGTGCTGGGGTATTTTGGCCACATGTGGGAGCTGTACACCGTGTGGGTGATGGTGCCCCTGATTCTGGCGCTACGGCTGGACGGCACCACCCTGTCGTGGGTGGCTTTTGCGGTGATTGGGGCCGGTGCCATCGGCTGTGCAGGCGGGGGCTGGGTGGCCATGCGCCTGGGCAGCGCACGGGTGGCTGGGGTGCAGTTGGGCATCAGCGGGCTGTGCTGCCTGCTCGCGCCGTGGATGCTGCATGCGCCGGACGGCCTGTTTTATGTCTGGCTGGTGCTCTGGGGCATCACCGTAGCGGGCGATTCGCCACAGTTTTCCACCCTGACGGCGCGCAATGCGCCCCCGCAAGCGGTGGGCAGCGTGCTAACGCTGGTCAACAGCATCGGCTTCGGGATTTCGATTGTCAGCATTCTGCTGTTCGCCTGGCTGGCTGACCGCGTATCGCTGGGCGCGCTGTTACCCTGGCTGGCACTGGGCCCTGTACTCGGGCTGTGGAGCTTGCGGCCGCTGATGCAGGCCGAGGCCGCCGCGATGCCGAGTGGCCGCTGACGGCGGGTCAGTCGCTGGTGGTGAACACCGTCAGGACGCCGGTGTAGCCATAGAGCCGATGGTGGGCGATCTCGCCACCGGCAAAAAAGCCGACCAGGGGCACGTCGCCCAGCGCGCGGCGCAGAATCTGCAGCTCGGCGCTGGGACCGCCGAAATGCGGACCGCCCCGGCCACTGCAGCTGACGTAGATCGCTCCCGCCATGCGCCGCGCCGGATGAAACCCGGTGTCGGTATCACTGGGCTGCCAGGCAGCCGCCAGGTCGGCGGTCAGGCTTTCGGGCTCCAGCTCTTCGCGGATTTCAGCGCCAATGCGCATGAGGTCGGCCTTGGCGGCTTCGCGGTGGCGCTCGCAAAACACCAGTTGGCCGCCTTGAGGCGCCACATCGGCAATGGCCACACCCTGCCGACCCGGGTCCAGGCCGATCAGGTGACGCACTAGCACGTCTTCGCCGATCTGACCGGGGGGTCGAGGGGCCAATACCTGCGCCGGTTCGGGCAAGGTGAGCCCGACCAGTGTCTGGCGCAGGCGCTCCACCGCCTGCTGGGGCGCTTCCAGGGTGATGCCCAGGTCTTGCAGCAGGACGTCGAGCGCGGGGCGGTGGTCCAGCTCCAGCACCAGATTGTGATCGGCACGGGTGATCTGGTGGAGGGGTGACACAGGGCGCACGCCCTGGGTCACGCGTGAAAGGAGTGCCACATCCGGCCCGAAGGCAACGCCACTGAGCCCCCCGCGAAACACACCCGCCGCCCCCTGCTGGCCGCGGCCAGCCACAGCGCCCCGGCTGGAGCGGGCGAACTGCACCAGCGGCCCCCGGCTGGAGGCCAGTCCGCCAAACACGTAGTGGCTGGTGGTGCGTTCGGCCATTTCGGCCACCAGTTCGGCGACGTCGGGGGTCTGGCCATCGGCATGCACCAGGGCGGTCTGAGCCACGAACCCGTCCGCCCCCTGCACCGGCGGCAGCGGCGCCACGCCACTGAACACGCGGTACTGGTGGGGGGCCAGGTCGCACAACATGACCGAGAGCGCCGGCTCATCAAAATATTCCACCTGGTTGGCGGCAATGCCGACGCCCACGGTGCCCGCCCAGTCGTTCACTTCGGGCAGCTCGGCGCCCAGGTGGTCCAGAATGTCCTGGGCCTGGCCGGCGTAGTGGTCGGTGATGTAGAGCAGCCCGAGCGAGGGCTGGGCTGCGTGATCGGGCAGGGCCATCTGGGCGCGCAATTGCGCCAGCACCAGCGCGGCGGCCATGCGCCATTGCGGGTGGGTGGCGTGGGCGTGGGGAAAGAGCTTCACGGGATACTTTCTGGACACCCTTCAACGCGAACGGGTGGCGGGCTTCGCGCGGGCAGGCGCGTTGGTGGATTTCGTCGCTCCGGACTTGGCAGATGGCGCTGCTGATGGGGGCGTTTTCGCTGTCTTGACCGCCTTGGTTGCCTTGGCAGTGACGGAGGAACCGGTTTTCTGCCCTGACTGATGGGCGGCGGGGCGGCTTGCCTTTGGTGCAGCCGGGCGACGCGCTTTCGCTCGGGTAGGCTTGGCCACAGGGGTTTGTGCAGTCGCTTGCGCTGCAGCGACGGCCTCGGCACTGGCCTGCACATGCTGCGCCATGTCCTGCATGGCCCCCGTAGCAATGGTTTGAAACTGTTGCGTCAGCGCCGACCACCATTGCATGGGGTCCACCACCGGCGGGGTGGACGGCGCCGTTTCAGGCTCGGCCTCTGGTGTTGGAGCAGGAGCAGGCTCGGGGGCAGCGGGTGGGCTGGATGCCGGACTGGACGTCGGACTCATCTTGAACGCGTCGGCCATGTCCTGCATGCTGACGTTCATGCTTTTGAGCGTCGCCAGCGTCATCTTCTGCACTTCGAGCGCCTGTATGGTGGCGGCCAGCGCCTTGGTGTTCTGGTCCAGCCAGAAATGCACCGCCTTCAGGTCTTGAATGCGCTTGTCCAGCTCCTCGACATCGAAAGTGGGGGCCACCCAGTGGCTGAGAGGGGGCATGCCAGGCACGCTTGATGCCGCCCCCGGCGCCGCACTGCCCGCCGTCTGTCGGGTGAGGTTCTGCAAAAACTCGAATCCGGGGATGTACCGGGCAAACAGGTTGGTGTCGGGTTCGGTCATGTCGAAAACTCCAGTTTGGTGACCCATAGCATGCCACAGAGGTTGACGCATATCAAAGCCTGTGTCGGCACGCCCAGGGACAATGACTCAACACGTCAAGGAGCCTCGCATGAACCAGCCCATTTCCGACACCTTCGCCCTCCAGCTTCAACAGCGCAGGGCCGACCTGATTGCGCAGATTCGGGCGCAGCGAGGTGGCAAGCTCGGGCGTGCGCAAGCCACATCCGACCCGCACGACGAACAGAGTGGCGACTGGACGCAGCTGCATGCAGAGCGGGACATGACGCTGGCCCTGGGCGAACGGGAAGCCGCTGAGTTGGCAGCGATCGACGCCGCTTTGAAGCGGGTGGCTGCAGGAGACTATGGCCTCTGCATCGACTGCGGCGTAGAGATCCCTGCCGCTCGGTTGCATGCCAACCCGATTGCCCTGCGTTGCCTGGGCTGTCAGGATGAGCTTGAGCATGCGCGGGGGACGGCGGCGCATCCCTCGCTGTAATCCCGCCGTCATCCCGCTATACGGGTGGGTGGTGTACGATTTCCCGTATGAATCGTGAACCCTCATCCAGCCCTCTCGGGGGCGTTCGTCGTCGATCCTGGATCGTCGCGGCGATGGGCGGTTATGCGCTCGCCGCAGTGGGTTCTGCGCAGGCCCAGTCACCAGCCGCCCTGCCTTGGCCCGCCCAATTGCAAATGGAGTTCGATGTCAGTGGTCAGGCAAGGGGTCTGCCCTACCGCGCCAGCAGCCGCCTGGCCTGGCAAAGCCAGGACGGCCGCTACGAAGCGCAACTCGAGATGCGTGCCCGTTTCGTGGGATCACGCAACCAGACCTCGACAGGACGGTGGCAGGACGAGCAGCTCATGCCCGAACGCTACGTGGATCAGGCGCGCGTTGAACGGCGCTTCCAGCTCGATTGGGCACGGCAACGCTTTGAATTCTGGCGTGAAGGGCAGCTGGTGCGCGAAGGCCCGCTCGACCGGGGTACGCAGGATCGCCTGAGTGTGTTTTTTGCACTGGCCTGGCAAGCCCAGCGCCGATTGAGCACGCCCACAGCCGATGCAGGAGATCCCTGGCAAGTGCGCGTGATCAACCAGGAAGGGGCCGAGATATGGTCGTTTGCCGATCGGGGCGCCGAGCGGCTGGACACACCGGCAGGGACTTTGGACACCCGTCAGCTCGATCGACTACCGGGCGACCACAACAACACAGGCATGACGCTGTGGCTGAGTCGCTCACACGGCTGGCTGCCCGCTCGCATTCGACTGACCGATCCGAACGGGGACGTGGTGGACCAGCGTCTGCGGCTGGCCTCTTGAAGCTGCGGCTGACACCCTCATCTGCGCATCATGGCCCTGGCATGGGGCTTGCAAGGTTATTGCGTTTCGAGGACATTTGAATCATGCATACGCTCTACGACTCTGACACTTTCGCGGTGGTCCACATCTTTGCGAATGGCGAAGAGGTGGCCAGCTCGCACAGCGCCACATCGAATCTGGGGCCGCAAATGCCTCGACACGGTTTTGAGATCGTGGACAAGCGCTCAGGCAAGGAAGTGTATCTGGACGGCTCCTGGGCCGAGCTGTTCCAGCAGCAGATTCATGCCTGGCAGCAGAACACCCCCACCCAGGAAGAGGTGGAGGACACGCTGGAAGGCTATGCCACCTTGGCGCAGACCCCCGTGGTGGTGCACTGAGTCAGTCTTCGAGCAGACTGCGCAGCATCCACGCGGTTTGTTCGTGCACGGATAGCCGCTGCACCAACACGTCAGCCGTGGGTTCATCGTTGGCCTTGTCGACCAGCGGGAACAGGCTGCGGGCGGTTCGGGCCACGGCTTCATGACCTTGCGCAAGGATGCGCACCATCTCCATGGCTTTGGGAGGCTCGGCGGGCGCATCTGGCAGTGAACTCAGCTTGGCGTACTGGGCATAGGAGCCCGGCGCCACATGGCCCAGTGCGCGGATGCGCTCAGCCATCGGGTCCACTGCATTCCACAACTCGGTGTACTGTGCCATGAACATGGCGTGCAGGCTGTTGAACATGGGGCCCGTCACGTTCCAGTGAAAATTGTGCGTGGTCAGGTACAGGGTGTAGGTATCGGCCAGGAGGCGACTGAGCCCCTGGGCGATCGCGGCACGGTCTTTTTCCGAGATGCCGATGTCCATGGGGATCGTTCGGGTGGATAACTGGGCAGATTTCTTGGCCATGTATGTTCCTTTGGGTCAAAGCACCATCTTAGCGGCTGATCATGTGCGTCAGGACAGATAGTCGGCCGTGAAGCGGGATTCAGGGACCGGATGCCCACCCCGCCAGTAACCCTGGTAATAGTCACAACCCATCTGGGCCAGATCGCGCCACTGCGCTTCGTTTTCCACGCCTTCAGCCAACACCTTGACCCCCAGTGCACGGCCCATGGCCACAATCGCGCTGCAGATGGCGCGGTCCTCAGGGTCTGATTCGAGCTGCGCGATGAAGGTGCGATCGATCTTAAGGGTATGCACCGCGAAGCGCTTGAGATAGGCGAGCGACGAATACCCGACCCCGAAATCGTCCACTGCCACGTGCACACCCATCTGCTTGACCTGGGTCAGCACCTCCAGGGTCTGTTCGCTGCGCTCCATCAGCAGCCCCTCGGTGATTTCCAGCTCGATCGAGCCGGGCGGCAGATCGTAGCGCTGCAACACTGTCCTGAGCTGATCGATCAGCAACAAGCGGTGAAATTGGCGGGGTGACACATTGATGGCCATGGTGGCTTCGGTCCAGCCGGTGTCAATCCACCGGCGCAGAGTGGCGCACGCGTGATCCAGCACCCAGAAGCCGATCTCGCCCATAAGCCCGCAGGCTTCTGCCACCGGGATGAACCGAGCGGGGGGAATGGGGCCCAGCACCTCGTCATGCCAGCGAATCAGGGCTTCAGCCCCGACAAGACGATCGGTCGCCACGCCCCACTGGGGCTGAAACACAAGTTCAAAGGCCCCGTCACGAACCGCCTGGCGAAGGCGGCCCTCCAAGGACAGCCGCTCGGCGGCAAGACGGGTCATGTCCTGCGAAAAATAGGCGTAGGTGCCGCGCCCGTCGGCTTTGGCCCGATACAACGCAGAATCGGCCGCTTTCATCAAGGCCTCTTCGTCCTGGCCATGCTCGGGGTACAGGGCGATCCCGACGCTGGTGCCGATATGGACCTCGTGGCCATCACTCGTCGTCCAGGGCTCGCTGAGCAGCAACACCAGCTCTCGGGCGAGCCGGGCGGCGTCCTCCTCTTTCGACAGGCCACGCATGAGCCAGACGAATTCGTCACCCCCCATGCGGGACAGTGTGTCACCGGCGCGCAGTCGCTGGGACAAGCGCTGGGCCAGGTGCCGCAGCAGTTCATCCCCCACACCGTGGCCCAGTGTGTCATTGACATCCTTGAATCCGTCAAGGTCCAGCATGAGCACGGCCAGTTGATGCCCATGTCGGCTGGCTTCGCGCAGCGCTTCGGCCAGACGCTCACTCCAGAGCAACCGGTTGGGCAAGCCGGTCAGTGAATCGTGCCGGGCCTGATGGAGCAAGGCCTGTTCGCGGGCCATGAGGGCCTGCTCCACTTCATAGCGCTCGTGGATGTCGAACAGGATGCCGGAAAACCTTTCCGGCTGCCCCTCGGCATCCCGGTGGGTCATGCCGCGACCTTGAAACCAGCGGTAGCTGCCATCAAAGCATCGCAGTCGGTAGGTACAGTTGAAGGGTTGAGGGCCCTGGATGGCCCGCTCCACCGCCGCCAGCGTGGTGGCTTGGTCATCCGGGTGCAAAAAGGTGCGGAAATGGAAGTCACGGCGGAAATCGTCACCCTGGTATCGAACCAACTGACTGAACCCCCGACTGAATTCGACCACATCGGTACGCAGGTCCCAATCCCACAATCCGGCACCACTGCCCTCGAGGGCGAGCCGCAGGCGGTGCTCGCTGCGCTCCAGCGCCAGTCGGGCGACCTCATCCGTCACGACGTCCTGCACGAGTACGAGCAGCGTGTCGGTCGTCTGTTCGCTGGTGCAAGGCAGATGACGGACCTGCAGACGCGCCCAGAGGACCCGGCCGTCGGCATGTACCATGCGCTTGTCAACCTGCAGCTGATCGACTTCGCGGTCCAGCAAACGGGCTCGGCGTTGACGATCACCCACCCGTTCGTCTGGGTGCGTGATGTCGGGAAAACCCATCTGCAGCAGCCGCTCTATGGAATGGCCCACGCGATTGGCCAGGTGTTTGTTCACTGCCAGAAACCGCCCCTGAGCATCGAGCACAGCCAGCCCGATCGGCGCCTCTGCAAACCATTGGGACAAAACCCCATCAGGCCAGTGCGCCAGCCAGTGAGCGAAGGGGTTGCCCGAATCGGTCATGACCTCATGATATCGAGGGTTCAACGTTCTGCCCACTCCCAGGGATTGCTCGATAACCCGTATTCGAGGTCAGCCAGGTTCGCGCCCAATCCAGGGCCTGCATGTGGTAATTTCGCACTCGTCCAGGCGCTGCTTCGTGCAGATGCAGACCCGCCTGGGCGGTCGTCGCCTCGTCCATTGGCTGTCGGGTGACGCTTTGCCCCGGATATGCTAGTCTTCTGCCCATGTATCTAGACCAGTTTTTTGCCGATGCCGACGACGAGATCACGGGCTGCATCCGTTGTCGCAACGCCCAGCCCCTGGACATGGCCCTCAAAATGGCTTTCCAGCCGATTGTGGACGTGGATGCGCGCACGGTGTTTGCCTACGAAGCCCTGGTGCGTGGACCCAATGGCGAATCGGCGGGTCAGGTCATCAGCAGTGTCAAGCCCGACGAAATGTATACCTTTGACCAGACCTGCCGGGTTCTGGCGATCGACACCGCCCAACGCCTGGGTATGGACACCTACCTGTCGATCAATTTCCTGCCCAATGCGGTGTATGAGCCCGCCACCTGCATCCGGCTCACACTGGCTTGTGCCAAGAATGTCGGTTTCTGCCCTGACAAGCTGATTTTTGAACTCACCGAAGGCGAGAAAATTGTCGACCCCAATCACGCCTTGCGCATCATCAAGGACTATCAGCAACGCGGTTTTCTGACGGCCATTGACGACTTCGGCGCGGGCTATTCCGGGCTCAATCTGCTGGCTCAGTTCCAGCCACACATGGTCAAACTCGACATGGCCCTGACCCGTGATATCGACCGCGACCCGGTTCGACGCGCCATCGTGGCAGGGGTCATCGGGACCTGCCATGCACTGGGATGCCGCGTGGTGGCAGAAGGGGTGGAAACACCTGGCGAGCTGGGTACGCTTCGGGACATGGGTGTCCAGTTGTTTCAAGGCTATCTGCTCGCCCGGCCGGCCCTTGAAGCATTGCCTGAACCTGACTGGAGCCAGTGCTGAGGCGCTGGCCCCTCCATGGACCTCAAACCTCTCATCACCCTGCTGGCCATCGTCAACCCGCTGGCCATTGTCCCTTTCTTCATCCACTACACCCAGGGGTTTTCCAAACCCCAGCTGAGGCGCACGGTGCTCACAGCCTCTTTCAGCGTGTTCACCGTGATCGCGATGGCGGCCCTGCTTGGCTTGAAGATCCTGGAATTCTTCAATATTTCCCTGGCCAGCTTTCAGGTCGGGGGTGGCATGCTGCTGCTGACGGCCGCCATGGCCATGCTCAATGCCCAGCCCGCTGAAGCGAAGACCAATCAGGCCGAACTCGACGATGCCTCCTCCCGGGCGTCCATCGCGGTGGTTCCATTGACCATCCCCTTGCTCACCGGCCCGGCCACCATGTCAACAGTCGTGATTTATGCCGATCAGGCCCAGTCGGTCCTGCAACATGCAGCGCTGATCGGATTCGGCGCCATTGTGGCGGCCGCGACTGCTTTGTGTTTCACGCTGGCAGAACCGATTGCGCGCGCATTGGGCAAAACCGGCATCAATGTCATGACCCGCCTCATGGGGCTGATCCTGGCCGCCCTGTCGGTCGAGGTCATGGCCAAAGGCCTGGTCCAGCTGTTTCCCGCCCTGGGCGCGGCCGGTTGAGTCGGACACCATGCTGCCTTCCCTGACTCATGCTTACCGGGCACTGGTGATCGGCTCGTCCGGCACGATCGGGCATGCCTTTGTGGACGCGCTTCAGCGAGACAGCCGTTGCGCCGAGGTGGTCACCGTCAACCGTCTGCACCCGATGCCCTGGGATCTCCGAGACGCCGCCTCGATCGAGGCGCTGGCAGGGGTTCTGGAGGGGCCGTTTCACCTGGTGGTTGATGCCACTGGCGCATTGACGATCGCTGGGCGTGGACCGGAGAAACGGCTGAGCGATCTCACTGGTGATGGTTTGCATACCGCGCTGGACGTCAATACCGTGGGGCCGTTGCTGCTGTTGCGCCACCTCAGCCCGTTGCTGGTTCGTGGGGAACGCGTCATCTGGGCGAAGCTCTCGGCACGCGTGGGCAGCATCGAAGACAACCGCAAAGGCGGTTGGTACAGCTACCGCATGGCCAAGGCCGCGCTGAATCAGGGCTTGCAAACGGCTGCCATCGAGCTGGCTCGACAACGCCCCAGCCTCGTGGTGGCCGCCCTGCAGCCGGGCACGGTTGCTTCCCCCTTGAGCCGACCTTTTGTGGGGGATTCGGCCACGGCAGCCACCGAATCGGTCGCTGGTCTGTTAAAAACACTGGATACTTTGCCTGCGATTGGTCGCGCGCATTTTGTGGACTATGCAGGTCAAGCCATCCCTTGGTGATCGGAGGTGGATATGAGTGCATTCAACCGTCTGCCCGGCTTCCAGCGCAGCCCACCGGGCCTGGAATGGGCGATATGGAAGCGGCTGCCATCGATTCTGCTGATCGGCACCCTGCTACCTGGTTTCGTCATGATGCTCGTCTGGTGGGGCCAGCCCGCCGATTTGTCCCATGCGGCCGAGCGCGATTTCTGGGTGCTCGCCTACATGGCCATCGGTTTCGTCATCCTGCACTGGACACTGGTTTTCACGGTGGCCATCGGCTGTGCGATCGTCATGATCATGAAGGGACCCGCCTACGTGGCCGACGCCTACCCCTTGAGCCATAGCGACTACCCGGTGCAAGGCCCGGTGCGAGACGAGCGATCGCTCAACCCCTGATTAACCCTTGACCATTCGCATCACTTCGCCGGCATCCAGCGTGCGAGCCCGTTGCTGGATCGCGCCGAGGTTTTGCTGTTGCAGGTTTTTCGCTGGTCCCAGCAAGCCCTGGTAGGTCTGTTTCAGCAGGTCGGTGGACATGACGCGGCCTCCCGCGTAATACCGCTTGGCCAGTTGGCCCAGAGCGTAGGTGGTGGCAAACGAAAAAGCCATACCCGTAGCCTGGCTCGCCATCCCCCCCAGCATGCGCCCGCCGGCTTTGCCGATCAGCCCACCCAGCAGCTTGCGCCCGAACTGCTCCACGTATTGCGACGTCAACCCTACACCCGCGGCGGCAATGAATTCCCGGATATGCCCCTGGTCCAGCGTGACGCCGTGGGCCTTGCCCACGCGATAGACCATCTTGATCTGCAAAGGAATGATGGCCATGGACGCCCAGGACTGGGGCAGCAACTCCAGCGCTCCATTCAGGATGGCGTAGTTGAGGATCATCTTGTCGAGTGCTGCGTTGTCAACGGCCGCCACAGCCGAGGTGGTTGCGGCCGATGCCAGGGAGAGCTCCTCGACACCTCCGTCGGCTTGTTGCACGGCGGTGTAGGCAGCGGCTGCCAGCGCGTGTGTCTGGGTTTCGGCCGTATCCGTCTGGGTATCCGAACCCAGGGCCAGCTGGGCACGCAACTGGGACAGAAAGGCTTTTTCTGCCGTGCTGGTCATGCCATCGGCATCGCACACCGCCACCGCCCATTCGTAAGCCAGCTGCCGATGACTGGGGTCGCTCAGTGTCTGTACCGCCTGGGCCAGCGTCGTTCGCTTCAGCAAGGCATCCTGCACCGCCACCGCCAGGTGGGCCGCACCTGCCTCCTGATCCAGCTGCTGCGCCAGTTCCCGGATGAACTGCCGTTCGCTGTCGGCCTTCTGACCGTCGGCCAGGGCGGCCTGGACCAAAATGCCCAGCAGGGCGCGCTGTTCTTCAGGTTTCATGATGGTTGGTTGATGAACAAATGAATGGTTGAGTGCAAGGTGAGGCCAGAGGTTCACCCATTCAAGGGCTCAGCTCAGACAATATTTGGCGCGCCTCGTCAATGAAGGCTTGCGCGGGGAGCGTCAACCGCCTTTTTCGGTGCCAGACCAGCTTCCACTGGCGCCTGACCGGAAAAGTCGCCACCGGCAAGACAGCCAGCCCTTCCTGCGCCGGATCGCGACTGAGCGCATGGCGCGACAGCACCGCCACCCCCATGCCAGCGGCCACTGCATGCTTCAAGGCTTCGTTGCTACCCAGGGTCATGCGCTCGACAGGCTGTACCCCCCAGGCCTGGAAGTGCTGTTCAGCCGCCAGCCGCGTCCCCGAGCCCGCCTCCCTCGTCAGCCAGGGTTCATCCGCCAGGGCCGACACCGGCACCTTGCGCCGGCGGATCCATGGGTGGTCTCTGGGTCCAATCACCACCAGGGGGTTGTCCAGGCAATCCAGCGTGTCCAACTCCATCGAGGGAGGCGGCAGCATCATCACCGCGAGTTCGCAGCGTTCGTCCTGCAGGCGGTCGATGACCCGGTCCCGATTGTCCACCGAGAGGTCGATTTCGATCCCGGGATGGCGCTGGGCAAACCGCTGCAACCACCGGGCGATGAAATATTCGGTGGTCGTGACGCCAGCGATCCGCAACACGCCCCTCTCGAGCCCCTGCAGGGCGTGGAGATCGTCTTCGAAATGGCGCCACAAGCCAAACATGTCCGTCGCAGCCTGCTGCAGCCGACGCCCGGCCTCCGTGATACGGATGCCGCGACCCGAGGGCTCGATCAGATGGACACCCAGCGAATGCTGCAGCTCCCGGATCTGCACGGTCACGGTCGGCTGCGTGAGATGCAACTCTCGACCCGCCTGGGTGATCGAACCCAGGCGCGCCACGCTTTCAAAGGTGCGCAACTGATTGAAAGTGACCTTGGGCGGCCGAAACTTACTCATAGTATTAAGTCTATACGATACGCCTAAATAAATGATTTTTCTTCAATGGCTTTTTCTTGCATACTAACGCCCATCATTGACCCACAAGGAAAACAGACATGTCACAAGCAGTCCCCATCACGGTTGCCAAAGGCGACGGTATCGGCCCTGAAATCATGGAAGCCACCCTGCGGGTGCTGGAAGCCGCGGGCGCCCGCATCGCCCCCGAGTTCATCGAGATCGGTGAGCAGCAGTACCTGGCGGGCCACAGCTCTGGCATCGCACCCGAATCGTGGGACAGCCTGCGCCGCACGAAAGTCTTTCTCAAGGCCCCCATCACCACCCCGCAGGGCGGCGGCTTCAAAAGCCTGAACGTGACCATCCGCAAAACGCTGGGCCTGTACGCCAACGTGCGCCCCTGCGTGAGCTACGCCCCATACGTCAAGACACTACACCCCAAGATGAACCTGGTCATCATCCGGGAAAACGAGGAAGACCTCTACGCCGGCATCGAGCACCGCCAGACGGATCAGGTCTACCAGTGCCTGAAGGTCATCACTCGACCCGGTTGCGAAAAGATCATCCGCTACGCGTTCGAATACGCGCGCGCCAACGGTCGTCGCAAGGTCACCTGCATGACCAAAGACAACATCATGAAGATGACGGACGGCCTGTTCCACAAGGTCTTCGACGAGATCGCTCCGGAGTACCCTGAAATCCAGACCGACCACATGATCATCGACATCGGGACGGCGCGCCTGGCGACCCGTCCTGAGACCTTCGACGTGATCGTGACGTTGAACCTCTATGGCGACATCATTTCCGATGTGGCTGCCGAACTGACCGGCTCGGTGGGTCTGGCGCCCAGTGCCAACATCGGCGAGCACGTGTCCATGTTCGAGGCCATTCACGGCAGCGCGCCCGACATCGCCGGCAAAGGGATTGCCAACCCCTCGGGTCTGCTGCTGGCCGCCGTGATGATGCTGGTCCATATCGGGCAGACCGACGTGGCCGAGCGCATCCACAACGCCTGGCTCAGTGCGATTGAAGACGGCATTCACACCGCCGAACTGCACAGCCAGATCAGCGTGGGCCGACCATTTGGCAGCATGGACTTTGCCGACGCCGTGATCGACCGCCTGGGCAACCTGCCCCAGAAGCTGACCCCCGTGAGCTACGGCAGCCCTGTGGAAGTCAAGGTAGCCAGTGCCAGCGATGCCCCTGCTGCGCAGGCACCCGCCACGGCTGAGAAAACCCTGATGGGCATCGACGTGTTCGTCCACGCCGCCCTGACGCTGCCAGATGATCTGGCGGCACAACTCAAGGCCTGCACTCCGGCGGATCTGGAACTGCAGGTCATCACCAACCGCGGGGTCAAGGTGTGGCCGGGTGGTTTCCCTGAAACCTTCTGCTCCGATCACTGGCGCTGCCGCTTCATGTCAACCAGCGGGGCCCCTTTGCCGCACACGAGCCTGGTGGCCCTCCTGAGCGCACTGGCCGCCCAGGGAGTCGATTTCATCAAGACCGAAAACCTCTGCCACTTCGACGGGCAGCGGGGCTATTCGCTGGCACAAGGGCAATAAACCGACAGGGGCTGTGGTTGCGTGGCATCATCCGGGCATGCCGGAAACCACCTTCTACATCCCCACCCTGTCCTCGCAGGAGGACGCCGATGCCGTGATGTTCGAATTGCAGGATCTGCCCTGCGTTCACCAGGCCGATGTGGACCTCGCTGGCCAGACGGCCTGGGTCAGTCACAGCCCCATGATCGCCCCGCAAGACATTGCCCTCAAGCTGGAGGAAGCGGGCTATGCATCAGTGGTTCGAGACGATAACCCAGGCCCCTGACGGTGTGGATCAAGGCCTGGGGTTGGCCTTCGTCGATCTTGCTGCGTAACCGACGGATGTACACATCCACCACGTTGGTCAGCGGGTCTTCGCTTTGCCCCCAGACGCTGGACAGGATGCGTTCGCGGCTGAACAATCGGCCAGGAGCGCTCATCAAGAGTTCCAGCAAGGCAAGTTCACGGGCCGTCAGGTTCAATGGCTGGTCTGCCCGGAAGGCCTGCATGCGCTGCAGGTCCAGCACCAGATCGGCCACCTGAAGCACCTGCCCTCTGGGGGCTTGCACCTCCCGTCCCCGGCGCGCCAATGCCTCCAGCCGCGCGAGCAGCTCTTCAAATTCGAAGGGTTTGCAGAGGTAATCGTCTGCACCCATGCGCAAACCGGTCACGCGGTCAGTGGTTGAGCCCAGCGCCGTGAGCATCAGGATGGGCAGTTGCACACCCTGCGCGCGCAACGACTGGCAGATTTCCAGGCCATTCATGCCGGGTAGCATCAGGTCCAGCACCACCAGCGCCCGCACCCCATCCTGGCGCTCCGAGCGGTGAGCTTCCAGGGCCAGGGCCAGACCTTCCGGCCCCGTCGCAGCGGTCTGCACAGCGTAGCCTTCAGCGCGCAGCCCCCGACGCAGAAAGTCGGTGATGCGGACGTCGTCTTCAATCAACACCAGATTCATGAGCGACTCATATCGATATGCCAGGCATCCACCTCGGCGGCCGTGATCAAGGGCAACCGCAGCGTGACACAGGTCCCGTGACTGGCACCGGAGTTGGTGGGACTGTGAACATGCAGCAGGCCCCCATGCGCCTGGGCCAGACGCCAAGCGATACCCAACCCCAGACCACTGCCGGACGCGCGATGGCTGCGCGCCATGGCCCCGCGAAAATGACGCTCGAAGACATGGGGCAATTCCGCTGCTGGGATGCCGATGCCTTCATCCTGCACATGGATGGCCAGCGAGTGCCCCGTGTCGGAACGATCCGGATACGCCTCCAGCCACACCCGCCCACCAGGGTTTGAATAACGCACCGCATTGTCCAGCAGCAGGGTGATCAGTTGGGTCAGACGCACCCCATCGCCCAGCACGGTGTATTGGCCGGCTTCCACCGGGTTATCGCCTAAAGATACGCCATGACTGTCTGCGAGGGCGGACACACCCAGCAGCGCCTGCTGCAGCGGTTCGTGTACATCCACAGGCTGGCGCACCACGGTCAGCGCCTCCATGTCACTGCGCGCCATCAGCAGCAGATCATCGATCGAGGTGGCCAGCTGGCGCGAGACTTCGACGATGCGCTGCAGCGCTTCGCGGTATTCGGCGGCGGGGCGGTCCTGCCCCCTCAGCGTCACTTCCGCCTCCCCCCGGATCGCCGTCGTGGGCGTGCGCAGTTCATGGCTGATATCGGCCAACAACTGACGGCGTCTTTCATCGGTGCGCTGCAAGGATGCGTTCGCCTCACGCAGGGCCTCGGTCCTGGCCTGCACCTGCGCTTCCAGGCGTTGGCGCAGCTGCGTCTCCGCCAGCCGGTGTCGGTGGAGGTCTTGCGCCATGGCATTCATGCTCTGCGCCACCACCGCCAATTCGTGCGTGCCGCTCATCGGGATCCGGTGCTCCAGCTGTCCCTGTCGCAGGGCTTCTGCACCCGACACCAGTGCATCCATGGGTTGACGCAAGGCGCGATTCACGTACCCGGCCACGCCCAGCGCCAGCCCCACCAGCACCATTGAGATCCCAAGCCACAGGGCGCGCATGAAACGAAGTGACTCGTCAGCGGCTTCCCGCTCCCGCTCCATGGCCTGCAATTCGCGCGCCACGCTTTCACTGATCAACTGACGCAGATCGCGCCCCTTGGACTGTTCAAACCATTCATCCAGGGCACCCCAGGCGTCGGTCGCGCGCGCGTCCGCAGGCAGGGCCTCCAGGACCTGCAGGGTTTCACCCAGCGACTTGACGCTATCGGTCAACACTTCAATGGCATCGCGGCGGGCCACATGCTCGGGTGCCACGCCCTGTGACCGTTGCCGGCGAGCCGATTCCTCCGCCAGCTCGGAGAGCTGTGACAGCGTTTGCACCATGCTCGCATGCAAGGCGTCACGCTCTGCCGTATCGCCGCCCGCCCCCATCAGGTACTGGGTGGTCCAGGCACGCAAACGCTGCTTCGTGGCAGACAGAGTCACAAAGCTCTGATGCAGGTCGCTCGCGATCCGCCCATCCATCACCTTGCGTTCGGCCTGCTGAAGTGCCATCACAGCGGCAACGCCTTGCAGCGCGATCGTGACCGCAAGACACAACAGGACCCAGCTCAGTTGACGGCGAAACATGCGTTATTTTCGCGGGCTTTTAGGGATAGGGGCGGTCTGTCATGTTCTGTTCATCTTTCGCTCACGCCGAGTTCATGGTGGGTTCAAGGTATTTTCAGCTGTGCATGGCCCAATGCTTTCACCGACCTGATTCACATCGGTTTTCTTCATCCCAACTTCAGGAGTTCACTGTCATGAAACGCTTTGCTCTGACGACCGTCGCGACCGCCCTGCTCGCCGCCACCGGCGCTGCCCATGCATACAGCCAGGGGGCCGCAGCCTCCAAGGCCATCACCGAAGCACAGGTCATCGCTGCCCAGCAGGCCTGGTGCAACGCACTCGTCAGCATCAGCCAGGCCAACGCCCAAAGCGGTCAGGCCGCGGCCAAGTCGCTGGCCGAACAGGTGATCGACAGCGCCTACGCCTACCAGATGGGCTCGGTCCTGTTCAAGCCCACCCTCACCACCGCGCCGCAAACCTTCCGCACCACCCGCGAAGGCGCTCTGGCTTACTTCGTGGGTGGCAACAGCAACTTCCCGCAAGATGATGGCTTCGCCCTCAAGGGCTGGACCGCCTGCAATGCGGAAAAAGCGGCTGTCTTCATCGCTGACAACGCCGCGTCCTGGATGGGCAACATCATGCTGACAGGTGCCGATGGCCAGGTCACCACTGTGGACAAGACCTGGAAATTCGTCCGTGACGACAATGGCCAGCTGCGCATCGCCGTTCATCACTCATCCCTGCCCTTCAGCGGGAGCTGACGCGCCGAGAGGCTTCAAGCATACAGTTTGAACGCAGCGATACCCGTTTGCAAGCGACTGGCCTGCTCAGACAGGCTGGTTGCGGCAGCCGAACTTTGCTCGACCAGCGCCGCGTTCTGTTGCGTCATCTGGTCGAGCCCCGAGACGGCCTGAGACAACTGGCTGATCTCGGCGCTTTGCTGCTGGGTGGCTTCGTGGACTTCACGCATGAGGCCCTGGATACTGGCGACACGCTCCACAATATCCTTCATGGTCACACCGGCTGCACTGACCAGGTCAGCGCCCACACCGATCCGATCCACGCTGTTTCCAATCAATTGCTTGATCTCTTTGGCGGCCTGTGCGCTGCGGCTCGCCAACTGCCGGACCTCGCTGGCCACCACGGCAAACCCACGACCCTGCTCACCGGCCCGTGCCGCTTCGACCGCCGCATTCAACGCCAGGATATTGGTTTGAAACGCGATACTGTCAATGATGCCCACGATTTCTGCAATGCGGCGGCTGCTACCCTGAATGTCATCCATGGTGGTGACCACCTGACCCACCAGCTTGCCGCCTTCTGCAGCCACAGTCGACGCTTCAGAAACCAGGGTGTGCGCCTGCTTGGCATTGGCAGCATTGTTCCTGATCGTGATGGCCAGCTGCTCCAGACTGGCCGCCGTTTCTTCGAGGCTGCTGGCCGCCTGTTCTGTACGGTTACTCAGATCCAGGTTGCCGGAGGCCACGTCCGAACTGGCCGCATGAATGGATGTGGCAGCGTTCCTCACTTCGGACACCACATGCCGTAAGGACTCCACCATGCGATTGAGCGCCAACATGGTCTGTCCCAGCTCATCGCGCCCCTGCACAGCAACACGAACCGTCAGATCCCCTCTAGCGACCTGGGCCACAGCCTCCGAGGCCATCGTGAGCGGTGTCACGATGGAACGTCGCAGCAACACGCCGAACAAGGCCGCCAACAACAGCACCACGCTGACAGCCAGCCCGCTGATCCACTGCGCACGCTCGGAGCCGCTCATCATCTGCGCCCCCGCCTCCAGCGCCAGCTGCTCCGATTGCTCCAGCATGCGTTCCAAGGCCTGCAGGTAGCTGCTCAATGCAGCTTCGTGCTCACTTCGCTGACGCTGGCTGATGATTTTGCCGTCGAGTGCATCCTGCACCAGTTGATCGCGAAGAGCCACATAAGCACGACGCTGGCCGAGTGCTTCATCGAGTGTGACCTGCGCCGCTCGCAACCCAGACGATTGAGTGACACGGTCCAGAATGTCCTGCACGAGTCCGTCTTCTGCTTCCACCTGGCGGGCAATCTCCATGGTGAGGGGAAAGACGTCCTCAGAGAGCGAGGCGCGCAAAGCCTTCTCGCCCAGCTGAATGGAGTGGGTGCGCCATTCCCTGACTGAACGCTCCAAGGGCAGCTGCTCACCCAGCAAAGCCTGCGACTGGGCCGTGGTGTTTTGCCCGGTCAGCCATGTCGTTGCCCCCAACAGAGCCACCGCCAGACCGAGCAACCCGAAGCTCCAGGCCAATCTCTGGCCCACCGACATATCCGCCAGCCAGGTTGAACGCTGGGATGGGGATCTGATCTCGTGGGCATCAGTGGGGACTGCAACAACGATCGAAGTATGTGACATAGTGACCTCCAACTAGAACCCCCCAGGCATACACGGCCCCATGAAATGGGATGGCCGTGACTGGTTTCACAAAACGGAGCCCATGCCTCCCCCACCGGGCGTCGCGATTTCGAACACGTCGCCGGGCAGCATGTCGACCTGACCGATATGGTCGAGCACCTCGACCCGACCATCCGCACGGATCACCCGATTCACCCCTGGCGCGCCAGGCTCACCGCCCGCCAGTCCAAACGCAGGATGCACGCGTCCATTCGACAGAATGCTCGCCGTCATGGGTTCCAGGAAACGAATGCGTCGCAAGCCACCGTCACCCCCTTTCCAGCGTCCGGCACCGCCCGAGCCCTCACGGATCTCAAAGCTGTCCAGCCGAACCGGAAAGCGGAATTCCAGCACTTCCGGGTCGGTCAACCTGGAGTTGGTCATGTGGGTCTGCACCACACTGGTCCCGTCAAACCCTTCGGACAATTCACCCTTGGGGCTCCACTGAGCGCCCGCGCCACTGCCGCCGGCAATCGTCTCGTAGTACTGGTGAGCCTCATTGCCGAAAGTGAAGTTGTTCATCGTTGGCTGGCTACTGGCCATCACCCCCAAGGCCCCCAGCAGTGCATTGGTGATGCATGTCGACGTTTCCACATTGCCCGCCACCACTGAGGCAGGCGGCAGCGGGTTGAGCATCGATCCCTCAGGGATGATGATGTCCAGCGGCTTCAGACAACCCGCGTTCAAAGGAATGTCATCATCCACCAGCGAGCGGAACACGTACAGCACAGCGGCGTAACAGATGGCCCGTGGGGCATTGAAGTTGTTGTTCTGCTGGGCACTGGTGCCTGAGAAGTCAATCACGGCGCTTCGGGTCTGGGCGTGAACGGTGACTTTGACCTGGATTTGCGAACCGTTATCGACCTGGAGCGTGAACTGACCATCCTTCAGTCGGGTGATCACCCGACGCACGGACTCTTCGGCATTGTCCTGCACGTGCCGCATGTAAGCCTGCACCACGTCCAGACCGAACTGCTTGACCATGCGTGTCAGCTCCTGCACGCCCTTTTCGTTGGCGGCGATCTGGGCCTTCAGGTCAGCCATGTTCTGGCGTGGATTACGGCTGGGGTAAGGTGTGGTACCTCCGCCGGTCTGAAGCAGTTCGATCATGGCCGCCTCGCGCAAGGTGCCACCATCCACCAGCTTGAAGTTGATGATCTGCACCCCCTCTTCTTCGATCCGGGTCGAGAACGGCGGCATGGAGCCTGGAGTCAGCCCACCAATGTCAGCATGATGGCCTCGGGAGCCCACATAGAAAGTGGGGCGGTCATTCCCCGCCACATAGACAGGGGTGATGACCGTGACATCAGGCAGGTGCGTCCCGCCATGGTACGGGTCATTCAACACATACACATCGCCAGGCTTCATGGTGGCGGCGTTGTCACGAATCACGGTCTTGATGCTTTCCCCCATGCTGCCCAGATGCACGGGTACGTGAGGAGCGTTCGCAATCAGGTTGCCCTCACCATCAAACAAGGCACACGAAAAATCCAATCGTTCTTTGATGTTGACCGAGTAAGCCGTGTTCTGCAGTTGCAGGCCCATCTGCTCGGCGATGTTCATGAACAGGTTATTGAAGACCTCCAGCAGGACCGGATCCACGGTCGTGCCAACGGCGAACGCCACATCACGAGGTTTCACACGATCGAGCAGCAGATGATCCAGATCCGTCAACCGCGCTGACCAGCCGGGCTCGATCACCGTGGTGGTATTCTTTTCCGCGATGATGGCAGGCCCTGGGACCACATCACCGGGGCGCATGTCCTCTCGGACCACCAGTGAAGCCTGATGCCATTGCCCCCCTGAATACATACGCACCGTTTCGCGGGCAGGCACAGGACGGGGCTCATGCAAAGGCAGGCGTGGCTCCTGGGGCGCATCGCCAGCAATGATGGCCTCGACCGATACCGCCTCCACGACGAGCGACTTGCCTTCCATCAGGAATGAGAAACGCTGGCGATAGGCCGCCTCAAACCCATGCTGAATGTCTGCAACCGCTCCGTGCGGAACGATCAGGGACGTGTCGGTACCTTCGTAGCGCACATGCACACGCCGGCGTACATCGACCATGCCCTGATTCACCTGCTGACCCAGCAACTCCTGCTCGGCCAGACCGGCCAAACGATCCAGCGTCATATTGATTGCCGTCCAATTCGACATGTCCAGGGGCTGCTCTACCGACTGCTCCTTGATCACGCTCTGATCGGCGAGGCCCATGCCATATGCACTCAGCACACCTGCCAGCGGATGCACGAAGACACGGCTCATGCCCAGGGCATCGGCCACCAGACACGCATGCTGCCCACCGGCACCACCAAAACACTGCAAGGTGTAGCGGGTCACGTCGTAGCCCCGCGAGACGGAAATCTTCTTGATGGCATTGGCCATCTGCTGCACAGCGATCTGGATGAAGCCTTCGGCCACTTCTTCAGGTGTCCGCCCGGTTGCCTGGGCAATCTGGGTGAATTGACGAACCACGGCATCCCGGTCCAGGCTGTCGTTGGCGTCTGGCCCGAACACTTTTGGAAAGTACCTCGGCTGCACCTTCCCGACCATGACGTTCGCATCGGTCACGGCCAGCGGTCCACCCCGCCGGTAGCTCGCCGGCCCAGGGTTGGCACCCGCACTTTCTGGCCCCACGCGGAATCTTGAACCATCGAAGGACAGGATGGATCCCCCACCCGCCGCCACCGTATGGATACTCATCATCGGCGCACGCATCCGCACGCCCGCCACCTGGGTTTCGAATTCGCGCTCGAATTCGCCAGCATAGTGGGATACATCGGTGGAGGTCCCGCCCATGTCGAATCCGATGACCTGATGCTGTTCGGCCAGCCCAGCCGTTCTCGCCATACCCACAATACCGCCAGCAGGCCCACTGAGAATGGCATCTTTGCCCTGAAAGACTTCGGCCTGCGTCAACCCGCCAGACGACTGCATGAAGAACAGCTTCACACCCGGCATTTCCTGGGCCACCTGCTCGACGTACCGGCGCAGGATAGGCGACAGGTAGGCATCCACCACCGTGGTGTCACCTCGACTGACAAACTTCATCATCGGGCTCGTTTCGTGGGAGGTGCTGACCTGTGTAAAACCCACCTCACGAGCCATTCGGGCGGCAGCCTCTTCATGGGCGGTGTAGCGGTAACCATGCATGAATACGATGGCCACTGACCGAATACCCTGCGCATGGTGATGAACCAGGGCTTCGCGCAGCAGAGACTCATTCAAAGGCTGGATCAGCTCGCCCTGAGCGCCGACTCTTTCCTGGGCCTCCACCACGGCGGCATACAGCAGCTCAGGCAGCTGGATATGGCGGTCAAACAAACGCGGCCGGTTCTGATATGCAATGCGCAGCGCATCGCGAAAGCCGGCCGTAGTCACCAGGAGTGTGGGTTCGCCCTTGCGCTCCAGCAAGGCATTGGTCGCCACTGTGGTCCCCATCTTCACGCACTCCACCCGATTGGCCGTGATGGGCTCTCCCGGCTGCAGCCCGAGCATGCGGCGGATACCAGCCACTGCCGCATCGGGATATTGCTCCGGGTTCTCGGACAACAGCTTACCCGTCACCAATTGACCGTCGGGTCGCTTGGCCACGATGTCGGTGAAGGTACCTCCACGGTCAATCCAGAATTGCCAACGAGGAAGGTTTTCAGTGTGTGTGTTCATGATCAAAAACTCAAGGTCAGGAAGGCCTGGACTGCGAAGTCAAACACAGTCCATACATAGAACGAGGCGTGGTCGTTAGCGTGATGCGGCTACATGCGGTTCGGCAACCAGAGCACGATGTCCGGGAAGGTGTAGATCAGCATCACCGCGCCGAAGAGAATCACGAAGAATGGCAAGGCGGCTCTAGCGATCCACAGGATGCTCCTCTTGGTCAGTCCCTGAATCACGAACAGGTTGAATCCGACCGGTGGAGTGATTTGAGCCATCTCGACAACCAGCACGATGAAGATCCCAAACCAGATCAGGTCAAAGCCTGCGGCTTGTACCGTCGGCAACAGCACGGCCAGGGTCAGCACCACCATGGAAATACCGTCCAGAAAGCAGCCCAGCACAATGAAAAACACCATGAGCAACAGCATCAGACCGAACGGCGTCAGACCCAGCGAACCGATCATTTCTGCAATGTGCCGAGGCAGCCCGATGAAGCCCATCGACAGCGACAAGAACGCCGCTCCGGCCAGGATCAAGCCAATCATGCAATAGAGGCGGGCTGCGGCAAAAACACCCTCTTTGAACGTATTCCAGTTCAGCGTCCCCTCCAGGCGCGACAACAGCAAAGCCCCGGCCACGCCCATCGCAGCCGATTCAGTGGCGGTAGCCACTCCCGAATAGATACTGCCCAACACCAATGCGATCAGCAAAACGGTTGGAATCAGATGCCGTGAGGATTTCAACTTGCTGAGCAGCGACTCCCTCATGCTTTCGACGGGTATCTGTTGTCTGTTGATGACGGACCACAGTCCGATGTAACACATGAAAAGCAGCCCGAGCATCAAGCCAGGCAACACGCCTGCCAGAAACAATTTCGAGATCGATACATTGGCTGCGACCCCGTACACGATCATGATGATCGAGGGCGGAATCAGCAGGCCCAGGGTGCCGGCACCTGCCAAGGAGCCAATCGCTATCTGGTCTGGGTAACCCCGTTTTTTCAGTTCGGGCAGTGTCATCTTGCCGACTGTGGCGCAGGTGGCCGCCGACGAACCGGATATGGCTGCAAAGATGGTGCAACCCACCACGTTGGTGTGCAGCAAACGCCCGGGCAAATGACCCAGCCAGGGCGCCAAGCCGGTGAACAGGCTGCTAGAGAGCTTGCTGCGGAACAGGATTTCACCCATCCACAGGAATAGAGGCAGTGCTGTCAGCGTCCAGCTGGAGGTGTAGCCCCAGATGGTCAACATCATCCCGTCACCGGCGGAGCGGGGCGTGAAGAACTCCATCGCGACATAGGCCACGGCCAGCAATGACATGCCGATCCAGACACCAGAGCCTAAGAGGATGAAAAGCACAGCGATCAGGCTGAATGCAATGAGGATGTCCATGATGTGATGGGTGTGAGTAAGACTGGACTTCGCTCATTCAACGTGAGCATTTTCCTGAGAGGCCTGAATGAAATCCCGACCCTTCCATCGCAAGACGAGTGCATGCAAGAACGCAATCGCAAAGCCGATGCAACCCAGCGCCATGGCCAGTTGCGGAATCCACAGGGGTGTGGCATCGGCCGATGTCGACACATCGCCGAGGGTGTAGGACTGATAGACAAACCGTACCGAGAACCACGCCATGTAGACGGATAGCAAGCCGGCAACACCCAGACACCACCATTCAATCCAGTGCCTGAGTTTCTTTGGCAATCGCTCGATCACCAGCGTCACACGAATGTGGTCACCCTGCTGAAGGGCAGCGGGCAAGGCCAGGAACAGCGCCGCGGCGATGCAGTAACCGGCATATGCATCGAGTCCTGGAATGCTCTGCTTCATCAATCGCGACACGATACTCGTGCCGATGACAAGAAACGTCCCGACCATGAAGACGGCAGAGAGTGCCAGCATGGATTGATAGAATTTTTTAAGTATGGCATCCATGTCATCACCTTCAAAAAAAGCCGGGGTCGGCGCCCATCTCAACCGATCGCGGCGCTTCACCCGGCCAACCGCTGTCGAAACTTAACGTCTGTTGAATGTGTTGATGACGGCCTGACCATCAGCACCGGCTGTGCTGAGCCATTCCTGCAGCATGGTCTCGCCAATCGTCTTCAGTGCAGCACTGACCGATGCAGGCGGCTCAGACACCGTCATGCCATTGGCTGCCAGTTGCTGCACAAATTCTTTGTCCAGACGCTCACTGGTCGCCCAGCCACGCTCTTCAGCCGCGGCGGCAGCTCGCAGGACCGCTTGCTGGGTTTCGGCGTCCAGGGCATTGAAGGCACGCAAGCTCACCACGGTCACATTGCGTGGCAACCAGGCATTCACCGGATAAAAGTGCCTGACCTGCTCGTACAGGCGGCTCTCCACACCACTGGCGCTGGATGTCAGGAAGTTGTTCACCGTACCTGTGGCGATCGCCTGTGGCAATTCCGGCAACTGCACGGTCACCGGCTGCGCACCCAACAGCTGTGCGATGCGTGTCGTGGCCGGGTTGAACGCACGCATCCGTGTGCCCCGGAAATCTTCAGGTCCTGCAATCGGCCGGGTCGAGTACAACGACTGGCCTGGCCAAGGCACCGAGAACAACACCTTCATGCCTTGGCTTTCAAGAATACGGGCTTGGACAGGGCCCGCTGCCTGGTAAAGACGCATGGCATCCGCATAACTGGTGGCCAGGAAGGGGATGGAGTCGATCCCGAAGAGCGGGTTTTCGTTGGCCACACCCGAGATGATGAACTCCCCGATTTGTGCCTGGTTTGTTTGAACCGCTCGCTTGATTTCCTGCTGGCGGAACAGCGACCCTCCTGGATGGATCGTGATACGCAGCCGCCCATTGGTGAGTTGATTCACCTCATCTGCAAATTGCTGGAGGTTCTGCACCTGGAAGGTGTTGGCCGAATAGCCGCTGGGCAAGTCCCAACGGGTCTGTGCCTGACCCGCGACGGCAAACGTCAGGGCGGCAGCAAGCAAGGCAATTTTTTTCATCATTACTCCTTCAGAAAGTGGACAGGTGGTGGTTGAGAAGATCGGTCACGAGCATGCAGCCCGGCGAGTGGGTGATACAGATCGGTGGCTTGGCCTGCAGGATGGCCGCCTGCGGCGTCACACCGCAAGCCCAGAACACAGGGATTTCATGGGGCAGGACCTCCACCGGGTCGCCATAGTCTGGGCGGCTCAGGTCATGGATGCCAATCAGCCTCGGATCACCCAAGTGGACCGGCGCGCCATGCACATTGGGGAATCGTGATGTGATCTGCACAGCCCTGATGGCATCTGCAGCCGTCATGGGTCGCATGGTGACGACCAGCGGACCATGAAAATCCCCGGCTGGCTCTGTCATCACATCGGTTTTGAACATGGCCACATTGCGGCCTTGCTGTACATGCCGCAGAGAGATGCCATCGTCCATCAGGGCTTGCTCGAAAGAAAACGAGCAACCCAGGATGAAGGTGACCCAGTCGGGTTGCCACAAGGCCCTGATGTCATGCACCTCCTCAACCAACTCGCCCTCACGCCAGATGCGGTAGGTGGGCACATCGGTGCGGATGTCGATGTCTTTGCCCAATGTTGGCAAACCAAATGAACCTGGCTCGGATACCGCCAGAACCGGGCAGGGCTTGGGGTTGCGTTGGCAGAACCGCAGGAAGTCATTCGCCTGCTTTTCAGGCAGGATCACCACATTGCCCTGCACCTGCCGTTCCGCCAGGCCGCTGGTGTGACCCGTCCAGCCACCGGAACGGATCCGCTGGCGAACTGCATAACCCAATCCGCTCTCATTGGCAGCTGTTGACCCGCTTGCTGTCGTTGCCTGATTCATCGCTCGAAGACCTCCAAAACAAGAACTGGTTTGAATTCTGAACAGCTTCGAAACGATCTGCAAACACAAAAAATTTCTATGTCTTCATCGATTATTTCGATATGACAGAGGGAGTTCGGGTTTTCCCTAATCCCCATTTTTGCGCATCATGCACCAGAGGTGTGCGACTGTCGGGCATTCTCGATGGCCGATTCAACAATCGATTCAATGGCCTGGTTGGATGGGTCGGTGCGGTAACTGACATGCATCGGCAAGGGCTTCAATTGCAGGTCTGTTGCCAGTAGTTTCAGGCGGTT
The DNA here is from genome assembly GCA_030602985.1 of Burkholderiales bacterium. Classification (GTDB taxonomy): domain Bacteria; phylum Pseudomonadota; class Gammaproteobacteria; order Burkholderiales; family Burkholderiaceae_C; genus UBA997. The sequence continues at coordinate 27,724 of JAUVYR010000011.1, forward strand.
GAAGCCGGTCAATCGTCGTGCCGCTTTCTTTGGCAAAGTGGCGACCCCGAACCCTCCCTGAACCAACTGAACCATGGCCGAAATCGAGGACATCGGATGCACCATTCTGGGCTCTACGCCCGATACACGAAACACATCCAGCAACGCCACATGGGGCTGCGAGCCTCGCTGAAATGTCATGACATCGATGTCATGAAAATCGGCCGCGCTGTAACGCCGTTTCTTGTGAATGTCCCGATGTCCATACAGTCCCATGGCCATGAAATCCATGGGCTCGACCCGAATGCCATCGCTGGCAGCGGGCAATGCAGCAAAGACGATATCCAGCGTCCCACGGGTGATCTGCTCCAGCAGCACCGGGGTGGTCTCGACCGAGAGCTCCAAGGAAAGCGCCGGATATTGACGACGCAGCTTCTCCAACCAGGGGATCAGCCATGAATGCAGGACCGATTCAATGGCGCCCAAGCGAATCACCAAGGGCTCTGTATCCGAGGTGCTGCCCATCACGCGACGGATATCCCTTTGCAGCTCCAGCATCTGCTGAGCGTAGGTCATGAACCGTGCGCCTGCGGTGGTCAGTCGCAATTCTTTGTACCGCCGATCGAGCAGCAATACACCCAGCTCCTGCTCCAGGGCGGAGATGCGGCTCGACATCGCTGACTGCGTCAGGAACAGCTTATCTGCCGCACGGGTCACACTCTTGAGTGTGGCCACCCAGTAAAACGCCTCGACAAACCTGAGATTCATGCACCTCTCCGTCAGCTATCAAGCGACGCACCACAACGGATCTGCTTACAGGCCAGATGCCCCAAGGGTCGCAACGCAGCAAATAGGGGTGCTCCAAGGATAACAAGTCACGAGCCTCTGGAGGTGCTTTGAGCGTGCTGATAAGAGTGAAAAGCCAGCCAAATGCTGTGCGTGCGCTTTGGAGACGTGGACCTCAACTTCTACGCACCAATCTAAAGATCACGCAGGCGAGTTCACAGCTGTTCAATTGCAGGGAGCTGGTCAGCGCACGGCCAAAACGGCATCGATCGTTGTCGATGGAATGATCAACGCGCCATCGACCCAGCAGATGGCGCGGCTGGCGGGGATCGAACCCACGACCCTCGGCTTCGGAGGCCGATACTCTATCCACTGAGCTACAGCCGCGCTAACAAACAACGCATTCTATCATTCCTCCCCTCTTGACCTGACCATGCTATGCATGACCGTTATAATCAGAGTATCTGAGCGTTATGCCAGTTTGTCCCCATTACATGACCCGACCCAGAGGATTCCATGAGCAACGCGCACGACTCCCACACCGGCCCGATCAAGACGCCCAAGCAGTTGCTCTGGGTCTCCTTTTACGCTTTTGTAGCGCCGGTTCTTCTCATCATTGGTCTTGTTTTCTTTGTCGCCAAAGGTGATTTGCCTTCCACGTCCACCATGGATCCTGAATTGGCCATCGCCATGCGCATTCAGCCAGTCGGTTCTGTTGCACTGCGCGACGGTAACCGTGCCCTGCAGCCTGGTGATGCTGTTTACCGTGCGCAGTGTGCAGCGTGCCACGATGCGGGTTTGGTCGGCGCACCCATGTTCGGTTCTGTTGGCGATTGGACGGCCCGCATCAGTCAAGGTCTTGAACTGCTGGTTCAGCACACACTGGAAGGCAAAGGGAATATGGGTGCCCAGGGCGGTGGTGCGTTCTCTGACATCGAGATCGCACGTGCCGTGGTCTTCCTTGCGAATGCAGGTGGGGCCAGTTTTGAAGAGCCCGCTGCACCCGAAGCGGCCGAATAATGTTTTAACCCGCCAGTTGCTGCGGGCTCATGACATACCCCTCACGCTGCTGGATTTCCAGCAGCGTTTTTTCTTGTGGGCTCCACAGTCCGGCTTCGATCCATTCGGCCACTCGATGCATGTCTTGCGTGTGAACAATCCCACACCCGATCGCAGTGGCAGCATAGACATTCCCATTTTCATCCACGTACACGCGTTCGCTGACCGTTTCCACACCATTGTGCGATCGCAGCCGATCTGACCCTTCCAGCCGCCAGATGTAGGGCGCCTTCTCCAACTCCACATACACGCGTTGCGGTCCGTTCTGGAAATACCAGCAACCCCGTTCATCGACGCCGTAATTGCGGTGAATGAATGCAATCAGTTGTTCATGCTGAAGCCATGATCCTCGACTGGCCATGGAAGCTCCAGCACCAGAAAACGGCCCCATCATTTGAGCGCGATCGTCCCGCATCCACCATCGACCGCGAGCATCCAGTCCCAGCCATCCATAGCAATCTGGCACATGTGGCCATTTGGCCATCGCGGCTTTGACCAACTCATCCATGTTGAATCACCCCTGCCTGACTCACCAACCAGTCTCCAATCGCACGAGGCATGCCCGTCAATGACAGCCGTCGTTGCAACTGCTGGGCAAAACCGACATGCCCCCCATTTCGGGGTTGCCAGAGTGTGACGTATGACGACACATCGGCGCGTCCCGGCAAAGAAGGCGCGGGCACGAACGGATCGTTCTGCGCATTCAGGATGAGCGTCGGCAAGTGCAAGTCACGGAGCCGATGTCGCGATGACGCTCGATGCCAGTAGTCCTGTACTCCGTTGAAACCATGCAACGGCGCGGTGAACGCATCATCAAATGCTTCAATGGTTTTGGCGCGCTGGGTGAGCTCCAGATCGAACAGACCCGGGTACTGTTGCCATTTGAGTCGGGCTTTGTGCTTCATGGTTCGCAGGAACATCTTCGCGTACAAGTGTCGGTTCACCCCACTGTCGATATGTCTGCCTGCCGCCATCAAGTCCAGCGGCGCACTGATGGCAACGATGGCCGCCACCTCTCGCTGCGCCTGCTGTCCCATGTCTTGCGCCCACCGCAACAAGGCGTTCCCCCCCAGCGACACCCCGATCGCGTAAACGGGTTGCCCGGGGCTGGCCGCCTCCCGACACCGCTGGATGATCCAGCCGATTTCCTCGGCATCCCCCGAGTGGTAGGCCCGCGGAGCCCAATTGATGACACCCGAACACCCACGAAAGTGAGGCAGCTTCAGAGCCCAGCCGCGTCGTTGACATTCCTGTGCAATGCAATGCGCATAGTGACTGGCTGATGACCCTTCCAGGCCATGAAACAGAATCACCAGCGGACGTTGTGCCGGATGACCGTCGGATGGAAGACTGTCCACGTCGATGAAGTCTCCGTCGGGTGTCAACCAACGCGCGCGGTGAAAAGCAAGTCGCGGCTGACGGTGCCTCCCCCAGAGAGCAGAACCGATGGTTTGCAGATGGCCATTTGGTAGCCACCATGGGGCTTGGTAATGCCACTCCATGGTCAATGCAGGTATTGCCGAGCAGCGGCATCCACCGCTGCCATGGGCTTCATGCCTCCAGGGCTGGCATGATGCAAAGCCAGTCGCCATCCAGCAGCGGTCAGCACATAAACATTGGTGGCCAGCAAGGATGCCTCTACCAGCCCTTCATCGCCTGAGACCACCACAGTCTCCACGACGCTATGGATGGCGCAATCTCCATGCAATGCACGATGAATCACCTCGGGCTGCACACTGATGGGGCCGTGGTCAAACATGGCGGCAAAAGATTCACGAATGGCGCGCAGGCCGACGAGGCGCGGCCCTGCCGGCTGCACACAGACGGGCTCATCCTCATCGGTCCAGCAGGCCATGAGATCCTCAATGCATCCGGACTGCAAAGCCTCATAGAACGATTGTTCGACTTCGTCAGGAGAGGGGTGTGAAGGAAGCATAGAACGCATGGACAGATTGTGCGCCCAAAAAGAAAACCGCCTGACTTGCAGGCGGTTTCCAGTGACACCGAAGCGTCGCTCAACGTTTCTGGCGGTACTTGCGCAAAGCAGCAATCTGAGCAGCCATGACCGCCAGCTCAGACGTGGCTTTGGCCAGATCCACATCGCTCTTGGCATTCTTCAAGGCTTCTTCCGCAGACTTCCGCGCATCATTCGCCTTGGCTTCGTCGAGGTCCTTGCCGCGAATGGCGGTGTCACTCAATACAGTCACCACGCGTGGCTGCACCTCAAGAATGCCGCCAGCGACGAACACGAATTCCTCGCCGCCATCGGCCTTCTCGATGCGCACAGCCCCCGGCTTGATACGAGTGATCAGTGGCACGTGGCCTGGCAGAATGCCCAGCTCGCCCGCCTCACCAGGCAATGCTACAAATTTGGCCGGGCCGCTGAAGATCGACTCTTCCGCGCTGACCACTTCGACTTGGATCGTGCTCATGACGCCTCCTTAGGCAGCGAGTTTCTTCGCCTTTTCGAAGGCTTCGTCGATGGTACCGACCATGTAGAAAGCCTGCTCGGGCAGGTGATCGCACTCACCAGCGGTAATCATCTTGAAGCCACGGATGGTTTCCGACAGCGGCACATACTTGCCAGGGGAGCCGGTGAACACCTCGGCCACATGGAAAGGCTGCGACAGGAAACGCTGGATCTTCCGGGCGCGAGCCACGGCCAGCTTGTCTTCCGGTGCCAGTTCGTCCATGCCCAGAATGGCGATGATGTCGCGCAGTTCCTTGTAACGCTGCAGCGTGCCCTGCACCGCACGGGCGGTGTTGTAGTGCTCTTCACCCACCACCAGCGGGTCCAGCTGGCGGCTGGTGGAATCCAGCGGATCAACGGCAGGGTAGATACCCAGCGCCGCAATGTCACGGCTCAACACCACGGTCGAGTCGAGGTGGGCGAAGGTGGTGGCAGGCGACGGGTCGGTCAGGTCGTCGGCAGGCACGTACACGGCCTGAATGGAGGTGATCGAGCCGACTTTGGTCGACGTGATCCGCTCCTGCAGACGGCCCATTTCCTCGGCCAGCGTCGGCTGGTAACCCACGGCGGACGGCATACGGCCCAGCAGAGCGGACACCTCAGTACCGGCCAGGGTGTAACGGTAGATGTTGTCCACGAAGAACAGCACGTCACGGCCTTCGTCACGGAAGGATTCCGCGATGGTCAGGCCGGTCAGGGCCACGCGCAGACGGTTGCCCGGCGGCTCGTTCATCTGACCGTAGACCATGGCCACTTTGGATTCGGCCAGGTTGTCCAGCTTCACCACGCCGGAATCGGCCATCTCGTGGTAGAAGTCGTTGCCCTCGCGGGTACGCTCACCCACGCCGGCAAACACGGACAGACCGCTGTGCGCCTTGGCGATGTTGTTGATGAGCTCCATCATGTTCACGGTCTTGCCCACACCGGCGCCACCGAACAGACCCACCTTACCGCCCTTGGCGAACGGGCACACCAGGTCGATCACCTTGATGCCGGTTTCGAGCAGTTCGGTTGAGGGCGACAGTTCGTCGTAGGCAGGGGCCTTGCGGTGGATGGATGCGGTCAGGGTCTGGTCGACCGGGCCCCGCTCGTCGATGGGCGTGCCGAGCACGTCCATGATGCGGCCCAGCGTCGCCTTGCCCACGGGCACGGTGATGGGTGCGTTCGTGTTGGTCACCGTCATGCCACGGCGCAGACCGTCGGACGAACCCAGCGCGATGGTGCGCACCACGCCGTCACCCAGCTGCTGCTGCACTTCCAGAGTCAGGGCGGAGCCTTCCATCTTGAGCGCGTCGTACACGCGAGGCATCTGGTCCCGGGGAAACTCCACGTCCACCACGGCGCCGATACACTGAACAATCTTGCCTTGAGCTTGAGCCATGATTGAATCCTTTTAAATTCTGTAGATGTTGGAGATGCCGGCCTTAAACGGCGGCGGCACCCGCCACGATTTCCGACAATTCTTTGGTGATACCGGCCTGACGGGTCTTGTTGTAGACCAATTTCAGTTCGCTGATCACATTGCCGGCGTTGTCGGTGGCGGCTTTCATCGCCACCATGCGAGCCGATTGTTCCGAAGCCATGTTCTCAGCCACCGCTTGGTAGACCTGGGATTCGATGTAACGCACCAGCAGTTCATCAATCACGGCCTGGGCGTTGGGTTCGTACAGGTAATCCCAGTCGTGACCCGCCTTGCCCTGGTCCAGCTCCCCAGTGGTGAGCGGCAACAACTGCTGAACCACAGCCTCCTGTTTCATCGTATTGATGAAACGGGTGTAGCACAGGTTCACCGAGCTGATGCGACCTTCGGTGTACGCGTCCAGCATGACCTTGACGGCACCGATCATCTTGTCCAGATGAGGGGTATCCCCCAGGCCCGTCACATGCGACACGACCTTGGCACCGATACGGTTCAGAAAACCCAGCCCTTTGTTGCCAATGGCCACGGCCTCGGCGCTTTTGCCCGCAGCCTGCAGCTCCTTGAGCTGGTTGGTCACGAGTCGCAGCACGTTGGTGTTCATGCCACCACACAGGCCTTTGTCCGTGGTCACCACGATCATGCCAGCCACTTTCGCCTCGGTGTTGGACACCATGAACGGGTGGACATACTCCGGGTTGGCGCGGCTCAAGTTGGCTGCGATCTGGCGAACCTTTTCGCTGTAAGGGCGGGCCATGCGCATGCGATCCTGCGCCTTGCGCATCTTGGAGGCGGCGACCATTTCCATGGCTTTGGTGATCTTCTTGGTGTTTTCTACCGATTTGATCTTGCCGCGTATTTCCTTGCCTGCTGCCATTGATGCTCCTTAATCGGTCGCTGATGCGCCGGTTCAGTAGGTACCGTTCTTCTTGAATTCGGCGATGGCCGCATTCAATTCAGCTTCGGCGTCCTTGTCCATGGCCTTGGCGTTTTCCAGCTTGGTCAGAAGGGCAGCATACTTGTCTTTGAGGTACGCATGCAAGCCGGCTTCGAACGCCAGGATTTTCTTGACGTCCACATCGTCCATGAAGCCTTTGTTCACGGCATACAGGGTGGCGCCCATGAGGCTGATGGACAACGGCGAATACTGCGCCTGCTTCAACAACTCCGTCACACGAGCACCACGGTCCAGCTGTTTGCGGGTGGCTTCGTCCAGATCGGAAGCAAACTGCGCGAACGCGGCCAGCTCACGGTACTGAGCGAGGTCGGTACGGATACCGCCCGACAGGCTCTTGATGAGTTTGGTCTGGGCGGCACCACCGACTCGGGACACGGAAATACCGGCGTTGATGGCGGGACGAATGCCGGCGTTGAACAGGTTGGTTTCCAGGAAGATCTGGCCGTCGGTGATCGAGATCACGTTGGTCGGCACGAAAGCGGACACGTCACCGGCCTGCGTTTCGATAATGGGCAGGGCGGTCAGCGAACCGGTCTGGCCCTTGACTTCGCCTTTGGTGAAGGCTTCGACGTAGTCGGCGTTCACACGGGCCGCACGCTCCAGCAGACGGCTGTGGAGGTAAAACACGTCACCAGGATAGGCTTCGCGGCCTGGCGGGCGGCGCAGCAGCAGGGACACCTGACGGTAGGCCACGGCCTGCTTGGACAGGTCGTCGTACACGATCAAAGCGTCCTGGCCGCGGTCGCGGAAGTATTCGCCCATGGTGCAGCCGGAGTAGGCCGACAGGTACTGCATGGCAGCGGATTCGGAGGCCGAGGCAGCCACGACGATGGTGTAGTCCATGGCGCCGGCCTGCTCCAGGGCGCGCACCACGTTCTTGATGGACGACGCCTTCTGGCCGATAGCGACGTACACGCAGGTCATGTTCTGACCCTTCTGATTGATGATGGCGTCGATGGCCACGGCGGTCTTGCCGGTCTGGCGGTCGCCAATGATCAGTTCGCGCTGACCACGACCGATTGGCACCATGGAGTCCACCGACTTCAGACCCGTCTGCATCGGCTGATCCACCGACTGGCGGGCAATCACGCCTGGAGCAACCTTCTCGATCACGTCGGTCATCTTGGCGTTGATCGGACCCTTGCCGTCAATCGGCTGGCCAAGGGCGTTGACTACACGACCGATGAGTTCGGGACCCACGGGCACTTCGAGAATGCGGCCCGTGCATTTGACGGTATCACCCTCTGAAATGTGCTCGTATTCACCCAGAATCACAGCACCCACGGAGTCACGTTCCAGGTTCAATGCCAGACCGAATGTCGGCTGCCCATCCTTGGTGGCCGGGAATTCCAGCATTTCGCCTTGCATCACGTCGCTCAGACCGTGAATGCGCACAATACCATCGGTCACTGACACCACAGTACCCTGGTTGCGCACGTCGGCCGACGCAGCCAAGCCTTCGATTCGGGACTTGATCAGTTCAGAAATTTCTGCGGGATTGAGTTGCATGACTCTTTCCTTCTTTCGTTAGTTGTGACGCTAAAGGACACCGCGGCTCACGCCGTCAGGGCCACTCTCATTTGTTCCAGACGGGCCTTGATCGAGGTGTCCATCACCTCGTCACCGACCACCACTCGCACGCCGCCGATCAATTCGGGCTGCAACACCACCTTAGGATGAAGCTTGCGACCGAAACGCTTTTCAAGAACGCCGGCCAGTTCGTTCAGGGCGGCAGCATCAATGTCAAACGCGCTGTAAACGATGGCATCGGAGCTGCCTTGCTGCGCATTCACGAGCGCGCGAAATTGCAACGCCACTTCCGGAAGTGCAGCCAAGCGGCCATTTTCAATCACGGTACGCAGGAAGTTTTTTCCGGCTTCTGGGAGCGACTGCTTGACAACGCCCGTGATGACATCGAACACCTGGTCATCAGTGACCTTCGGATGATCGGCGAACTGGATGAGCTGGTCATTGGCCGCAATCGCGGCCAGTTCGTCCAGCCACACAGTGGCCTGAGATGCATCTGTCCGGACAGCCTTGAACAGCGCTTCGGCGTAGGGTCGAGCTATGGTGGCAATTTCGGCCATGGGACTACCTTTGGTTGCGTGGTCAGACTTCGGTTTTCAGTCGTGCCAGCAATTCTGCGTGCACCGCTGCGTTGACTTCACGCTGAAGAATCTGTTCGGCACCCTTCACAGCTAGGCCAGCCACCTGTTCGCGCAACTGTTCGCGAGCCTTAAAGACCTGCTGTTCCGCATCGGTTTTGGCTGCCGCCAGGATTTTGGCTGCTTCTTCCTGCGCCCGCGCCTTGGCTTCGTCAATGATCTGCTGGGCACGCCGCTCGGCATCTGCCACACGAGTGGCCGATTCATTGCGGGATTTGTTCAGCTCTTCCTCGACGCGCTTGTTGGCCACCGCCAGCTCAGTTTTGGCTTTTTCGGCAGCCGCGAGGCCTTCGGCAATCTTCATGGCGCGTTCATCGAGTGACTTGGCCAGCGGTGGCCAAACGTACTTCATCGTGAACCAGACCAGGATCGCGAAGACGATCATCTGCGCGAAGATGGTTGCATTGAGATTCATCGCAACGCCTTTCTGAGATTAGAGATCTTGGAGTCTCGACAGAGGATTTCATGCCCCACCATGAACA
>JAUVYR010000021.1 GCA_030602985.1 Burkholderiales bacterium
TGCCCGACTGGGCCACGGCACGGATGAAATCGGTCTGGCGGCACAGAAACGCCGGGGTCTGCAGCACATCGACCACCTGAGCCACTTCAGCGACCTGGGACTCGTCATGGACATCGGTGAGGATGGGCAGGCCGGTCTGCTTGCGGACCTCGTCCAGAATCTTGAGGCCCGCATCGAGTCCGACCCCACGCTTGCTGGTGCCGGAAGACCGGTTGGCCTTGTCGAACGAACCCTTGAAAATCAGGGGGATGCCCAGTGGCTCGCAAATCTCTTTCAGGCGGCCTGCGACGTCCATCGACATGTCCAGGCCCTCGATCGAGCAGGTGCCAGCGATCAGGAAAAAGGGGCGATCCAGCCCGACGTCGAAGCCACAGAGTTTCATGCGCGCTGCCGTTGTTGATCCAGCCCAGCCTTGACGAAGGCATTGAACAGCGGGTGGCCGTCCCAGGGCGTGGATTTGAACTCAGGGTGGAACTGGACCCCCATGTACCAGGGGTGCTGGTCACGCGGCAGTTCCACGATTTCGGTCAGGTGCTCACGCTGGGTGATGGCCGAAATGACCAGTCCCGCCTCGCGCAGACGGTCCAGATACTGGGTGTTGGCTTCGTAGCGGTGGCGGTGGCGTTCCGTCACCACCGGGCCGTAAATGTCGTAAGCCAGCGTGCCCTGTGTCACGTCTGAGCTCTGTGCGCCCAGGCGCATGGTGCCGCCCAGGTCGGAGCTGGCGTCGCGCTTCTGGATCGAGCCGTCGGCGTCCTGCCATTCCTCGATCAGGGCGATCACCGGATGCGGTGTCTGCGGTTCGAATTCGGTGGAGTTGGCGTGCGCCAGACCGGCCACATGCCGCGCAAATTCGATGGTGGCCACCTGCATGCCCAGGCAGATCCCCAGGTAGGGCACTTTGTGTTCGCGTGCATAGCGAGCGGCGGCAATCTTGCCTTCGGTGCCGCGCTTGCCAAAGCCGCCAGGCACCAGAATCGCGTCAAAGGGCTTGAGCGCGGCGGCCACGTCCTGCGATTCGAGCGTTTCCGAGTCAATGTACGTGATGTCCGCCTTGACGTGGTTCTTCATGCCGGCGTGGCGCAGGGCTTCGTTGAGCGACTTGTAGCTGTCAGAGAGGTCCACATACTTGCCGACCATGGCGATTCTGACCGTGCCTTGCGGGTGCTCCACTTCGTGCACCAGATCGTCCCAGCGCTTCAGGTTCGCGGGTGGGGTGTTCAGGCGCAGTTTGTCGCAGATCAGGCCATCGAGACCCTGCTCGTGCAACACACGGGGGACTTTGTAGATCGTGTTCACGTCGGGCATGGAGATCACGCCCCATTGAGCCACGTTGGTGAAGAGGCTGATCTTTTCGCGCTCGTCGTCCGGGATCACACGATCCGCCCGACACAGCAGCGCGTCCGGCTGGATGCCGATTTCGCGCATTTTCTGCACGGTGTGCTGAGTCGGTTTGGTCTTGAGCTCACCGGCGGCGGCGATCCAGGGCACGTAGGTCAGGTGCACGAAGGCCGCATTGTTGGGGCCCATGCGCAGGCTGAGCTGGCGCACCGCCTCCAGGAAGGGCAGGGACTCGATGTCACCCACCGTACCGCCGATTTCCACGATCGCCACATCCACCGCGTCGGGCGTGCCCACGCCAGCGCCGCGCTTCACGAACTCCTGGATTTCGTTGGTCACGTGAGGAATGACCTGCACGGTTTTACCCAGGTAGTCCCCCCGCCGCTCCTTTTCCAGTACCGACTTGTAGATTTGCCCGGTCGTGAAGTTGTTGGCTTTCTTCATCCGGGTGGTGATGAAGCGCTCATAGTGGCCCAGGTCCAGGTCGGTTTCAGCGCCGTCGTCGGTCACAAACACCTCGCCGTGCTGGAACGGGCTCATGGTGCCTGGGTCCACATTGAGGTAAGGGTCCAGCTTGATCAGGGTGACTTTGAGGCCGCGTGATTCCAGCAAGGCAGCCAGCGAGGCGGAGGCGATGCCCTTGCCCAGCGAGGACACCACGCCACCAGTCACGAATACGAATTTGGTCATGTCGCAGGCGAGCCTGAGCGGCCCGCGGGTGAGGAAATAGGGATTATAAAAGCCCACCAGCGGACCGAACCATGATCCAACGGGTTTCTCGATCGGGGCGCATCTTGCCCATAAGGCGTGTAGCATGTACGCTTAACGCATCGTGACAATTGGCTTGATCCATCCATATGCCCCCTGCTGAACCAGCATCCTCTGCGCCGCCGATGATGCGCAAGAGCCGTCGCTGGTGGGAGTTCAGCCTGTCCACCCGGCTCACGCTGATCTTCGGGATGCTGGGTATTGTGGCCATTGCGGTCAGCCTGGCTTATTCCTTCTTTGCCTCCCGGGCGGCCATGCAGCAGGAAATCGATGCACGGCTGAACCGTCACACGTTGACCGTGTCGACCCTGCTGGAGAATCGACTCCAGCGCTTGGATATCTTCTTGCAGAGTGTGGGCGCGCGTCGCGTGCTCAGTGAGCTGGGTGGGGCGTCCTCATCTATTCAGGAAATCGCCACCGACTTGGCGCTGGTGTTCCAGGAAATCAGTGTCGGCAGCGAAGTGGAGATCTTTTTTGTGCTCGACTCGGCGGGCAAACCGGTGATTGACAATGGTCGGCTGGACATGCTGCCTTTGCTGACGGGCATGGCTTCACCGATCCAGTATGCCGGTGGCTGGCGCTTGAAAAGTCTGCCAGCCGGCTACATCCTGTTGCGATCAGCTCCTTTTTTTGACCCCGCATCCCTGAACGTCAGTGGCTATTTGTTTGTCGGTTTGTCGTTGAGTAACAACAGCCCATTCGTCAGCGAGTGGTTTTCAAACACCACGCTCGACTGGTTCGTGATGGGACATGAATCCGACATCCTGCTGATCGCACGCCGTGACCTGCCCGATCAGGTGGCCGCTCCTTTTTCCGCGTTCTGGGACCTTTTCGACATACGCGGCCTGCATGTCCGGCAGATTCAACTGGATGCACCGGGGCTGATTGATCCGATATGGTTGGAGCTGGGGCTCTCACGTGAGCAATTGACGGGTTTGTTGGCGGGCCACTTGGTGACGGGTGTCGTGCTGTCGGGGGCTTTCCTGTTACTGGTGCTCATGTTTGGGGCCTTGGTCAAGATCCACCATGACAAGGCTATTTCCCGACTGATGGGGTTTATTCGCTCTGTGCAGACCGGCCAGCGTGGCGTTCACTTCCAAGATACGGGCATTTACGAATACAACCAGGTGGGCTCTGCCATGCAGGACATGGTGGAGGATCTGCATGTGGCGGCTACCGTGTTCGATTCGGCCGATGGCATGATCGTGACCGACCGATCTCTGCATATTCTGAGGGCCAATCGCTCTTTTGCGCTGATGGTCGGGACCGATCTGCGGTCTCTGTCAGGCATGGATCTTTTCGACGTGCTTGCGGGCTCCAGCGAGCACGCGTTGCGCTCCACAGTGCTTGAGCGCCTGGTGCGTAAAGGCGCTTGGCGCGGTGATGTGAACGGGCGTCGCACCAACGGGGCCGACATCGCCATGCGGGTGGCCATCAGCGAAGTCCGGGGAGGGCGCCGGCAGGAGGTCATGAACTATGTGGTGACCGTCACCGACATCAGCCAGCAAAAGGCGGACGCAGCCCGGATTCAGCAGCTGGCGTATTTTGACCCCCTCACGGCCTTGCCGAATCGACGTTTACAGCTGGACCGCCTCGAAAGGGCGTTGTCCGACAGTCAGATTTCACAACAGTACGGCGCCATCCTGTATCTGGATCTGGATGATTTCAAGTCACTCAACGATACCCGTGGGCATGCCAGCGGAGACCGCCTGCTCATTCAGGTGGCTCATCGCCTGACGCTCGCCGTGCGACAGGGCGACAGCGTGGCGCGTATGGGCGGTGATGAATTCGTGGTGCTGCTGCAGCATCTGGGGGCGGACTGGGCAGTCGCCGAAGAGCGGGCACTGTCGGTGGCACAGGCTGTGTTGGAGAGCCTGCGGCAACCGGTGGATATGGAGGATGGGGAGCACCACAGCACCGTCAGCATTGGTGTGACCCTGTTCTGCGGCGATCAACTCTCGGTGGAAGATCTGTTGCAACAGGCCGATCTGGCCATGTACGAAGCCAAGTCGGGGGGGCGCAATGCGGTATGTCTGTTCCAGCCAGAAATGTCTGCACTCGCGCTGAAGCGGGTCAATCTGGAGCAGGAGCTGCGTCGAGCACTGGCCAACGAAGAGTTCGTGATCTTCTTCCAGCCCATCTGGACCACACAGGACACCGTGATCGGTGCCGAGGTCTTGCTGCGCTGGAATCATCCCGAAGGGGGGCTGCGTTCGGGCGGTGAGATCATTCCTGTCGCTGAAAAATCGGGCTTGATTCTCCCGTTGGGCCTATGGGTTCTGCAACAAGCCTGCCGCACGCTGGCCGATTGGGGCCAGGACGCACGTCACCAGCATCTGACGCTCTCTGTCAACGTGAGTGTGAAGCAGTTCCAGCAACCGGATTTTGTGCCGCTCGTGCTTGCATGTATCGAGGAAGCCGGTTGCAACCCGGCCAGACTGTCACTGGAGTTGACCGAAAGTATGTTCCTGGACGTTCGCGAGAGTGACGTCGAGAAAATGCGGCAGCTGCGACAGATCGGTGTGCGATTTTCTCTGGATGATTTCGGTACAGGCTACTCCTCTCTGGCGTATCTCAAATCCTTGCCGCTGGATGTGCTCAAGATCGACCGCACTTTCGTGAACGACTTGGGCAGCGATGCCACGTCCGATGACTTTGTCCGCACCATCATTTCACTGGCACGCGCCTTGCAACTGGATGTGGTGGCGGAAGGGGTGGAAACCGCCCATCAGATGCATCGCCTGCTGGCCTGTGGATGTGTCCGTTTTCAGGGGTTTCTCCTAGGCCGTCCGGTGCCTTTGTCTGAGATGATGGCCTTACTTGAACGAACGACATCCGAAAGGAGCGCCATATGAATGCTTGGCTCAGTCGTTGCCTGGCTGCTCTGGCCCTTGGGGCGTTCGCCCCGGCCATGGCCAGTGACTTTCCGACGCGCCCACGTTGCGCGAGCTGGGGTATGGCGTGGCCATCAAGTCTTTAAGGGTGGTGGCTGTGCCGGCCAACACGCCCGTCTCGCACATCCAGGTGTTGACCCAAGCCCTGGAGGCCGCGACGACAGACCCACGCTTTGTGGACATCACCGTCAACCGTATCCGACAGCCGGTGTTTTTCCGCCAGGGCGATGAACTCCGCGCCATCATCCAGCGCGAGGCCGATGAATTCGCTCGCTTGCAGGCCAACGTCAACACAAGGTGAACCCATGAAATCCACTCTGGCTGGATGGATGGTTGCAGGGCTGGTGGCCTTGGCTTTCGGTGCGCAGGCCGACACGCTTCAACGCATCCAGGAATCCGGTCGCATCACGCTGGGTGTGCGCGACAGTTCGGGCGCCATCTCATATGCGATTGGCAACGGGCAGTTTGCGGGATATCAGGTGGATATCTGCGAACGGGTCGCCCTGGATTTGAAGCGACGGCTGAGGTTGACCCAGCTGGAAGTACGCCATCAACTGGTCACGGCCTCGAACCGGATTCCGATGGTCCAGACGGGCGCTGTGGACATGGAATGTGGCTCGACCACCAATAACCAGGCCCGACAGCGCGATGTGGCGTTTTCCCTCACCACGCTGGTTGAAGAAGTCCGCATCGCTGTGCGTGCCAACTCGGGCATTGCATCTTTTGCCGACCTCAGCGGCAAAAATGTAGCCACCACGCTGGGGACCACCTCGGTGCAGGTGCTTCGCCATCTGCAACGACAAAAGGGCCTGCGTTTCAACGAGCTGCAATGTCAGGATCACGGCGAGTGTTTCTCGATGCTGGAAGCGGGCCGAGCAGATGCTTTCATCATGGACAGTGCCATTCTGGCGGGTAACATCGCCCGCTCCAGCCAGCCGGATGCCTTCCGCATCGTGGGCGATCCCTTGTCGGTCGAACCGATTGCCATCATGCTGCCCCGAGGGGATGTGGCCTTCAAGCAGGCGGTTGACGACTCACTCCGCGATCTGATGCGAACGGGCGACATCCAGCAGATCTGGAGCCGCTGGTTTGAGCAACCGATTCCTCCGCTCAATCACCGAGTGGGTATGCCCGCCAATGCCAGCACGCGAAGCGTCTGGGCCGACCCCAACGACCGCCCCAAGGAAGCCTACGTCCTGCGCTGAATGGCTGTCGTGGTGGTACATTCCCGCCCATGACTGACCTTGCCGGCAAACACATTGTTCTGGGCCTCTCCGGGGGTATCGCGTGCTATAAGTCGGCGGAGTTGTGCCGCCTGCTGACCAAAGCCGGTGCCAGCGTGCAGGTGGTGATGACCGAAGCCGCCATGCAGTTCATCACTCCCGTGACCATGCAGGCCCTGAGCAACCGCCCAGTAGTCGCCAGCCAGTGGGATGCGCGTGAGTCCAACAACATGCCCCATATCAACCTGGGGCGCGAGGCCGATGCCATCCTGATCGCACCCGCCAGCGCCGACCTCATGGCCAAACTGGCCCAGGGGCGGGCCGATGATCTCCTCACCCTGATGTGTGTGGCACGCCCGATGGAGCGGGTGCCATTGCTCCTGGCGCCCGCGATGAATCGCGAAATGTGGTCGCACCCGGCGACTCAGCGCAATCGGGCGCAGTTGCAGGCCGATGGTGCCGTGGTGCTGCCCGTGGGGCAGGGCGATCAGGCCTGTGGCGAGGTGGGTGATGGCCGCATGCTGGAACCCGATCAACTGCTGGAGCTGCTGGTGGCTCACTTCCAGCCCAAGCTGCTGGCGGGCCAGCGTCTGCTGGTGACCGCTGGCCCCACCTTCGAGGCCATCGACCCGGTGCGTGGCATCACCAACCATTCCTCTGGCAAGATGGGGTTTGCGTTCGCCCGTGCCGCCCGTGAAGCGGGTGCGGACGTCACCCTCGTGGCCGGGCCGGTGCACCTGCCCACGCCGTGGGGCGTCCGGCGGCTGAATGTGCAGTCGGCCCTGCAGATGCAGGCCGCTGTGGAAGCGGAAGTGGCGCAGGCCACGGTGTTTGTAGCCGCTGCAGCCGTGGCCGACTGGCGCCCAGCCCAGATAGCCGAGCACAAAATCAAGAAAGATGGCAGTGGCCTGCCTCCCACCCTGGGTTTTGTGGAAAACCCCGACATCCTGGCTGGTGTGGCGCTATCAGAGCGTGCGCGCAGTGGCGCGTTGTTTTGCGTGGGTTTTGCGGCCGAGAGCCATGACCTGGAAACGCATGCCCAGGCCAAGCGGATTCGCAAGGGCGTGCCACTGCTGGTGGGCAACATCGGCCCCGCCACCTTTGGCAAAGACGACAACGCCCTGTTGTTGGTGGACAGCCATGGCGTGATGCCGTTGCCGCACGCGTCCAAGCTGCAACTGGCCCGCGCGCTGGTGGCGGAAATAGCTCGCCGTCTGCCGCCAGTCGCCTGATTCACATTTTCAGGTGGCTGGACATGGTGGGTGGCGTTCCTTTGGATACACCCACCATGGTAAGGCCGTCCTCAAGGATTGCACCTCGCCACTGGCGAACGGCTCGTAACCTGCCAAGGCGCTCAGCTGGCTCTGCCAGCCAGTGGCTTGCAGGGTCTGCCGCAAGGCCAACACTGGCGGCTGGTCAATGGCTGACTTCAGACAGACCAGGTGATACAACTCGCTGGTCAGTGGCACAAACCCCAGACCCACCTGCCGCGCGACTGCCTCGGTACCCAGACCCACATCGGCCCGCCCACTGGCGACGGCCATCGCGATGGCGCGGTGAGAGGGTTCTTCATAGTCATAGCCCTGAATCCGGCTGACCGGGATGCCCTCTTCAGCGAGCAGTTCATCGAGTAACACCCTTGTTCCGGTTCCGAGGGCTCGATTGACGAACCGCATCCGCCACTGAGCGACCCGTTTCAGGCTGTCGATGCGCAAGGGGTTGCCTGGGGCCACCATCAGGCCCTGGGTGCGGCGCGCGAAGCCGATGATCTTGTGCTGGCCGGGTTGCAGCAGCGGCTTGTATGTGCGAGCGGTCAGGCTGTTGACCTGGGGCTGGGCACGTGCATGAAAACCGGCCATCACACAACGGCCCTCGTTCAAAGCCCGGATGGCCTCGACGCTGCCGCAGAAGCGGATGTCTACATGCAGACGGTTGTGTTCTGCAGCAAAAGCCTGCAGCAGCGGCAGCGCTTCGTCATGGCTGGCCAACAGACTCAGGACATGGGCGCCGGGGTCATAGGCCAGACTCAGGGTGCGTTCCAGCTCGGCCCGAAGGGCCTCGATCTGCGGGGCCAGTCGGGCTTGGGCCAGCTGCTCTGTCCACAGCAGTTTGTCAGCGAAGGGCGTCAACCGCGCGGCTTGACCACGCTCCCAATTGACGAGCGGCTGCCCCAATGTCTGCTCCCAATCTTTCAGGCTGCCCCAGACGTGGCGGTAAGAGAGCGCGAGTTCACGGGCAGCCCCGGAGATGGAGCCACGGGTACGCACCGCCATCAGCAACCGCATCAGGTCGTTCTGTATGCGGGCCTCGGGGGCGCGATCCGTTTGTAGTCGATAGGTCAACTCGATTTTTCGCATGCCATGAGTGTGCCTGATGAGGCTCACATGTGTGGATCGGTGCGTACTTATGCACAAGCAAACATAACTTCAGACGGTACCCTGCAGGCCTTGGTCTTAGTGTCTAGCATGAGTCCTGCATATGAATACGTTTTCTGAAAGCTTTCGGGTGGCTGGATCGTTGATCCTCTCGCTGGATCCCACCTTGTGGTCGGTCGTCATTCGCTCCCTGGCGGTGAGCGGGACAGCCACTGTGATTGCATGCACCATCGGCATCCTGGCGGGTGCATGGTTGGGTGTGTCCCGATTCAGAGGTCGCGGGGTCGTGGTCACGCTGCTCAACACGGCGTTGGCCGTCCCTGCTGTGGTCGTGGGGCTGGTGGTCTATCTGCTGCTATCCCGTTCAGGTCCGCTGGGTTTTCTGGGCTGGCTATTCAGTTTTCAGGCCATGGTGGTCGCACAGACGTTGCTGGTCCTGCCGATTGCCATGGCGCTGACTCGGCAGGTGATTGAAGACGCAGACCGCCAGCACGGTGAGCAACTGGCCTCGCTCGGCGCAGGGGGGGCGCTCAAAGGGTTGTTGCTGGCCTGGGATGAGCGTTATGCCTTGCTGACCGTCGTGCTGGCCGCCTTTGGTCGCGCGATTGCCGAAGTGGGGGCCGTCATGATTGTGGGGGGGAACATCGAAGGGTTCACCCGCGTGATGACCACGGCGATCGCCCTGGAAACCAGCAAGGGTGATCTGCCCATGGCGCTGGGGTTGGGCATGGTGCTGCTGGGGGTGGTCCTGTTGTTGAATGCGCTGGTGGCCCTGATTCGTCGCTGGCGTGAGCGTGCAGATGCGTCTGAGCCATCGAGAGCCAGTGCTGCAGGGGGCATGGCATGAGGACGCTCTTCGATTGGCAGCAGGTCTGCGTTCATCTCGGTGAGCGGGGGCAGGTCAGGGCTTTGACCGACATCACCCTGCACATTGGTGCGGGGGAGCGCATCGCGGTGATCGGCCCCAATGGCAGCGGCAAAAGCACCCTGCTGCGTGCCTTGCATGGTCTCTTGCCCTTGGCTGCAGGGCGGGCGGTGACGCCCCCCTCCAGGGGCGTGGATGCTGTCCGTCAGGCGATGCTGTTTCAGCGGCCATTCATGTTGCGGCTGAGCGCCTTGAACAACATCCGCATGGGACTGTGGTTGCAGGGCCAGCGTGGCCCAGCCGCGCGTGAGAGGGCTTTGCAGGCCCTGGAACGAGTGGGTATGTCTGCATTGGCAGGGCGTCATGCGCGGGCCCTGTCCGGTGGGCAGCAGCAACGATTGGCGCTCGCCCGTGCCTGGGCGTTGCGCCCTCAGGTCTGGCTGCTGGATGAACCCACCGCCAGCCTGGACCCGCATGCAAAACGCGACGTCGAGCAGCTCATGGCCGAGTTTGCGGCCGAGCCGGGCGCTACCATGGTCTTCAGCAGCCACAACCTAGGGCAGGTCAAGCGACTGGCCCAGCGGGTCTTGTATCTGGAAGGGGGGCGATTGCTGGCTGATCTGCCCGTCGAATCTTTTTTCAACGACGCTGTGCTGGCTGGCGTGAGCCCGGAGGCATTGGCTTTTACAAGAGGAGAGTGGTGATGCTGAAAAAATGGTGTGCGCTTTTGAGCGTGGCTTTGATGGTGGGTGCCGGTGCTGTGCATGCACAGTCGATTGTGGTGGCCTCCACCACATCAACCGAACAGTCTGGGCTGTTTGGACACATCCTGCCGCAGTTCACGCAAGCGACTGGCATTCAGGTCCGGGTGGTCGCTCTGGGTACAGGACAGGCGATTGATGTGGCTCGTCGCGGTGATGCCGATGTCCTGTTCGTTCACGACAAGGCGGCCGAGGAACGGTTCGTTGCTGAAGGTTTCGGTGTTCAGCGCCTAGAAGTCATGTATAACGACTTCATCCTGGTGGGCCCGAGCGCCGACCCCGCGCAGGCCCGGGGCAACAACATTGTTCAGGCGCTGGAAAGACTGGCACAAGCACAAGCCCCGTTCATTTCAAGGGGTGACAACAGCGGCACCCACGCCGCCGAAAAGCGGTTCTGGGCCATGGCCCCGGCTGTGACCAACCGAGGGAGTGGCTACCAGGAATGCGGTTGCGGCATGGGGCCGGCCCTGAACATGGCCTCAGCCCGCAACGCCTATGTGCTGACCGATCGCGGCACCTGGCTGAGCTTCAGGAATCGCGGTGACCTGCGTGTGCTGGTGGAAGGTGACGCCCGACTGTTCAACCCGTACGGGGTGATACTGGTCAGCGCGGCACGCCACCCGCATGTGAAAACAGCCGAGGGTCAACGGTTCATCGACTGGCTGGTTGGACCCCAAGGGCAAGCGGCCATTGCGTCTTATCAGATGGAAGGTCAGCAGCTGTTTTTCCCGAATGCGGTCAGAAACTGAGTAGGGGGTTGGTGTATTCGCATGGGTCTAATATGCAGACCCATGCACCATCCCACCCTCACACCCACAGCGACCATGGCCTTGCTGTGCTGGGGGTTGTCAGCCGGTACGACAACGGCCGTCCACGCGCAGCAGGATCGCACGCTGGATACGGTGGTCATCAGCGCCAGTCGCCAGGAACAGCAAAGCTTCGATGCCCCGGCGTCCGTACAGGCGGTGGACCAGACCGTCATTCAGTCGGCAGGTCCGATGGTGAACCTCTCCGAGTCGGCGATTCGCATTCCGGGCGTGGTGGTGCTGAAGGCACAGCTGTATGGCAATGCGGCAGGGGGTGTCCTGCAGGTGTTCACTGCGGATGGCCCTGAGCCTGCGCAACTGCAGACCACCCTGGACCTGGGTCCCCAGCGGTTCCAGCGTGTGGGTCTGCAACTGGCCGGGCACAGGGGTGACTTCAACTACCGGATAGACCACAGCGATTTTTCTACCGAGGGCTGGCGCGTCAACAGTCAGGCGGCCCGGGTGCACACCAATGCCCGCTTGCGTTGGACGGTCAGCGAGCAGACCCGCCTGACGCTGGTGGCCAATGTGTTTGACCAGCCGGTTTCGGGGGATCCGTTGGGTCTGACACGGCAGCAGGTCGAGGAAAATCCCCGGCAGGCGGTGCTCAACGCCACCCGGTACCGAGCCGGCAAATCCGTTTCCCAAAGCCAGATCGGCTGGAGCATCGACCACCGCCTGGATCGCGACAGCGACGTGTCCGCGCGTTTTTATTTGGGACAGCGCGATCTGGACAATCGGCTGTCCATTCCGCTGGTTGTGCAGCAGTCGCCTACTGCGGCAGGGGGTGTGGTGCAGCTGGACCGCCAATTCGGTGGTCTGGGTGTTCGATATGCCCAGCGCAGGGATTGGGGAGAGGGACAGATCCAGTGGACCCTCGGGCTCGACGTCGAGCGCATGAACGAGCGACGTCGGGGGTTTATCAACGATTTCGGCGTGGTGGGTGCGCTCAAGCGCGATGAAGACAATGCCGTGTCCAGTCTGGGTCTCTACACTCAGGTGGACTGGGCTGTCAGCGAGAACTGGAGCGTTGTGGCGGGTGTGAGAGCGAACGAGGTCCAGTTCTCGATCCAGGATTTTTTCATCCGCCCTGATAACCCGGATGACAGCGGCCGGGTCCGATTCACGGCGACCAATCCGGTCATCGGATTCACCCGGCATATCGGGTCAGATCTGAACCTGTATGCCAATGTCGGCCGCGGGTTTGAAACCCCCACCTTCACAGAGATCGCCTACACCGCTGACAGCAGTGGCCCCAATCTCGGCTTGCGTCCCGCCATCAGCACCCACCTGGAGGTGGGAGTCAAGGCTCGAGTGGCCGATGGGCACCGGGTGGATGCGGCGGTCTTCCGTATCGACACCCGTGACGAAATCGTGGTGGCGTCCAGCATTGGCGGCAGGAGTGTCTTTCGCAATGCGGGTGACACCCGGCGGCAAGGGTTTGAACTGTCTTACGCCGGCCAATGGTCGCCGGCTTGGCGCTCGCATCTGGCCTTCACCGCCATACAGGCCAAGTTCAGGCAGCCTTTTGTCAGCAGTTCGAATGCGGTGGTGAATGCGGGCAACCGTATCCCTGGGGTGCTGGATCGTTTCGTTTTTGGCGAGATCGTCTGGCAGCATCGACCCGACCAGGGTTGGGAAGCCGCGCTGGAGTGGGTGTATCAGGGCAGCATGGCTGTCAACGATCTCAATGTGGACCGAACAGCTCCATCCAACCGTTTCAACCTTCGCCTGGCTCACGACCTTCGCCGCGGACCGTGGACGTTGAGGCAGACCTTGCGCGTTGAAAACCTGACCGATCGGTTCTACATCGGCTCAGTGATTGCCAACGAAAGCAACAGCCGTTTTTTTGAACCTGCGCCCGGTCGTCAGTGGTTCCTGGGCTGGACGTTGTCCAGAACCTTGTAGTCGATCAGCGTTTGCCCAGTTTGCGATAGATCGTGGCCCGACTGATGCCCAACGCGCGCGCGGCTGCCAATACATCACCTCTGGCGTCGTCGACCGCTTTGCGGATGCGGGCCGCCTCCATGTCGCGCAGTGGCAAGGCGTGCAGCGAAGACTGTGTATGCCCGGCGACTGGCCGCTGTGCATGCACCTGGACACGCAATCCAGACCACAGAGGTACCTCAGTCGGGCCTTCGGAGCGCCGTGCACGGTCAAACAGCTGATGCGTGTCGACCGCCAGTACATCACTGACATGGGGTAATGGCCCCTGTGGTGAGAGTTCCAGCATCATGGCGGCAGGTCGGTTATAGCCCACGGTCAGGCCCGATTCGTCCAGGCACAGCAGTCCATCATCGTCTTCACCGAGCAGTCGGCCCGGCCAGTTGATGCGGAGCAGCAAGGCGTGAGGGCTGGCCAGCGTCAGGGCATTCTCGATGCTTCGGGCGGCCTGTGTCACCAGATGCTTGAGGGCGGGTTGCTCAGGCACGCTGACGCCTGTCAGGTCCAGCATACCCAGCACATGACCTTGAGGCCCACGGATGGGCGCACCCGCGCAGCTGAACACCTGGTTGTCGTCAAAGAAATGCTCGCCGCGATGCAACCAGATGGGCTCTGCATCCGCCAGGCACGCGCCGATGGCGGTGGTGCCGACCCGTTGTTCGGACAGATCCACACCCACCCTGGCGATCGCCCGAGCGGCTGGGTTTTGAGCATCCAGAGCACCTTGTACGTCCAGCACAACGCCGTCGGCATCCGTCAGCAGGGCGAAGTAGCGGGTGTGCAGCAAGGCACGCGTCAGGGTCTGGATGACCGGTTGACTGGCCGAGATCAGTGACTGACTCTTGTCCAATGCCTGCTTGATGCGTGAAGGAGAGACTGGATCAAAAACCACCTTGTCTCTGGGGTTCAACCCGAGGGCCAAACAGCGTTGCCAAGATCGCTCGATCAGGGGTGACAGGCCAACAGAGACGTGTCCCTCATCAAACGCTTGATGGCGTGCCTGATCGATCCACGCCAGGCGCGCAGAGGAATCGGTCGCAACGGGGCGGTCCGGCAAGGTCATGCTGTGTCTCCTGATGCGATTGTTTGCCCGAAATCTTCAACATCCCATCCTGATTCAAGTATCCGATGAGAACAGTCGGTTTTGTGGTGGTACAGGCCTGTCTCAACATGAGACTTTCGATGTGTTGGTCAAAGAAATTCGGGATAACCCTCATTTGCATAGGGGTGGCTTCGTCAACAATGGGTATGAACGCCATCGCATAAGGCGGCGTGCGTGTACCGAACCATCCACAGGAGACCCGTATGCAGAAAGTCCTGCACATCAACCCGGATAAATGCACCGGCTGCTTGCAGTGCGAAATGGCCTGTTCCTTCGAGAACTACGGCACCTACGCCACGTCCAAATCCCGCATCAAGGTGTTTGACTTCCACCACACCGGCAAGAAGGTTCCCTACACCTGCACCCAGTGCGACGAGGCCTGGTGTTTGCATGCCTGCCCGGTGGAAGCGATCACGGTGGACAAACTGACGGGTGCCAAGGTGGTCAATGAAACCACCTGCGTGGGTTGCAAGGTCTGCACGATCGCCTGCCCGTTTGGCACGGTGAACTATGTGCAGGAAACCGGCAAGGTTCAGAAGTGTGACCTGTGCGGTGGCGAGCCGGCTTGCGCTGACGCCTGCCCGACTGGCGCCATCACCTTCATTGACGCCAACTGGACCGGCATCGACAAGATGAAACAGTGGGCCGACAGGCTCGGCAACCAGGCCTCGGCCGCCTGAACCATAAGGAGCACACACATGTCCTGGGCTGGAAAAATTCTCCGCGTCAACCTCACGGCTGGCACCGTCACCCCCGAACCGCTGAACATGGAATGGGCCAAGGCCTACCTGGGTTCGCGTGGACTGGCTTCCAAATACCTCATCAGCGAAATCGACCCCAAGGTCGATCCGCTGTCGCCCGACAACAAGATCATCTGGGCCACCGGCCCGCTGACAGGCACCATGGCCTCCACCGGCGGGCGCTACACCGTGGTCACCAAAGGCCCCCTGACCGGCGCCATTGCCTGCTCGAACTCGGGTGGCTACTGGGGCGCCGAGTTGAAGATGGCCGGCTGGGACATGATCATTTTCGAAGGTAAGTCGCCGAAACCGGTGTACCTCTACGTGAACGATGATGTCGCCGAATTGCGCGACGCGGGCCACCTGTGGGGCCAGAGCGTCTGGAAGACCGAAGAAGCCCTCAAGACCAGCCTGCAGGACCCGCTGCTGCGCATCTGCAGCGTGGGCAAGGCCGGTGAGAACGGCGTGTTGTACGCCTCGGTGGTGAACGATCTGCACCGTGCCGCCGGACGTTCGGGCGTGGGCACCGTGATGGGCAGCAAGAACCTCAAGGCGATTGCCGTGCGGGGCACCAAAGGCGTGGGCAACATCCGCGACCCGAAGGTCTTCATGGCGTCCACCAAGGCGGCCAAGAAGGTGCTGGCCGAAAACGCCGTGACCGGGCAAGGTCTGCCCACCTACGGCACGCAGGTGCTGATGAACGTGATCAACGAGGTGGGCATGCTGCCGACCCGCAACCACCGCGACGTGCAGTTCGAAGGCGCCAAGGACATTTCTGCCGAGGCCATGGCTACCCCGCGCGCCACCGATGGCAAAAAGCACCTGGTGACCAACCAGGCCTGCTTCGGCTGTACCATCGCTTGCGGTCGCATCAGCAAAATCGACGAATCCCACTTCAGCGTGCAGAACAAGCCGCAGTACTGGGGAGCGAGCGGCGGTCTGGAGTACGAAGCGGCCTGGGCGCTGGGCGCGGCCAACGGCGTGAACGACCTGGAAGCGCTGCAGTACGCCAACCTGATCTGCAACGAAGAGGGCATGGACCCCATCAGCTTCGGCGCCACCGTGGGTGCCGTCATGGAGCTGTACGAGATGGGCGTGCTGACCAAGGAGCAGATCGGCATCGAGGCGCCCTTCGGTTCGGCCAAGGCGCTGTGTGAACTGGCCGACTTGACGGCTCACGGGGTGGGTTTCGGCAAGGAGATTGGCCAGGGTTCCAAACGCCTGACGGCCAAGTACGGTCACCCGGATCTGTCCATGAGCGTGAAGGGGCAGGAATTCCCCGCCTACGACGGGCGCGTGGCGCAGGGCATCGGCCTGGCCTACGCGACCAGCAACCGGGGCGCCTGCCACCTGCGTGGCTATACCATCGCCTCCGAGGTGCTGGGCATTCCTGTGAAGACGGAGCCGACCGAGCATGAAGGCAAGCCCGAACTGGTGAAGGCCTTCCAGGACGCCACCGCCGCATTTGACTCGGCCGGCATCTGCATCTTCACCAGCTTCGCCTGGACGCTGGCCGACGTGGCCCCGCAGGTGCAGGCCGCCTGTGGCGAGGAGTTCACCATGGAGCACCTCAACCACATCGGTGAGCGCATATGGAACATGGAGCGTGAGTTCAACAACGCCGCCGGTTTCACCGCCAAAGATGACAGCCTTCCCAAGCGCCTGCTGACCGAAGCCGCCAAGACCGGCCCGGCCAAGGGCTCGGTGAGCAAGCTGCCCGAGATGCTGCCTAAATACTACGCGGCTCGTGGCTGGGACACCGAAGGACGGCCCACATCGGCCACCAAGGAACGGCTGGGTCTGTAAAACAAGCGAGTGCCTGTGAAACATCATGTCATTCTGGGCACTGGCCCCGCCGGTGTGATCGCGGCTGAAACCCTGCGCAAGCAGGCGCCTCACGACCGCATCACGCTGGTGGGCGACGAGCCCGAGCCGCCTTATTCCCGCATGGCGATTCCCTATCTGCTGATCGGGAATATCGACGAGCCGGGGACTTACCTGCGCAAATCGCCGGATCACTTTGCCCGGCAGCGCATTGATATCGTCCACGCCAAGGCAACGGGGGTGGACATCAAGACGCGCCAGGTGACGCTGGACAGCGAGGATTCGCTGCCCTTTGACACCTTGCTGATTGCCACGGGCTCGCACCCGGTACGCCCGCCGATTCCTGGTATGGATCTGCCTGGCGTACACCCCTGCTGGACGCTGGAAAACGCCCGGGCGATTGCCCAACTGGCTCAGCCGGGGGCGAAGGTGCTGCAGATGGGCGCCGGCTTCATCGGCTGCATCATCATGGAAGCCTTGAAGCAGCGGGGTGTCCAACTGACCGTGGTGGAGATGGGCGACCGCATGGTCCCTCGCATGATGGGGCCAGCCGCAGGTGGCATGATCCGCGAATGGTGCGAGTCCAAAGGGGTGAAGGTGTTCACCGGGGCCAAGGTGCAAGCCATTGAGCCCGGCGAAGGCCAGGCGCTGCAGGTTCGTTTGTCCAATGGCGAAACCCTGACCGCCGATCTGGTGATCAGTGCCACGGGGGTGCGGCCCGCCATCGGTTTTCTGGAGCACTCGGGCATCACCTGCCTGCTGGGTGTACTGACCGACGAGCACATGCAAACCAACGTACCGGGTATCTATGCCGCTGGCGACTGTGCCGAGGCCTTTGACAAAGTCAGCGGCAAAGCGATCGTGAGTGCGATCCAGCCCAACGCGGCTGACCAGGCTTATGTCGCGGCCATGAACATGGCGGGTAAACCGGCGGTGCTCAAAGGCGTCACACAAATCAACGTCCTCGACACCCTGGGTCTGATCTCGACCAGTTTTGGCAACTGGGAAGGGGTGCCCGGCGGTGAGAAGGTCGAGCTGTCCGACGCGGTGAACCACAAGGTGCTGAGCTTGCAGTTTGACGGCGATGTCATGGTGGGTTGCAACAGCGTGGGCTGGACCGATCATGTGGGCGTCATGCGTGGTCTGGTGGAGGGCAAAGTGAAGTTGGGCGACTGGAAGCGCCAGCTCATGGAAGACCCGACTCAACTGATGAAAGCCTACCTGGCCACCGCTCAGGCTCAAGGTCACTGGAGTGGAGCTGCCGATGCACGCCGGCGTTGAATCGACCATGCGAATCACGTTCAAGCTCTTTGCCACTCTGGGGGACTACCTGCCTGCCGGGGCCAAGTTCAACCAGGTGGAGCTGGATGTGGAGCCAGATACCTCTGTGCAGTCGCTGGTCGAGCGCTTCGGTCTGCCGCCCAGACTGGTGCATCTGGTGCTGGTCAACGGACACTACATCAAGCCGGAGGAGCGGCCTACCCATCGTCTCAAAGCGGGCGATGTGCTGGCCATCTGGCCACCGATCGCGGGCGGCTAAGGACTGTGCAGGCCGACTATCCGCCCGCCTTTGAACGGGAAATGGCGGGCACGCTCCAAGAGTGGAAAGCGCGTCTGCCACTAGCCATGGGACCGGTGGACTGGTGTTGGCAGGGTCAGTCTGCCGTATCGGCCCGTTTGTCAACGGGTCACGCCCACATTGGCTGGGCACCCATGCCCGATCGAGCGATCGCCCTCATGCGATTGCCCCGCCTTTTTGTGCAGTTTCGTTTTGAAGGTGTGGATGACCAGACCCGGCTTCAGTTCATGAAGCACTTTGATCTGGTCATGCAGCGGGGTGGGGGGTGATTCAGGTTTTCTGAGCCAGCAAGGCCAAGGCGGGCCAACTGACAACGGCCAGCAGTGCGCCCATCCCTAGTGCGCTCGTTCCCAGGAATGCCCAGTCCACCCAGTAAGTCACCTGAGAAAGGCTGGAAGCCATCCAAGTGGGGCTCAAGACAAGCACCACCATGGCAACCACGATACCGATCACGGCGGCTGCGGGCAGCACTTGACGCCATTGGGCACCTTTGTTGCGCAGGGTATACACAAGCAGTGCTACCCACAACAGGGCCAGAACCACCAGCACGGCGAGGGCTGGTTTCAGGATTTCGAAAACAATGTTCAGGCCAAGCCAGATTTCATACATGATGGGTCTCCTTGATCAGGCGCGGCCTCTGAGCACAGCGCGGTAAGCGGGTTGGAGCATGCGGTGTTTCATGACCCAGGCAAAGTAGCTTTCCTTCATCGGATCGATGAACGGCAGCGACGGAACGAGTCGACCCTCGTAGTCGAACTACACCAGCAGGGCCGAGCCTTCGCGAACGATCAACGGACATGAGGTGTAGCCGTTGAATCGCATGGCGGTCTGCCGGTCCGCAATCACGTCGATCAGGTTGTTGACCACGATCGGGACGGACGCTTTCACAGTTGCAGCGGTTTTACCCCGCCGGGTGCCGTTCACGTCCCCAAGCCCGAACACATTACCAAAGCGACGATGGCGCAGCGTTTCTTCATCCACTTCCAGCCAGCCACCGCCCGCAAAGGGCCCTTCCTTCCAGGCCAGATCACTGTTCTTGACCACATCTGGCGCACTCATGGGTGGGACTACGTGAATGAAGTCGTAGTCGGTCTGGACTTCTGCCCCTTCGGTGGTGGTGAAAGTGGCACGTCGGCCTGCAATATCGATGGCTTTGAGGCGGTGATTGAACACCACATCAATGCCCATCCCCTCAAACCGGTTGATCACGTATTCGTTGTAAGCAGGCACACCGAAAACAGAGCCCACCCCGGAATAAAAGGTGAGATCTGAGTTGGCCAAGGTACCTGCCTGGCGGAGCCGGTCCGCCAGCATGAAGGTCATCTTGAGTGGGGCGCCCGCACATTTCATGGGCGTATGGGGCATGAGCGCGACGGCCTTGCCGCCTGTTTTCCTGAAGGCGTCCATGGCGGACCAAGTGGCTGCGGCGGCGTCAACGCTGTGATACACCGAGCCCAGACCATTCTGACCAATCGCGGCCACATCCATGCCTTCGATCGCGCCGTAATTCAACTGGCATCCAGTCGCCACGATCAGGTAATCGTAGGGGACACGCTGGCCGCTACGTGTGACCAGTGCATTGCCCACAGGGTCAAACTCGGCGACGTGGTCCTTGATCCATTCCACACCCGCCGGGTGGTAATCGGCATTGCGCTCAACGGTCTTGGCGGCAGGCCAGACACCACTGGCCACCAAGGTCCACCCAGGTTGGTAGTAATGCGCTTCACGCCCGTCGATGATGGTGATCCGGGCGCCGTCCAGCTGGTTCGAAAGCCGATTGGCTGCGGCAATACCACCCAAGCCACTGCCCACGATCACGATACGAGCATTGGTAAGGACACGTGAATGGGCGGGCGCACTGGTCGCACCGATGGCGGCGGCTAAGGGAAGGGTAGCTGCGCCGCTTAACCAGCGGCGGCGTGAGCTGTTGATGGTTTTCATCGCTTGTCTCCTGAATTTCGATACTCCTGGGGGTTGGGGTATAAAATCAGGAAACTTACGCTGCTTTGACAAGCATCAAAAAGGTGCCACCTCAGGCATCCGTGATGTCCCGCTCAATCAGCGATAGGTGCGGCGCACAGGCGCTGGTGTACCACCAGAGCGTTGTTCAATATGGCGGAAGGTGATACGGCCTTTGGTGAGGTCGTAAGGCGATAGTTCGAGAGACACCTTGTCGCCCGCCAGAATGCGGATGTGGTGCTTTTTCATGCGGCCAGCCGAATACGCCACCAGGGTATGGCCGTTCTCGAGAGTGACACGGTAACGTGAATCGGGCAGAACTTCGTCTACCTTGCCTTGCATTTCAATCAGATCTTCTTTGGCCAAGGGGTTTCCTTTGGATGGTTGATCCACGGCAGGCCGCACGCTGGCTGACCAGGAAACGCCCGACAAACGAGCGCAGATACCGGGGATGGGATGCCCGCCACTTGCATTGCGTTGATCCCCGAATAGGACACAAAGTCAGATCAAGGGGGCTTCAGACCGCGGGGGCCAGGGCATATCAAACGTCAGAGGTTGCGCCGACGAGTGTGACGCAACCCACTTATTTTAACGCTTCAGGCTGAAACCCGCCAGAGGGATTGGGCGGTGAGGATACCCCCCCAGGTCAGTAGCAAAGACCCCGCCAGGTGCAGACAGGCATTGATAAACGCCCATACGGCTTTGCCTGACTGCAGCATGGCCACTGTTTCCACTGAGAAGGTGGAGAAGGTGGTCAAGGCACCCAGAAGGCCGGTGACGATGGCCAGCCGCCAGACCGGGTCCAGGCCGCTGTGTTGTTGAAAAAATACCACAGCCAGCCCGACCGCATAGGCCCCGACCCAGTTCGCAGTGAGAGTTCCCCAAGGCAGCGTCTGGCCGGTATTGAGCCAGACGCCCAGTTGCCAGCGGCTCAAAGCCCCGACGCAGGCACCGATGCAGATGGCAATAACCGTAAGCATAGAACCAGTTTAACCCGCGGATGTGGGTGTCAGACCAGTTCGCCTCCAAGGGCTTCAGTGAGGTCGTTGATGAGTGCCCCCAGTTCACCGGTGGCAATGGTCATATCGGCGTCAAACCCGCCTTCATCTTCGGCCGTGGCATTGTCTTCAAATACACCGTCCAGAAAGGCCACTTTGCTCAAGACCGTGCTTTCGGTCAGCACAAAGCTCACGCGCCCGTCCCAGTCCAGTGCAAGCTTAGTGGGCAATTTGCCCTGGCTGATGTGTAAGCGCATCTGCTCGTCGTCAATGTGATGCCGGGTGAATTTAACAACCGACTTGAGTTCGTCCGCTGACTTGAGTTCGACCTCTCGGCCAGGGGCGAAATGGGCCGGCCAGTCGTCGGCGCTGCCTGTCAGCCAGGCGGTCATCGCCGCCTGCGGGGACATCTGTGTGTTGAATGGACTCAGTGTCAGGCCATCGAGGCACTTGACGAGGGCCGTGATGATTTCATCGGCTCGTGCCTGGCTGCTGGTGTCCAGCACCAGCCGGCCCGCCTGCAAGTCCATCCACACAAAGATGCTGGCCGTCTTGGCGAAAGCCATGGGCAGCAGTTCATGGGCGATTTCATCGCGCAGGTCTCGGCTCTCTTTGCGGCCCGGTTTTCTGCCTTCCTTGGCCTCGATGTCTGCCACGCGTTCATCGAGGCGGCGCTTGATCACGGAACCTGGGACGGCCTTGGTTTCGATCTGGAAGCGCAGCATGCGATGCCCCCCCACCAGCTCGACCAATGCGCCATGGGCCTGACCCCGTGGGGGAACCCAGCCCACCGATTTTTCCTGAGTGGCGCCACAAGGGGCAAAAGGGAGCTTGGCCAAGGCCTCTTCCATCTGTTCCACCGGCGCCGACCAGTCAGCACCGATTCGGTAGATCATCACTTGCTTGAACACGGTTTTCCTTTCTCGGGCCTCGCATCTTAGTGGAAGGCCTGGACTCACCCGAGATCAAACGCACTTGACGATTCGAGTGGGATCGCGATACTGTGGTCAGTGCGTGTGATTCTTTGCGCGCAGCTCTACCCAGATCCCTCGATCCAAAGGCTGCTCATGGCGAGCCCGCCATTCGAATTTGATACTCAGGAGGCCCTGCAACGTCGTGTTGCGCTGGAGCGGACCATCGCGGCGGTGTCGCGTCGTCTATTGTTGGCCGACAGTGAGCGTCTCGATGCAGCAATTGATGACACGCTAGCCCAACTCGGCCAGTTTGTCGGGGCGGATCGTGCTTACCTATTTCAGTTTCACGAAGACGGTCTGCACATCTACAACAGTCATGAGTGGTGTGCAGACGGGATCGAGCCCCAGAGAGCGTATTTGCAGAAACTGTACTTCGAACCGGCCTCGTTGTTCGGGCGTACTTTGCTGTCCTTCCAGATGCTGAACATTCCTTCAGTGGCCGAGATGGCCTTTGAAATCCCGGAAGAAAAAGCGGTGCTGGAGAGTCAAGGCATTCTCTCCACCGTGATGGTGCCCATGCCTTACCGCCATCGTCTCATCGGTTTTGTCGGGTTTGACGCGGTTCGGCAGCGGCGCACCTGGACAGAAGCCGATCACACCTTGCTGGAACTGGCAGTGGAGGGTTTGTGCAACTCCCTCATTCGGCGGCGCGACGAGCTCGCGCTGCAGGCCAGTGAACAGCGGATGCGCGACCTGTTTGAGCGCATGCCCAAGATTTCTGTCCAGGTTTATGACGAGCAGCGCCGGGTGGGGCGTTGTTGCACAAAGGCCCGGGCGAACGCAGTAACCCCAACCCCAGACGGACTTAGGCCACGGCCACCGTCACCGGGCGTCCGAGTTGGCTGAACCGGTTGAGCAGGGCCACACGGATGTGCAACTCCGTCACCTGACGCTCAAACGTCCTGGCCATCACCCGCTCGCCCAGCCGCTTGAAGCAGTTCATCTTCGTCTCCACCAGGCTGCGCCGGTGGTAACCAATCCACTTCTTCCAGATTCGTCGTCCCAG
>JAUVYR010000147.1 GCA_030602985.1 Burkholderiales bacterium
CGCGCCGGTCACGCTCAGGGTGGGGCGCCAAGTCCGGTTGATGAGCGCCTCCACCGGGTCGGTGGTGGTGGGCAAGGCAAACAGTGTCGAGCCGCCGCAATCGTGGTGCGCCCAGGGAAAGCGCCGGTAGACCTCCTCACCTAGGATGGCGGCCGTCGCGCGGGCCTGCGCCAGACGATCAGCCGGCACCTCGACGTGAAAAGCCGATGGCAGGAGTCGCCCGGTGGCACTGTCTTCCAGACGGTCGAGCACCTGTCGCATGATCCGGAAGCTGGAGGGCACCAGCCCGGAGGCGTCACCCGAATGGATGCCTTCGGTCAGGACTTCCACCTTGAGAACGCCGCTGGCCATCCCGCGCAAACTGGTCGTCAGCCAGAGCTGGTCGTAGTTGCCCGCACCGCTGTCCAGACAAATCACCAGGCCCACATCACCCAGGCGAGAACGCAACGCGTCGATGTAGGGCAAAAGGTCGTGAGAGCCACTCTCCTCGCAAGTTTCGATCAGCCCCACGATGCGGGGATGGGCCGCCCCCTGCGCCTTCAAGGCCTGAATGGCCGCGATACTGGCATAGACCGCATAGCCATCGTCGGCACCGCCACGACCATACAGCTTGCCATCCTGCAGCTTGGGAGTCCATGGGCCGAGATCGCTGCGCCACCCGTTGAATTCGGGTTGTTTGTCGAGGTGGCCGTACATCAGCACCGTCTGGCCGCTGGCCGGGGCTGGCTGTCCCTGCTGGCCGTTGCTGGCAGGCACCTCGAAGAACAGGACGGGGGTGCGGGCATTTCCATCTGCGGTGCGTAACCGTATGATCTCCAACTGCAAGCCTTCGACTCGCTGGGCGGCGACCCAGTCAGCCGCCTCCTGAAGGACAGTTTCGAGATGTCCATGCAATGACCAATCGGAGTCAAAAGCCGGCGACTTGGCCGGAATCGTGATGTAGCGCTCAAGCGCGGGAATGATGCGGGACTCCCATGCCTCTTCAACATGGGCCTGCAGTGGGTGGGTGTCCAGCAAATGGCAATGAGTGCGGGCGTTCATGTGGCTTAGAAGCTTTCCCAGTCACCTGGGTGGTTTTCAGTCGATTTGTCTGACTTTATAGCAGGCGTCACGGCCCTTGGGGCGACAGGTCTGGCCGAGGCAGAGGCGGGCGGCAGCGCCGTGGCGACGGGTCTGGCCGCCGACAGGGGCGATGACAACTTGGCTGGTTTGTTTTTTCCTGTCGCCGACTGAGCAGATTTGACAGGGACATGCCGGACGGGACGCGGCAGCTCATCTTGAGTCCCCTCAGCGGTCTTGAACTGGGCGACCGTTTGCGACAGACGGGACGCCTGGTCGCGCAAGCTCTCTGAAGCGGCTGTGCTTTGTTCAACCAGCGCCGCATTTTGTTGTGTCATCTGGTCGAGCTGGCTGACAGCCACATTCACCTGGCCGATGCCGTCGCTTTGTTCAGCAGCTGCAGCCGTGATCTCGCCAATGATGTCCGAAACCTGCTTCACGCTGTCCACGATCTCACTCATGGTCGTGCCCGCGTCCTGAACCAACCTGCTGCCTTCGTGCACGCTGTTCACGCTGGCATTGATCAGGTCTTTGATCTCTTTAGCGGACTGAGCACTGCGTTGAGCCAATGTCCGCACTTCTCCTGCCACGACGGCAAAACCTCGACCCTGCTCGCCCGCCCGTGCAGCCTCGACTGCCGCGTTCAACGCGAGAATATTGGTCTGGAAAGCGATGCCGTCGATCACGCTGATGATGTCGCTGATCCGTTGGCTGGATTGCGTGATGCTGTCCATCGTCTGCACCACTTGCCCCACAACGGCGCCCCCCTTCTGGGCCACTGTCGCCGCCCCCGCAGCGAGCTGATTCGCCTGACGCGACGAATCCGCACTTTGCTTCACGGTGGCGGTCAGCTGCTCCATACTCGCCGCAGTCTCTTCCAGGTTGCCCGCGGTTTGTTCAGTTCGCGCGCTGAGGTCCTGGTTGCCCATGGCAATCTCAGAAGAAGCCTGCGTGATACCGTCGCTTGCGATCCGAATCTGCGTGACCACCTTCAACAGGTTTTCCTGCATCGAACGCAATGAAGTCAGCATGCGGGCAGACTCATCCCGGCCCGTGACTTCAATCGATTGAGTCAGATCACCTGACGCAATTCGATCAGCAACACCCATGGCGTAATCCAGCGGCCTGGTCAGGGACCGGGCGAAGGCGACCCCGAGACCCAATGCAGCCAGCAAACTCAAAGCGGTCACCGCCATCAACATATTCAGTTGACGTTTGGTTGTCGCAATGGTCTCGGCCGCATGCGATTGGGCTCGATCCACCTGGTAGGCCGCGTGGCGGGCTGACACAGCCAGATACGCATCGGACACTTGTGAAAAACTGCCGTTACCTAACGAGGTGGCTGTAGCCTGATCGCCGGCTTCAATCGCTGCACGAACCTTGTCTCGTTCGGCAAGCCACAAGGCGCGCGCTGCGCCCAGTTCTTGACCCAGCTCCAAACCTCGCGGGCTTGACTCGATCTCTGCAAAACGGTTTTGAACGCGAGTCGTATCGGCAGAAATGGCCAGCGTCTTTTCCTTGGTTGCATTCAATAGAGCGGCATCCGGGGCCAGCGACACAGCGGTCCAGCGCGCCACCGCCTCCCGGACATTGGCATCCCATCGCTGCGATAAGGCGATTCGCTCGACCTGAGCGCCCGCAATTTCCTGAATGTCATCGGCCATATCCATGGACTTGACCAAGGATAGGCCTGCGACCGTCAGCATCGAAAGGACCATGAAGCCCAACACCAGGGTGGTGCGTCGGGCAATAGACATTTGCTGAAGCATCTCAATTCCAATCAACGGTGGGTGGGTAATGACTGATTCACATGGAACACACTTGACTCAGTCTGCGATTGCATGGCCGGTGAAGCCGTGACACTCAGGGCTGAATCTGTGTGATTCGCGCCATCGTGAATGCACCTCTGAACGGCACTTCGACCCATATTGAGCGCCTATCAACGTGTTTGTCTCTGTTGTTTTAGGTGATGAATGGCTGGATGATTACCTCGGCTTGAGTCGCCGGTCCGGACCTCCATAACTGCTGCTGGAACCATGTCCACGAGTGGCGGCAGGCATCAGAGGGGGATGCCCCGAATGGCCATCCAATAGCCTGAAAACAGCCACCAGGTTTGCCAGACGCTGCGCTTGATCGCGCAGGCTGTCGGCTGCTGCAGCACTTTGCTCGACCAATGCGGCGTTCTGCTGGGTCATCTGGTCCAGCTCGCTGACGGTGCCGTTGACGGCAGACAGCCCTTGGGCCTGATTGCTCGTGGCTTCGGTGATG
>JAUVYR010000097.1 GCA_030602985.1 Burkholderiales bacterium
ACCACGCCGACTGTCTCTTCATCGTCGGCAGCAACGCCGCCTGGGCACACCCGGTGCTGTTCCGCCGCATCGAAGACGCCAAGGCCCAACGCCCAGGCATGAAGGTCATCGTGGCCGACCCCCGCCGCACCGACACCGCCAGCCTGGCAGACCTGTACCTCCCGCTGCAGCCGGGCACCGACGTGATGCTCTTTCACGGCCTGTTGCACATCATGCTGGCCGAGGGTTGGATAGACACCGGCTACATTGACCGCCACACCAGTGGCTTCACTGCCCTGCGCGAGCTGGTCCAGGGCTACACGCCCGACGCCGTGGCCCAGGTCTGCGGCCTGCCCGTGGCCGACCTGTTCACGGCCGCCCGCTGGTTCGCGGGGGTGCCAGACGATGCCAGCCAGGTGGTCCCCAGCACGCGCCTTCGCACGCTGAGCCTCTATTGCCAAGGTCTCAACCAGTCCACCAGCGGCACCGCCAAGAACGCCAGCCTCATCAACCTGCACCTGGCATGCGGGCAGATCGGCCAGCCCGGTGCGGGGCCGTTCTCCCTCACCGGCCAGCCCAACGCCATGGGAGGGCGCGAAGTGGGTGGCCTGGCCAACCTGCTGTCGGCTCACCGCGACTTGTCCAACCCCGCACACCGCGCCGAAATCGCTGCCCTCTGGGGGCTCAACCCCGGCATTGACCTGCCGGCCACCCCCGGCAAGACGGCCGTCGAGATGTTCCAGGCCGCTGCCGAGGGCGAGATCAAGGCCTTGTGGATTGCCTGCACCAACCCGGCCCAATCCATGCCCGATCAGGCCACCGTGCGCCGCGCACTCGAACGTGCCGAATTCGTGGTGGTGCAGGAAGCCTATGCCAGCGCGGCCCCCTGCGACTGGGCCGACCTGCTGCTGCCCGCCACCACCTGGGGCGAGAAGGAAGGTACCGTCACCAACAGCGAGCGCCGCATCACCCGCGTGCGCGCAGCGGTCCCGCCGCCGTCGGCGGGCGATGAAGCCCCGCGCCACGACTGGCAGATCGCTGTGGATTTGGCCCGCAAGCTGGAGCAGCGCCTGCCCCGGCGCGCACCCGGCACACTTGTCCCCTACGAAACGCCCGAACCGATCTGGAACGAACACCGCGACAGCACCCGTGGCCGCGACCTGGACATCACCGGAGTGAGCTACGCCCAGCTCGACCAGGCCCCCCAGCAATGGCCGCTGCCCGAGGGGCCGGCCCGTGGTACCGAACGCCTCTACGCCAACGGCGTGTACCCCACCGCCGACGGCCGTGCCCGCTTCGCCGCGTTCCCTTTCCAGCCGTTGTTTGAAGAGCGTGAATCGCGCTACCCCTACGCCCTGACCACCGGCCGCCTGCGCGACCACTGGCACGGCATGACGCGCACCGGCACCCTGGGTCAGCTCTTCGGCCATGTGGCTGAACCCGAAGTGCTCATGCACCCACAGGACATGGCCGAAGCAGGCATAGGCGCCGGCGATCTGGTGCGCGTCACCAGCAAGCGGGGAGAGCTGGTTCTGGGAGCCACCCCATCACATGAACTAGCCCGACGCCAATGCTTCATCGCCATGCACTGGGGGAGCGAATTCATCGGTGGCAAAGCCAACGACGGCAGCCCGTTGACTGGGGTCAATGGCCTGACCACCTCGGCGTTCTGTCCCAGTTCCAAGCAACCTGAACTCAAGCATGCGGCCGTGCGGATTGAACCTGCCCGCCTGCCCTGGACCGTGCAAGCACTGGCCTGGCTACCGGCCGATCAGGCGCTGACAGCGCGGCAACAGTTGCGCGCACTCCTCGACCATTTTGATTACGCGGTCTGCGTGCCATTTTCAGCTGTAGCGAACAACCACTTGCACGGGGGACTGACCGGGCTGTGGTTCCAGGCCGCCAGCAGGCATGCGCCGGATTCGCTGGACACCTGGCTGCCCCTGCTGTGCGAGCAGATGGGACTGAACACACCTGACACCTTGCGTTATGTCGATGTCCCGCGTCTCCAACAACGCCGCATCCGGCTGGATCGGTCGCAAGGTGAACACATTCAGGCTTTTCTGCTGGCAGGCGACACCCGGTCCAGCGGTTGGTTGTCTGCCCTGCTGCGCGATACCCTGCCCACGCCGGTCAGCGGACACGGCTTGCTTCAGCCTACCCAAACGCTACCCGGGGGTCAAGCATGGGTTCGCAGCAAACCCGTCTGCAACTGCCTGGGGATCACGGAGCAAGCCATCACAGCCTGCCTTTCTCAAGTGCAAGGCTCAGCCAGCGAGCGCTTGGCCAGCCTGCAGAACCAGCTCCGATGCGGTACCCAGTGTGGCTCCTGTATACCCGAATTGAAGCGACTGATCAGTGTGGGTCAAGCCAGCGCCGCCGATCTTTCCATATAACCCAAAAGCATGAAATAAGCAGGAAAATCAGACCATGGGCATTTCAAACCATCTCAAGGAAATTGGCCGCGGTAAGGACGGCGCGCGGGCGCTCAGCCGTGAACAGGCCGAGGACTTGATGGGGCAGATACTGGATGGTCAGGTGACGGATCTGGAATTGGGGGCTTTCTGCATTGCCATGCGCGTAAAAGGCGAAACGCCCGACGAACTGGCCGGATTTCTGGACGCCATCCATCACAGGCTGCCCGCTGGGCCAGCCTGCCCCACGCCCACCGTGGTTCTGCCCAGCTACAACGGCGCCCGTAAGCTGCCGGTGCTGACCCCGCTGCTGGCCTTGCTGCTCGCCCAACAAGGGGTGAGGGTATGGGTACATGGCCAGGCGCAAGACCCTGGTCGGGTCACCACGTTCGAGATTCTTAAAGCGCTCAAACCCTTGTTTCCGTCGATAATTCACGTGCCCGTTCGGTGGGATGAGTTGGGCACCACTTCAGGGGTCTATTTCATGCATACCGGTACGCTGCTGCCGGGTCTTCAGCGACTGCTGGACGCGCGACGGGTTATCGGCTTGCGCAACAGCGCCCACAGCTTGGTCAAACTGCTCCAACCCGCCCCAGGCGCTTTGCTGGTCAGCAGTTACACCCACCCGGAATATCTGCAAAGCATGGGCCAGCTTCTGGAACTGACGGGACAGCACGCCATGTTGCTTCGCGGTACCGAAGGTGAGCCGGTTGCCGACCCTCGACGAACACCACAGATGGATCTGTTTAACGCTGGCGTCAAAACCACTGTGCAGATACAGCAAACGGGCCCACTAGCGCTGTTACCCGATTTGCCCGGAAGCCGCGATATCGCCTGCACGGCTGCTTACATCTGCGCTGTGCTGGACGGAGAGAAGCCCCTTCCCTCACCCATTCAGCAGCAAGTTCATCACCTGCTCGTCGCCCTGAACACCGCCTGTACTGCACCCTCAAGACTCCTGGAATCCGCGACATGAATGCCCATACCCACCCCACCTGCCCTGGCACCGTCACACTCGTGGGCGCAGGTCCCGGTGATCCTGAGCTGCTGACCCTCAAAGCCGTCAAGGCGATTGCTTCGGCCACCGTATTGCTGGTCGATGATCTGGTCAATGACGCCGTACTCCAGCATGCCCAGGCGGGCGCGCGCATCATTCATGTGGGCAAGCGCGGGGGGTGCGCCTCCACACCGCAGGCATTCATTGAAAAGCTCATGGAGCAGCAGGCGCTGGCTGGCGAAACCGTGGTCCGACTCAAGGGGGGGGACCCTTTCATCTTTGGCCGAGGGGGGGAAGAGGTCGAGCATCTGCAGGCACTCGGCATCGAGGTGCGTGTGGTCAATGGCATCACCGCCGGGCTGGCCGCCGTTTCTGCGCTGAATGTTCCGCTGACGCACCGCGAACATGCCCATGGGGTGGTTTTTGTCACCGGACACGCCAAGCCGGGTGATGCCGGGACAGACTGGGCCGCATTGGCCCATGCGGCGGCGCGGGCCAAGCTGACGCTGGTGATCTACATGGGCATGTCCAGTGCTTCAAGCATTGAGCATGGGCTGCTTCAAGGGCTGCCAGCACAGACACCCATCGCCATCATCCAGCATGCCACCCTGCCCCATCAACGGCACGTCACAGGTACGCTGAGCACCCTTTGCGAGACACTCACCCGCCATGACCTAGGCAGCCCGGCGGTGATCGTCGTGGGGGATGTGCTCAAAGGGCTGGCCATGGCTGGCCTCACTGTACCCACCTCCGCTGAGCCGCACAACTGGCGTCAAGCAGCTTGAGGCTTGGTGAGCTGCGGCGCTTTCGCCAATCGTTACAAAATCGATACCCCTTCTCGCAGGTGATCTGCCAAAATCACTTGCAGATGGAAAGGCAACGGCGGTTTGAAGTTCAGGGTCGTATTTTTGCTGGTGGTCTTGCTGGCGATGTCATCGGGGGCAGGCTGGCATGTCTGGGCCGCCCGACAAGCCGTGGTGCCCAGCACTTGGCAAGCGCAGCTCCAACACCACCTGCTCGAACGCTATGCGCAGGATATCCGCCGACTGGAGGGGCGTTATGGCTTTCATCCCGAGCCTGGCTCCTACCAGCCTGATGTCGTCCTGATTCATGGATTGGATGAGCCGGGCGGTATCTGGGACGAATTGCAACCCGCCCTGGCGAACAAGGGGCTGGACGTCTGGCCCTTTCGCTATCCGAATGATCAGGCCGTGGCTCGCAGCGCAGACTTTCTGGCTGAACAATGGGCGCAGCTACCGCCTGGCCGCCCCGTCGTCTTGGTGGGTCACAGCATGGGCGGGCTGGTCATTCGGGATTTCGTGACCCGGTACCACCCTGTATCGCCAGTTATTCTGGGGGTGATTCTGGTCGGCACGCCGAATCACGGCTCGGAATGGGCCCGCTTTCGGGTCTGGCTTGAAGTCCGGGAGCAGCTCAGCAACCTGCAACGACGCGAGTTTTCCGTGCTGGCCGCTCTGCAGGAGGGCACCGGAGAAGCCAAACTGGACCTGCAACCGCAAAGTGCTTTCCTCCAATCCCTGAATGGAAGGCCCTGGCCCACCCATATCCCGATTCGGCAAATCGGAGGCGTCATCGCCGAGCCAACGCGCGACATGTCAGCAGGCCTGAACGCGTTGCATATGGAGCTGGGGCCAGAAGCCGAGGACATGACGCAGGCTGTACGGTCGTGGTGGAAAAACCTGGGGCATGCCCTGGGCGATGGCGTGGTGCCGGTAGACTCCGTGAAACTGCCGCCGACCGTGGCAGCACCTGATCCATTGTGGTTGACAGCCAGCCACCGGGGCTTGCTGGTGAGTCGTGACCCGCGGCAGCCGGCGCCAGCCATCGAACCCATTCTGACATGGATAGACATCTGGCGGCACCAGCGGGCCCAGGCCGATTCCATCCGTTGAACAGACACAAAAAAACCGCTACGGAACAATACCGAAGCGGCTACTCACAAGAACAAAACTGGCGGAGTGGACGTCCGGTAAGCCGGTGTCCCATACCGTCCGACATTGTCCTGAGTTCTAGCATGGTTCACTCGTGCGATGAAAGTGAGTGCCTCACTGCGTGTTGTGCGGTCTCACCCGTTCTCGACTTCAGCCGGGGGTCAATCCGGGGGTCTGCAATGTTGGAGGAGGAACCCCTCTCTCCGCCCTCGTCCCGGGCCGTCGCATCCCGTTCCAAATCGTCCCATCCGTCGGCCTCTTCGGACACCAGTTCTCCATCCACGGCATCGGCAGGTAGCTCGGGCTGAACCTCTGCACACCATTTCGCCCAGTCGGTCATCAACCCTCGACGGCGATTGAACAGATCTGAGCGTCGATAGGCGTTCTCCACAGCGTTACCCACCGTGTGCGCCAAGCACATCTCCGCGATCGACTCCGGATACTGGGTCATCTCTGCAGCCCAGTCCCGGAAGGACGAACGAAAGCCGTGCACGGTAAGCCCGGTTCGTCCCAGGTTCTCAAGCACACGCAGCATTGCCATGTTTGACAGGAGCGCGTCCTTCTTGGCCCCAGGGAAGACCAACTTCGGATGGAAGCCCCTGACCTTCTTCAAGACCTCCACCGCCGGGTCCGTCAATGGAACGCGGTGCTCCTTGCTATTCTTCATACGCTCTGGCGGAATAACCCACACACGGCGTCGGAAGTCGATCTCACCCCACTGTGCACCCAACACTTCTCCGGTGCGGCAGGCCGTGAGTATGGTGAACTCCAAGGCACGCGCACCAAAGCCGATCTCCTGCTTCAGGTCGAGCATGAACCCGCCAACTTCGCGGTACTGCATCGCCGGATGATGGACCACCTTCTTGAGCTTCGACGGCTTCGGCAGCAATTCTTCCAGGTGCCCATCCCATCGCGCTGGGTTCTCCCCCTCGCGATAGCCATGCTTCGCTGCCCAAGAGAGGATGCGCTCGATTCGCTCGCGGATGCGCGAAGCCGTCTCCGTCTTGGTCTTCCAGATGGGTTGCAGCACCTTCATGATCAAAGGCGTGGTGATCCTGCGTACGGCAAGTTTGCCGATATGTGGCGAAACATGCACCCTCAACGAGGTTTCCCATT
>JAUVYR010000140.1 GCA_030602985.1 Burkholderiales bacterium
CTGAAACTCGCATCGGCGGCCACCATCGTTCAAGCCAGCGCTGACTGACCCTGCTAAGTCTGCCCGCATGCCAGACCTCTTCATCGGTTTGATGTCTGGCACCTCCATGGACGGGGTGGATGGCGTGCTGGTGGACTTTAGCAGCACCGCCCCGCAAGTTCGGTCTGCTCACTTCCTGCCCTATCCGCAGGCTTTGCGTCAGGCATTTCTGGATCTCAACCGTGCTGGTGACAACGAGCTGCACCGCGCTGCGGTAGCCACCCACGAACTGGTTCACCTGTATGCCGACGTCTGCCACGCGCTGATCAACCATCCAGCACGGCAGGGAGACCCCATCCGAGCCATCGGCGCCCATGGACAGACGGTGCGTCACCAGCCCCCCGCCCCAGGCACAGCATTGCCCTACACATGGCAACTCAACCAGCCCGCCTTGCTGGCCGAACTCACTGGACTGGCTGTGGTCGCGGATTTTCGGAGTCGCGATCTGGCCGCTGGCGGCCAAGGTGCGCCGTTGGTACCCCCCTTCCATGCAGCCCTGTTTGCTCAGACAGGGGTCTCACGGGCGGTGGTGAATATCGGTGGCATTTCCAATATCACGACGCTGCCCGCGCAGGGCGCGATCCGTGGGCTGGACACCGGCCCTGGCAATGTGTTGCTTGATGGCTGGTGTCAACAGCACACCGGACAGACTTTTGACGCCCATGGCGCCTGGGGCTTGAGCGGAACACCCCATCCAGAGCTGTTAGCGCATCTGATGCAGGATGCCTTCATTCAGCAAACGGGCGTGAAGAGCACAGGTCGCGACCGCTTTCACATGGCATGGCTGCAGCAACAACTCCAGGGCTTCGATCAGCTTCCACCGCAGGATGTCCAAGCCACGCTCGCACTACTGACGGCGCGCACCATCAGCCAAGCATTGATCGGTCAATCCTGGGGCTCTGAGCCGCTGAGTGAACTCGTGGTGTGCGGCGGTGGCAGCAAGAACCTGCAGATCATGCAGATGCTGACCGAAGCATTGCCCGGCATCAAAGTGAAAACCAGCGACCAACTCGGCTGGCCTTCACAGTGGGTGGAACCCGCTGCATTTGCCTGGCTGGCGCGTCAACATGTTCTGGGGTTGACTGGCAATTTGGCGGAAGTCACTGGCGCACAAGGACCAAGGATACTCGGCGCCTACTACCCCGCCTGAATCACCCCGCCTGAATCGGCAAAAACTTGTCGCCATCCGCATCGGCAGACGGCCGCCAGCTCATCAAACGCTGAAGCTGGAACCGCAACCACAGGTGGTGGTGGCGTTGGGGTTCTTGATCACGAACTGGGCACCCTGCAGGTCTTCCTTGTAGTCGATCTCTGCGCCCACCAGATACTGATAACTCATGGCGTCAATCAGCAAGGAAACGCCATTTTTGGTCATTTCGGTGTCGTCTTCGTTGACCACTTCATCAAAGGTGAAGCCGTACTGAAAGCCTGAACAGCCGCCACCCTGCACAAAGACGCGCAGCTTCAGATCGGGGTTGCCTTCTTCGGCGATCAGGTCAGCCACCTTGGCCGCAGCACTGTCCGTAAACACCAGCGGGGCCGGGATATCGACGTCAATGGATTCAGCAACTGCACTCATGGTTCACCTCGTAAAACAACATATGGATGGTAAAGCAGAATAGTCAGGAATTCACGCACTGAGGCGATAGCTTCACTGAGATCAGGGTCTTTGA
This sequence comes from Burkholderiales bacterium, assembly GCA_030602985.1. GTDB lineage: Bacteria > Pseudomonadota > Gammaproteobacteria > Burkholderiales > Burkholderiaceae_C > UBA997. Next base: position 1,713 of record JAUVYR010000140.1, read on the forward strand.
TTGCGCACAAGAAAAAACCGCCAGCGGCCATGAGCCATCCGGCGGTCTTCTGTACAAACAGCAGCGATTAACGCTTGGAGAACTGCTTGCGGCGGCGTGCAGAACGCAGACCAACCTTTTTACGCTCGACTTCACGGGCATCGCGGGTCACGAAACCAGCGGCGCTCAATGCAGGCTTGAGGGCTGCATCGTAGTCGATGAGGGCACGGGTGATGCCATGACGCACCGCACCGGCCTGGCCGGATTCGCCACCGCCGTGCACGTTCACCTGAATATCAAACGACTCCAGGTTCTCGGTCAGGGCCAGGGGCTGCTTGGCAATCATGATTGAGGTCTGGCGGCCAAAGAACTGTTCGATGTCCTTGCCGTTGACCGTGATCTTGCCGGAGCCTTTTTTCAGAAACACGCGGGCGACGCTGGATTTGCGACGGCCGGTGCCATTGTTCCAATCACCAATCATGTGAGCTCCTTAGATGTCCAACACTTTAGGTTGCTGGGCGGTGTGCGGGTGCTCTGCACCGCCGTACACCTTGAGCTTCTTGATCATGGCGTAGCCGAGGGGGCCCTTGGGCAGCATGCCCTTGACGGCCTTTTCCAGTGCACGGCCAGGGTGCTTGGCTTGCAGATCGCGGAAGTTGGTGCCGTAAATGCCACCGGGGAAACCGGAATGGCGGTAGTACACCTTGTCCAGGGCCTTGGTGCCCGTGACCTTGAGTTTGGAAGCATTGACCACCACGATGAAGTCACCGGTGTCAACGTGAGGGGTGTAGATGGCTTTGTGCTTGCCGCGCAGACGGAGGGCCACTTCGCTGGCGACCCGTCCGAGCACCTTGTCGGTGGCGTCAATCACAAACCACTCGTGCACCACCTCAGCGGGTTTTGCGCTGAAAGTTTTGGTCATGAGATTACTCTGAGAGTTGGTTTGGCGGGTTCTTTTCCACGGTCGGTGCCGCTCTGTTGACGGCCTCTTAGGTGGCAAGAAACACTTCGCCGCGGAACCCAAAAATCGCTGCGAAGCTTTTCATTGTAACTCGAAACACTTGGCCGAATCAATCGGTGTGCAGTACCATCGGTCCATGTTTTCCTATCGCCATGCATTTCACGCCGGCAACCACGCCGATGTGCTCAAACACCTGACCTGGCTGGCCATCCTGCGCTACCTGGGCCAGAAAGACACTGCGCTGCAGATCGTCGACACCCACGCCGGGGCTGGGCAGTATCGCCTGGATCAGGACTTGGCCCGGACCTCGGGTGAATCGGATGCCGGCATCTTGCGGCTGCGTGCAGCGGCTGAAGCGGCGGCCAGGCAAGGTCAACACCTCCCCGAGGCGGTGACCGACTATCTGGACACCGTCGGGCATTTCAATCCTGATGGTCAGGCACGCGTCTACCCTGGCTCCCCCTGGATCAGTCAGATGTTGCTGCGTCCGCAGGACAAACTGAAGCTGTTCGAAGTCCACCCGACGGACGCGCGACTCCTGTCCAAACAGGTCGAGGAGCTGGGCAAGGGCCGCCAGATCGACGTGCTGCGGCGCAGCGGCTTTGAAGGGCTCAAGGGCTTGCTGCCCCCGCCAAGCCGCCGGGGGGCTGTCCTGATGGACCCCAGCTACGAACTGAAAACCGATTACCCGGCTGTACTGGAGACCCTGGAAGACGCCCTGAAGCGCTTCCCGACCGGCACTTACGCGGTCTGGTACCCCGTCATCGGGCGACCCGAGGCCCACACCCTGGCGCGCAAGCTCAAGGCATTGGGCACGCGGTTGCAGCGTCCCTGGCTCCAGGCTGAACTGAACGTCGGTCTCCAACCGGAAGAAGGCACCAGCGCGAAAGTGGCGCAGGGTCAGCACCATGCTGGTATGCGGGCCAGTGGCATGCATCTGATCAACCCGCCCTTCCCGCTGGCCGACCAGCTCAGGCAGGCACTGCCCTGGGTCCTGACCGCTTTGCGCGAACCGGTGGGGGCCAGCTGGACAGTGACGGAGCAGAGCCCTTAAGCAACGCCCACTCTGCGTGCTATGCTTTCCTGAGCGTCGGTGGCTGACACTGGCGACCCATCCATTTGCTCAAGGATTGCACCATGGGACTCATACAG
>JAUVYR010000006.1 GCA_030602985.1 Burkholderiales bacterium
AGCAGGTCACTTTGCACATCCAGCAAGTAGGGCGTGGTCTTGGCGTGACTGCCGGGATTGGCATAGACATCAAAACGCGCCATCAGAAGCTTCTCCATTCGTCCAGTGGCAAGCCTTCGTCCTCAACGGTCGCGTTGTAGGCGGCGATGAAGTCGGCGTGATCTGCCCGCCACTTGCGCTCCTGCTCAAGCCGCACCAGGCCACGAAGGTAGTCGTCGCAGACCTGCGAGATATTGATCTGAAGGTCCTTTGCGGCTTCCAGTACGTCGCTGCTCAGACTCAGGTTGGTGGCTCGTTTGCCAGGCGAGCCCATGCGTGTGCGGCGGGTGGTTGGCGTGGCTGTCATCGCGTAATTCATGCGCATTTGAATGTGCGCATATTTTAACCCGCATGCCTGACTGAGGCTATGGCCGAACGCAACCACTCTGGCCTGATCGAGCCCCTGTCGGTTATCCAGTACGGTCCATACAAACTGGCGCATCAACCTGCTGGAAGGCATTTGACCGAAGCGCCGTTGCCGGCATCGAAGGCATCTACCAGATGGCAGAGGGCGAGCGCCGCGTCATGGTGCTCATTGAACTCATGTCGCACCCGGTGCGCGTGCCGGTAGCCCCGGCCAGCCTGCGGCAGGTGGGTTGAGCGGACAAGCCATCAACAGCTTCAGTGTGTCCTCATTCAGAACGCGGTAGGCGAGTAGGTACAGCAGGGTGACCATGATTGGTTCATGGCTGATCCATGCAGGTGTGCGAAAATCGCTGTATCGCGAATGCCGAACGTGGAACGGCACGGCGGTAGCATGCCTACACCTCATGAATCTTCATAACAAACGCTTGGCCGTCATCGGCCTTGGCTATGTCGGTCTGCCTCTGGCCGTTGAATTCGGCCAACACCGCAGCGTCGTCGGCTTTGACATCAATCCGGTCCGGATTCAGGAATTGCAAAGCGGGCACGACAGCACCCTCGAGGTCACTGCACAGCAGCTACAGTCAGCCAGACAGCTTTCTTTCACGGCTCAAATCGAAGACCTGCGTCAGTGCGAGGTGTTCATCGTCACGGTCCCCACCCCTGTCGATGGAGCGAATCGGCCCGACATGACCCCTCTGATCAAGGCCAGTGAAACGGTTGGCAAGGTGCTATGCAAGGATGCGGTGGTGATTTACGAATCCACCGTGTACCCAGGTGCCACCGAAGAGGTGTGTGTCCCAGTACTTGAACGCATGAGTGGTCTGAAATTCAACCAGGATTTTTTCTGCGGTTACAGCCCCGAACGCATCAACCCTGGCGACAAGGTCAACACACTCACCACCATTAAGAAGATCACCAGCGGCAGCACGCCTGCAGTGGCCGATGCGGTGGATGCCTTGTACGCCCAGATCATCACCGCTGGTACTCACCAGGCCAGCAGCATCAAGGTGGCTGAAGCCGCCAAGGTCATCGAAAACACCCAGCGCGACTTGAATATCGCGCTGATCAACGAACTGTCCGTGATCTTTGCGCGCCTGGGCATTGACACCCTGGAGGTGTTGGAGGCCGCCGGCAGCAAGTGGAACTTCCTGCCGTTCAGGCCCGGCCTGGTGGGAGGCCACTGCATTGGCGTGGACCCTTACTACCTCACCCACAAGGCCGAAGAGGTGGGCTACCACCCCCAGGTCATTCTGGCGGGGCGCCGCATCAACGACAACATGGCCCGTTACGTGGCCCGCAACACCATCAAGCTCATGCTGCAGAACGGCATGGACGTTCCACGCTGCCGCGTGGGAGTGCTGGGCGTCACCTTCAAGGAAAACTGCCCAGACATCCGCAACAGCAAGGTGGTGGACATGATCCGCGAGTTTGAAGCCTGGGGCGTGCAGGTGGTGGCCGCCGATGCCTGGGCCGACCCGGTCGAGGTGCGGCACGAGTACGGCTTGTCGCTGGGGGCGGTGAGCCCCGAGCAGCCTGTGGACGCCCTGGTGGTGGCCGTGGGGCATCACGAATACCGCTCCCTGTCGGTGGCTGAACTGCGCTCCCTGTGCCGAGGCAAGCAGCCTGTTCTGGCCGACGTGAAAAGCCTGTTTGACCGTCATGCCGCTGCCGCTGCCGGCTTCACTGTGTTCAGGCTCTGATGACCCCTTCCATGACGATCACCCCCATCACCCATCGCAAAATTCGCTTCGCCCTCGTGGGCTGCGGGCGCATTTCCAAGAACCACTTTGACGCCATTGCCCAGCACGCCGAACACGCCGAGCTGGTGGATGTTTGCGACATCGATCCGGTTGCCCTGAGTAAAGCCGTGACGGCCACAGGCGCCCGAGGTCATGCCAGCCTTTCACAGTTGCTGCAGCACACCACGGCCGATTGCATGATCCTGACCACCCCCAGCGGCCTGCATCCCCGTCAGGCCATCGAGGTGGCCGCCAGCGGGCGGCACGTCCTTAGCGAAAAGCCCATGGCCACCCAGTGGGAAGAGGGCCTGCGCATGGTGCGCGCCTGCGAAGACGCGGGTGTGCAGCTTTTTGTAGTCAAACAAAACCGCAAGAACGCCACCCTGCAACTGCTGAAGAAGGCGGTGGAGCAAAAGCGCTTTGGGCGCATCTACATGGTGGCCCTGAACGTGTTCTGGCAGCGCCCTCAGGTGGGTTATTACGACCAGGCCCCATGGCGCGGCACCTGGGCGATGGACGGTGGCGCCTTCATGAACCAGGCCAGCCACTATGTGGACCTCCTCGAATGGCTCATTGGCCCCATTGATTCCCTCCATGCTTACACCGCCACCCTGGCTCGTGACATTGAGGCCGAGGACACCGGTGTCATCAGCCTGCGCTGGCGCAACGGTGCGCTGGGCTCTCTCAACTGCACCATGCTCACCTATCCCAAGAACCTGGAAGGTTCCATCACCATCCTCGGTGAAAAAGGCACGGTGCGCGTGGGTGGGGTGGCCGTGAACGAAATTCAGGAATGGCAGTTTGCCGACAGCCGCCCCGAAGACGAGCAGATCAAGGCCGCCAGCTACGAAACCACCAGCGTCTATGGCTTCGGGCACCCGCTGTATTACCGCAACGTGATCGACACCCTGCGCGGTGAGGCAAAGCCAGAGGTGGATGGCCGCGAGGGCTTGAAGTCCCTGGAGGTGCTGATTGCCGCCTACCGCTCGGCGCGCGACGGCGTGCGCGTGGGCCTCCCGCTGGAGCTGTGAACCCCATGAATGTCACCGTCCACCCCACCGCCATCGTGGATGAAGGCGCCCAGATCGGCGAAGGCTCACGCGTGTGGCACTGGGTGCACGTGTGCGGGGGCGCTCGTATCGGCAAAGGGGTCTCTTTGGGGCAGAACGTGTTCGTGGGTAATCAAGTGGTTATTGGTGACCGCTGCAAGATCCAGAACAACGTGAGCGTGTACGACAACGTCACGCTGGAAGAAGGCGTGTTCTGCGGCCCCAGTATGGTGTTCACCAATGTGTACAACCCCCGCTCCCTCATCGAGCGCAAGAGCGAATACCGTAACACCCTGGTGAAGAGGGGGGCCACGCTGGGCGCCAACTGCACCATCGTGTGCGGCATCACCATTGGCGAGTTCGCATTCATTGGCGCCGGTGCGGTGGTCAATAAAGACGTGAAGCCCTATGCACTGATGGTGGGCGTGCCTGCACGGCAGGTGGGTTGGATGAGTGAGTACGGTGAGCAAATTCCGCTGCCGCTTCAGGGTGAGGGGCGATACACATGCCCCCATAGCGGACAAATCTATGCCTTGCAAGCCGAAATATTAAAAAAACATGTCTGATTCAGCAGTCCCTCAGCTCACCGCCCAATTTAATGCATTGAGCCAAACGATGCCACAAGAGGGCATCGAGTTCTGGTTTGCCCGCGACTTGATGGAGCCCCTGGGTTACGCCCGTTGGGAAAACTTCACAACCGCCATCCATAGGGCCATTGAGTCATGCAAAACAACTGGCTACGACGAAGAGGACCATTTTCGTGGCGTCACGAAAATGGTCCCACTGGGTAGTGGTGCAGAGCGGCGTGTTGAAGACTTCATGCTCACCCGCTACGCCTGCTACCTTATCGCCCAGAATGGTGACCCGCGCAAACCTGCCATTGCCTTTGCACAAAGCTACTTTGCAGTGCAAACTCGTAAGCAGGAGCTGATTCAAGACCGCATGAACTTGCAAGCGCGCCTTGAAGCGCGTGATCGCCTGCGGGAGTCTGAAAAAACACTTTCCCAAAACATATACGAGCGCGGCGTAGATGATGCGGGATTTGGCCGCATTCGCGCCCAAGGCGACGCAGCACTGTTTGGTGGCAACACCACGCAGATGATGAAAAGCAAATACGGCATCGTTCAAACACGTCCGTTGGCTGATTTTTTGCCCACGCTCACCATCGCTGCCAAGAATCTGGCCACCGAGATGACCAACCACAACGTCATGCAAGACGATTTGCAGGGCGAACGAGCCATTACCCGTGAGCATGTGCAAAACAACCAAAGCGTTCGAGATATGCTTGGTCAGCGCGGCATCATGCCCGAACAACTGGCTGCGGAAGAAGACATTAAAAAGCTAGAGCGCCGGGTGAAATCCGAAGAAAAGAAACTCGAAAAACAATCCGGTAAGTTGCCAAGGTCTTAAGCACGCTCCATGGAATTCATCGACATCAAAACCCAGTACCAGCGGCTCAAACCGCAGATTGACGCCGCCATCCAGCGCGTGCTTGACCACGGGCAGTACATCCTCGGCCCCGAAGTGGCCGAACTGGAAGAGAAGCTGTGCGCCTACACAGGGGCCAAGCATTGCATCACCGTGGCCAATGGCACCGACGCCTTGCAGATTGCCTTGATGGCCCTGGGCGTGGGCCCCGGAGATGAGGTGATCACCCCCGGCTTCACCTATATTGCCACTGCCGAAACCGTGGCTCTGTTGCGCGCCAAACCCGTTTATGTGGACATTGACGAACGCACCTACAACCTCAACCCGGCCTTGCTGGAAGCCACCATCACCCCACGCACCAAGGCCATTGTCCCGGTGAGCCTGTATGGCCAATGTGCCGATTTCGACACCATCAATGCCATTGCGGCCAAGCACGGCATCCCGGTGATTGAAGACGCCGCCCAAAGCTTTGGCGCCACCTACAAGGGCCGCAAGAGCTGCAACCTCAGTACCATGGCCTGCGCCAGCTTTTTCCCCAGCAAGCCCTTGGGTTGCTACGGTGATGGCGGCGCCGTCTTCACCAGCGATGACGAACTGGCCAAGGTCATCCGTCAGATCGCCCGCCATGGGCAAGACAGGCGTTACCACCACGTGCGCGTGGGGGTGAACAGCCGCCTGGATACCCTGCAAGCAGCCATCTTGCTGCCTAAGCTGGCGGTGTTTGATGAAGAAATTGCCTTGCGCCAAGTGGTGGCGGGCCGCTACATGGAGCAACTGCAAGGGGTTGAGCAACTGGTGCTGCCGGTGGTAGAGCCGCACAACCAGAGCGTATGGGCGCAATTCACGGTGAGGGTGAAAAACCGCGATGTGGTGCAGAAGCATCTGCAAGCTGCTGGTGTGCCGACCGCTGTGCATTACCCTATTCCTTTGAACCGGCAACCGGCGGTGGCAGATGCGGCTGTGAAACTGCCAATCGGAGACCTGGTGGCCGGGGAGGTCATGAGTTTGCCGATGCACCCCTTCATGGAAGACGAAAACCAGAAGCTTATTGCGGGTGTGTTGCTTGAGGTGACTTCATGAAAGTAGTCACTGTTGTTGGCGCCCGACCCCAGTTCGTCAAAGCGGCGGCTGTTTCGCGTGCCATTGCATCAGAATCAGCTGGGCGGTTATCGGAGGTTCTGGTTCACACGGGGCAGCACTATGACGAAAACATGTCAGGTGTTTTCTTTGATGAACTGGGCATTCCACCTCCTGCCCATAATCTCGAGATTTCTGGCGGCTCCCATGGCGCCATGACCGGGCGAATGCTTGAGGCTGTAGAAAAAGTGTTGCTGGCCGAAAAGCCGGACTGGCTGCTGATTTACGGCGACACCAACTCCACTCTTGCAGGTGCATTGGCGGCCGCGAAATTACATATTCCAGTTGCCCATGTTGAAGCTGGTTTGCGCTCCTTCAATATGAGGATGCCTGAAGAGGTCAACCGCATTCTTTCGGACCGGGTGTCCAGTCTGCTTTTTTGTCCCACTTCAACGGCGGTCTTGAATCTTGCTGCTGAAGGTATCAGCCACAACGTGCACAACGTGGGCGATGTGATGTACGACGTCGCGCTGTTCTACCGCAACAAGGCTCGCGTTCATAGCAAGGCGCTCAGCCGATTCGGTCTTGTTGCGAAGGGTTTCGCATTGGCTACTTGTCATCGGGCCGAGAACACCGATGATCCCGACCGGTTGCGCGGCATCCTTGTGGGGCTCGCCAAGGTTGCCGATCGGATGCCGGTTGTCTTGCCCTTGCATCCTCGCACACGCAAGCTGGTGGCAGATCATGGACTGGGCAATTGGTTGAACCAATTGACAATCACCGACCCCCTGCCTTTTCTGGACATGGTGGCGCTTGAACAAGCGGCCGCCCTGGTGCTGACAGATTCTGGTGGCGTGCAAAAAGAGGCATTCTTTTACGAAGTGCCTTGCATCACCATGCGGGATGAGACCGAATGGGTTGAAACCGTTGACGCCGGCTGGAATTGCCTGGTGAGTGCAGATACCGACAGGATTGTTCAAGCGGCTGAAGATGCGTTGACTGGGCGAGTGGCCAGACATGCCGTAACGCCCTACGGTGATGGCCATGCATCGGAAAAAATTGTGGCTCACCTGCTGGGTTGAGCAAATCAAATCATTGTTTTTTGACGAGAGGTTGATATGAAGGTGTTTGTGACGGGTGGTTTGGGTCAGATCGGTTCCCATGTGGTCGAAATGCTGCTAGAGCGTGGTGACGAAGTTGTCGCCATCGACAATCTGGCCACCGGCCGCAGGGAGCATCTGTCCGATCATCCCAATTTGCGTGTCGTGATCGACACCATTGCGGACAAGAAGTTGGTCGACCAACTGGTAGGCGACTTCCGCCCCGATGCCATCGTCCATACTGCTGCATCTTACAAAGATCCCGACGATTGGTACAACGACACGCTGACCAACTGCGTGGGTGGTTCCAACATGGTTGATGCAGCCAAGAAATTCGGCGTCAAGCGATTCGTTTATTTCCAGACGGCTCTGTGCTACGGCCTGCGCCCGATGCAGCAGCCCATCCAGCTCGACCACCCGCGTCTGCCGGGCAGCAGCAGCTACGCAATTACGAAAACGACCAACGAGTTCTATCTCGAACTCTCTGGCATTGATTACGTGACGTTCCGTCTGGCCAACGTCGTGGGCCCCCGTAACGTGGCGGGGCCGTTGCCCATCTTCTATCAACGCCTCAAGGACGGGAAGCAGTGTTTCGTCACCAAGGCGCGCCGCGACTTCGTTTTCGTGAAAGACCTCGCTCGTGTTGTTCTCAAGGCTTGCGATGGCGTCGGGCACGGCGCTTACCACTTCTCTTCGGGCAAGGACGTTGCCATTCAGGAACTGTACGATGCCGTTGTGGACGCCATGAATCTGCCTAACAAGCCGCAGGCCGAGGTCAAGGAGTTGGGCCCTGACGACGTCTTCTCCATCCTTCTGGACCCATCTCGAACCTTTGCAGATTTTGGTCAACTTGAGTTCACGCCGCTGCAGGAAACGGTTTCCACGGCCATCGAGTACTACAAGCAGCATGGAACACTGGGTGAATACACCCACCTGCGTCTGCAGGACAAAAAGGCCTGAGGACGGAGCCACTCAACATGCGTATTCTCATCACCGGCGGCGCAGGCTGCCTGGGTTCCAACCTGATCGAGCACTGGTTGCCACAAGGGCACCATCTTTTCGTCGTTGACAACTTCGCCACTGGCAAGCGCGAAGTGGTTCCTCCTGTATCTGGCTTGGAATTGCGAGAGGGTAGCATTGCAGACCCTCATTTGGTCGAGGCCTGCTTTGCAGACTTCCAGCCTGAGGTGGTTGTTCATGCTGCCGCCGCCTACAAGGATCCGAATGACTGGGAAGAGGATGCTCGCACGAATGTGCTCGGCAGCGCTCATGTGGCCAAAGCCAGCAGGGCGCATGGGGTCAAGCGACTCATCAACTTCCAGACGGCGCTCTGCTATGGGCGCCCGAGCATGGTCCCCATCCCCGCCGACCACCCCACAGCACCGTTTACCAGCTATGGCATCAGCAAGACGGCGGGTGAGCAGTACATGATGCTGTCTGGTGTGCCCACGCTTTCACTGCGCATCTCTAACGTCACTGGCCCGCGTCTGGCCATCGGCCCCATACCCACTTTCTACAAACGGCTGAAGGCGGGGCAGAGCTGCTTCTGTTCCGATACGGCTCGTGACTTCCTCGACATGTCGGATTTCCTGTCGTTCATGGATGCCGCAATTGGCCTGGACGCGCCCACCGGCACATTCAACGTCGCCAGCGGCGAGGCGCACACCATCCAGGAAATCTTCGATCTCGTCTGCGCGCATCTGGCGCTTGGAAAAAAGGATGTTCCGGTGGTTCCCCCTGCCGCAGATGACGTCCCCGTGGTATCGCTGGACCCTTCAGCTACACACATGGCGTTTGGCTGGAAAGCCCAGATTGGCTTCGAAGAAACCATTGCACGCCAGTTGCGTTGGTACGACGCCCATGGCGTCAACGACGTTTTTTCTCACTTGCAGGCGCCCACCATGGCGCGAAATGGCTGAACCATGGCTCAAGACAATTTTGCCGGGCAACGTGTGCTCGTGGTCGGTGGCGCTGGCTTCGTCGGCAGCAACCTCGTGCATCAAATACTGGCGCAAGACCCGCGTGAAATCGTCATCGTCGACAACCTGTTGTCGTCAGATGTGGCCAACATCCCGGCCGATACCCGCGTGCGCTTCGTTTTCGGCTCCATCACCGATGACCGCATCCTCTCGGCCCTGCCGAACGACCTGGACTACGCCTTCCACCTGGCCTGCTTTCACGGCAACCAGTCGTCCATCGCCGACCCCATGGCCGATCACGACAACAACACGCTGACCTCACTCAAGCTGTTCGATCGGCTTAAAGACATCAAGACCTTGAAAAAGGTGGTGTACGCGGCAGCGGCCTGTGCCGTGGCAGAAAAAACCTACGACGCGCCTTCGGCCACCACCGAAGACCAGCCGGTGTCGCTCTACCACGACAGTCCGTATTCCATCTCCAAGATCATTGGTGAGTTGTACGGCAACTATTTCTTCCAGCGCTTCCAGCTCCCATTTGTGAAGGCTCGCTTTTCCAATGTGTATGGCCCTCGGGAAATCCTTGGGGCTGGACAATGGCGCGGGACTGTGCATACCGTGTGGCGCAATGTCACGCCTACCTTCATCTGGCGATCGCTGAAGGGCGAAGCCCTGCCACTGGACAACGGTGGCAACGCCAGCCGAGATTTCATCTTTGTGGAAGACATGGCGCGGGGGCTCATGGCGTGCGCACTAAAGGGCGCCTCAGGGGAGGTTTACAACTTGGCCACGGGGCGCGAGACCAGCATCTTGGAGTTGGCCACGCTGATCAACGAGTTCACAGGCAACAAGACCCCTCTTGATCTACGACCCGCTCGCGACTGGGACCGGTCTGGCAAACGTTTCGCTTCAACCGAAAAGGCCGAGCGCGAGTTGAGTTTTACCGCACAAATCACCGTGCGCGAAGGCGTTCGCCGAACCGTGGAGTGGACGCGAGCAAACCAGGGGCTGATCGAGCGCAGCATCGCCAAGCATGACAAACAGATGAGCCAGCAACGCGGCAACTGAAAAAGGACGGAGTATCCATGGACATACGTGGCAAGAAACTGGTGGTCATTGGTGGTGCCGGCCTGATTGGTTCGCACACCGTCGACCACCTGATCAAGGACGACGTCAAAGAAATCGTCATCTACGACAACTTCGTGCGTGGCCGGGTTGAAAACCTGAACAACGCCCTGCGCGATCCGCGGGTGAAGATTTACGATGCAGGTGGAGACATTCTGCAAACGGACATTCTCGAGTCCGCCATCGATGGCGCCGATGGGGTGTTTCACCTTGCGGCATTGTGGCTGCTGCAGTGCCACGAGTTTCCGCGCAGCGCGTTTGATGTGAACGTTCGTGGCACCTTCAACGTGATGGAGGCGTGCGTCAAAAAAGGCGTCAAGCGGCTGGTCTACTCGTCTTCTGCCTCTGTGTATGGCGACGCCGTGGAAGAGCCCATGACGGAAGAGCACCCATTCAACAACCAGAACTTCTATGGGGCCACCAAAATCTGCGGCGAGGCCATGCTGCGGGCATTTCACCATCGCTACCGCCTCAACTACGTGGGCCTGCGCTACATGAACGTCTACGGTCCCCGTCAGGACTACCATGGTGCCTACATCGCCGTGATCATGAAGATGCTGGATGCGATCGACCGGGGTGATAGCCCCACCATCCTAGGCGATGGATCGGAAGCATTCGACTTTGTCGCCGTGGAGGATTGCGGGCTAGCCAATGTCTGCGCCATGAAGTCCGATGCGGTGGACTCTTTTTACAACGTCGGTACCGGCTTCCGCACGTCGCTCAAGCAGCTGGCCGAGATGCTGATCGAGCTCACCGGGTGCCAGCAGCCCATCAAGTACGCACCCCGCAGCCAAGCCACGCTGGTTCGCAACCGCATCGGCAGCCCGGTGAAAGCCAGCAAGGAAATCGGGTTCACCGCAACCATCAACCTGCGTGAAGGCCTGCGCCAGCTGATCGAGTGGCGCGCCGCCCACAAGGCTGAGGTTGCGGCACGTCGCGCTGCCGTTGGATTGCCTGCACATTGAGCACGGGCGCGCAACCGAAATGAGTGATATGCATCGAAAAGCCGCTAGCAAGACCGATGAGCACCCGTTGAGCAAGGGCATCTTGTCGGATGAGCGCGTCATTGCCCCAGGCGTGCTGGTGGGCGGTGGTGCGCGTTTGCTGTCCATGGAAGAGGTGGTGCCACTTCTTGTATCGCCGGATTCTGGGCTTGCGCTGACGTTTGATGTGTTGCGAGAGCAGCTGATTGACGCGAAAGGTGCGCAATATCCCGTCAGAGATGGCCTCCCGTTGCTCATTCCGAAGGGGTTGCAGAGGTTCTACACCGATCATCTGGAGATGCCGCCCGAAGCGGTGACCGACGCCTTTTATCAGTATTACTTCCTCTCGGCCGTCAAACAGTCGGGGGTCGTGGGCGCTATCAACGCACCAGCGTCAGACATTCACTACCAGCGTCACCTCTTTCGAATGAAGGATTGCCTGAACACGGCTCATGGCCTGGTTCTCGACGTGGGATGTGACGATCCGGAGATCGGCGCAGGATTGCTGCCCTCTGGATTGCTTTATGTTGGATTGGACCCGTTCTGCCAACGCGCTGAGCCATTCAGGGTTGTAGGCTTCGGGGAACAGCTTCCCTTTGCTGACTCATCTTTTGACGGTGTCATGTTCAATACCAGCCTGGACCACATCCTGGATTGGCGCAGGGCGGTTGAGGAGGCCTGGCGAGTTTTGGTTCCAGGTGGTCAGCTGTTTATCAGCACGCTCGTTTGGACCTCGAACGCCGATCTGGTCACGGACTCGGTGCATTTCCACCATTTCAGAGACTATGAAATCCTGGGTGCGCTTCAAGATGGCTGGGAGATTGAGCGGAAGATCAGATACGGCTACAAGGGCAATACCCACCGCCATGGTCTATACCTGTCGGCGCGTAAGCCCGCCTCAGTGAGTCGCTGAAGGCGATGTGCGGACTCGCCGGATTGATGAACAGTGACGGCCGTCCCGTGACGGCGGCGGTGCTAAAAGGTATGGGCGACGCGATTTCGCATCGCGGCCCCGATGGTGAGGGCTATTGGGTCGACGGGCCCGTTGGTTTGGCGCACCGTCGCCTGTCGATCATTGACCTTTCCAGTTCGGCAAGCCAGCCCATGGTGTCGCTCGACGGCCGTATGGTCTTGGCCTACAACGGCGAGATCTACAACTACCGCGAGCTGCGTGCCGAACTCGAACGATGCGGGCATCAGTTTCGGTCCAGCAGCGACACCGAAGTCGTGCTCAATGCCTTGTCCCAATGGGGTGTCGGCGCCTTGACAAAGTTCAACGGCATGTTTGCGCTGGCTTGCTGGGATATCGGCCGCAAGACGCTGTTGCTGGCGCGTGACCGGTATGGAATCAAGCCGCTCTACTATGCGGGACTTCCAAATAGTTTGGCCTTTGGTTCGGAGCAGAAGGCCATACTTGCGCTTCCGGAATTCCGACGTCGACTGGATCATCAGGCACTGATCGAATATTTCACGTTCCAGAATATCTTTACGGACCGCACCTTCATGCAGGGTATTCACATCCTGCCGGCGGGGCACTACCTGGAGATTGGTCTGGGCGAGAAGCGTCAATCACTCTCGCCCACCGAGTACTGGGATTTCAATTTCAAGGAGCCGGAGCATTTCCAGGATATCCGCGAATACGAGGAAGAACTCGACAGACTGTTCACCAATGCGGTGTCGCGGCAGCTGGTCTCTGACGTGGAGTTGGGGTGTTACTTGAGCGGTGGCATGGACTCCGGCTCCATCACGTCCGTGGCTTCGCGACACATTCCTTATCTCAAGACTTTTACCTGTGGATTCGATTTGAGTTCAGCTTCGGGGCTTGAACTGGCTTTTGACGAACGGGAGAAAGCTGAGTTCATGTCGTACCGCTTCAAGACGGAACATTACGAGATGGTCTTGAAGGCCGGCGACATGGAGCGTGCCATGCAAACGATCGCATGGCATCTGGAGGAGCCGCGAGTTGGGCAGTGCTATCCGAATTTTTATGCCGCCAAACTGGCATCCAAATTTGTCAAGGTCGTTCTCAGCGGTGCCGGTGGGGACGAGATGTTTGGCGGTTATCCGTGGCGTTACTATCGCGCAGTTGTCAACGATGATTTCGAACATTACGTCGACAAGTACTACGGATTCTGGCAACGTTTGATCCCCAACAGCTTGCTGCGTGAGGCTTTCGCTCCCATTGCCGGAAGCTTTTCATCGGTATGGACGCGAGACATTTTCCGGGACGTTTTCCAACACCACGCGAATGAGCTAAGTCGCCCCGAAGACTACATCAACCACTCCCTTTACTTTGAAGCGAAAACGTTTCTCCATGGACTGCTGGTCGTCGAGGACAAGCTCAGCATGGCACATGGTCTCGAGAGTCGTGTACCGTTTCTGGACAACGACCTGGTGGACTTCGCGATGTCGTGCCCAGTGCACCTCAAGTTGAACAATGTCGCCGACGTCATTCGTATCAACGAGAACCAGCCAGGGAACAAGGCAGGCGCTTACTACTCTCGCACCAAGGATGGAAAGAAGTTGCTGCGTGATGTCATGAGTCGCCATATTCCGAGCGAAATTGTCAATGCAGAAAAACAAGGGTTTTCCGCGCCAGACGCCAGCTGGTTCAAAGGAGAAAGCATCGATTTTGTAAAGCGGACGTTGCTCAACGGCAATCCACGTATTTATGAACTGCTCGATCGCAAAGTGATTGCGCGGCTGGTGGATGAACACATGAGTGGGCAAACCAATCGTCGACTGCTAATCTGGTCCCTGCTGAGCGTTGAAGCGTGGTTGCAGCAGTTTGAGTGCGAAATGGCGTAGTGGAGCCCACATGAGCACTGTACTGATCACGGGGGCGAACGGGCATCTGGGTTCGCGAGCGCTGCCGTTGCTGGTGGCCAAGCATGAGGTGCATGCACTTGTTCGACGCGTTCCCGAGGAGGTGGTCGAAGGGGTTGTCTACCACTCGGTTGACCTCTCTTCACTACATGCACTTGAAAAGCTTCCTGCGCACGTGGACGCCGTGATACACCTTGCGCAGGCAAGTGGCTATCGCGACTTTCCGAGGCGAGCCCTGGAAACTTTTCAGGTCAATGCTGCTGCAACGGCGTTGCTTCTGGACTACGGGCGCCGGGCGGGGGCCTCGCGATTCATTCTCGCGTCCACCGGTGGTCTATACAAACCGATGCAAGGGGTGATCGACGAACAGACACCTATCGCGCCGCCGGATGGAGTCCTGTCGCATTACTTCCGTACCAAACTGAGTGCGGAACTGATAGCGCGGCCGTACGAATCCCTCATGCAGGTGTCGATACTGCGCCCCTTTTTCATTTATGGCCCAGGGCAGTCCGAAGACAAACTGATTGCGCGGCTCATCGCGTCGGTACGTGAAGGGCGACCCATTCATATCACCGGGCAAGAAGGGCTCGAGATGAATCCGGTCCATGTCGACGATGTGGCCGAACTCCTCGTCAAGCTGCTGACCGCTGAGGGTTCAAGAACCATCAACGTCGCCGGCCCTGATGTGGTCTCGATACTTCACATTGCCCAGGAGTGTGGTCGGTGGCTGGCACGCACCCCGATACTTGAAAACCTGCCCGGTACACCTGACAGGATTGTGGCTGGCACCGGTCTTTTTCAAACACTTCTGGGGCGCGGGTTGCGCAGCTTTGATGAAGGTCTACGTACATGGATTGCATGATGCCTACCGTGCCAGAGTTCCGCTTTTCCAAGTCAGTGTTTGTGCAGATACTGGACGCGCTGAAAAGTGCGAGCTACAGGTGTGTGACGTTTTCTGAAACTCTTAAGGAACCGCAAAGTGGAGTCAAGACCTGCCTGTTGCGACACGACGTCGATGTCAGCATGCAGTTGGCGTTGGAAATGGCACGTCTTGAGCATGAGCATGGGATCCAGTCCACCTATTTCGTGATGCTGCGCTCGCCCATGTATAACCTGATGAGCCGCCATGACTCGGCGATCCTAGTTGAACTGGCCTTGCTCGGACACGAGATTGGGCTGCATTTCGATGCCGGTTGCCGCCCAAATCCGGGCATGACGCTGGAGGAAGAGCTTCGCTTCGAGCTTGATGTGCTGTCGCAGTTGTCGGGGCACATGGTCCGTTCATTTTCTTTCCACCAGCCGACTCCGGAAATCATTGAAAGCCGGCTGGAGTTGCCTGGCGTGATTAACACGTACCACCCGAGTCACCTTTCCGGGTACAAGTACATTTCTGATTCCAATCGCGTCTGGCGAGAGTTGAACCCGTTCCAATTGATCGACTCGGGTCTGGCGCGCCTGCACATGTTGCTCCATCCTGTTTGGTGGATGTGCAGCGACGCCGATGTGAAAGATTGCTGGGACCATGCCATACGTCTCAACTTCGTTTCCATGCAGGCGCAGCTGCTTGGCACCGAGCGAGCCTATGGAGAACCCCGTGCAATGACGTTGATCCGTTATTGATATTCCGTTCTGTATTGAAATAATAACTTCGCGAAGGATCTGCCGGGTCGATTAGGAAAAATCGAGATTTATATTCCGAACTCTGCAGGCGGATAATGGGGCTCAAATTCGAAACTAAAGCATTATGATTTTTGCTAATAAATGAACCAAACCAATTCGGCGAATTCGGTGCGACTTAGGCGGGTGAGGCGCGACGATTCAAATCTTCTGTTCGAATGGATTAACAACCGTGAGTTGGTTGTAAACAATGCTCCATTTCGCCCTATTTCGAAAATGGAGCATGATCGATGGTTCGAGAGTTTAGGAGCAAAGAAGGATCTTGAGATTTTTATGATCGAGGATTCCGATGGGGGTTTGACAATAGGATCATGTCAGCTTAAGAATATCCATGATGTTCACAGATCTGCTGAACTGCAGATCAGAATCGGGCGCACTGACCGACAAAATCAGGGAGCGGGAAGCGAGGCGATTCGATTATTAATCGAATATGGATTTGGTGAATTAAAACTGCATCGAATCATGCTGCATGTATTCTCGACAAACTCTCGCGCTATACATGTGTATAAAAAAAATGGCTTCCAGCAAGAGGGTGTGATGCGTGAAGCAGCCTTCATTGAAGGTCGTTGGCTTGATGTGTGTGTTTTCGGGCTTATCAACACCACGCACTCATGAGTACGATTGTTGCTATCCATCAGCCTAATTTTTTCCCTTGGCTCGGCTACTTCGACAAGATTGCCCGGAGTGATGTGTTCGTCATTCTGGATGACGTGCAGTTCCCCAAGACAGGAGGAGTTTGGTGCAACCGCGTGAAAATGCGTCTCGCTGGGGAAGCGCGCTGGGTGACAGCGCCCATCCGTCGGGCGTTTCATGGCGTAGCACCGATCTGCGAAATCCGATGGGCGGATGAACAACCCTGGCGGATAAAACTGCTCAAAACGTTGGCCGCCAATTACTCCAAGGCACCGTTCTACCAGGAAATCACGCCGTGGCTTGAGGCACTGATTCTTTTGCCTGAAAGCAACTTGGCCCGTTACAACATGGCAGTTGTCCGGGCCATTGCCGAACAAATAGGTTTGCAGCACAACCACTTTGTGACATCGTCATCGCTGGGTGGGCGAGGGAATGCCAGCGCACTGCTGATTGACCTCACGCTGAAGGCCGGCGGGGGCAGTTATCTGTGCGGTGGGGGGGCGGGAGGTTATCAGGACGACGAAGCGTTCGCTGCCGCAGGGCTGAAATTGTGTTACCAGTCTTTTGTTCACCCCGTTTATTCACAGTTTGGCGGGTGTGAATTTGTTCCTGGGCTTTCTGTTGTAGATGCGTTGATGAACCTCGGTTTTGATGGAGTTGGACGACTGATGAGGCGGAATGCTTAAAAAAAATTTGATGGGTTGTCTGGACTATTTGATAAACAGTCCTCGATTGCAACGTCTGGTGCGATGGTTCTTGCTCAACGTCTTTGCGCCCGTGATGCGGCTTGTTGGCTATGGTAACCACAAGCGCAGGGCTGTGCTTTATGTGGGGCAGGCTTATTACAACAGTTGGTATCTATCCCGGAATCTTCGTGAATTGGGGTGGATTGCTGATCTGCTGAACTGGGATCTGAATCCCGGGTCGCAGATCTATTATCATGGCGAAGACTTCCGTATTGACTATAAGTCTCCAGAGGATGTAAGAAATTTCTTGCGTTTCTTCTTTCAGTCAATATCACGGTATGATGTATTTCATTTTTCCAACAAGGGCGGTCTGCAGTTTGGAGAGCCGATGCGCGCAGCGGTCAAGACCGTTCTGGGTGAGGAGGGGTTTGAGATACGCCTGCTGAAGGCGCTGGGTAAAAAAATTGTTTACTCCAACAACGGGTGCCTTGATGGGGTTTCTCAGACTGCATTCAGCCGTTGGGGACCAGACTCCGTTTGTTCGATTTGTCGTTGGCAGAATGAACCGTCGGTTTGTAGTGATGAAAAGAACCTGGCTTGGGGCAAATTTCGTAATGAAGTGACGGATTATCAATGTTTACTGGGTGGAAATCGTGTGGACTACAATGATGATCCGCGGGTTCACGAGGTGCCTGAGTTTTATTGTTTGGATGTGAATCTTTGGAATCCGAATGTCGATATCCCGGCTTCATTCCGTTTGCCCACTTATGGGCAACCGGTCATTCACGTTTATCACGCCGTGGGCAATCAGGTGGAGCGTACTCGTCAGGATGGGGTGAACATAAAATCAACCCACATTTATCTGCCCTTGCTGGAGAAACTTCGTGCCGAAGGCATTGCCATTGAATTGATTCACCCCACCGGCATACCCAACAAGGAAGTGCGATTCCTGCAGGCTCAGGCCGATATTTTTCTGGACATGCTGACCTATGGCTGGTTTGGGGCCAACGCCCGGGAGGCCATGATGCTGGGCAAGCCGGTCATTTGTTACCTGCGGCCCGAGTGGCTGGAGAGCATGCGGGCCGAGAGACCCGACTATGTGGACGAACTGCCTGTGATCAGCGCAACGCCCCATACGGTGGAGGCCATCTTGCGGGACCTGATCGCTGACAAGGGCAAACGCGAAGCCATTGGCCGACGCAGCCGCGAGTTCGCGGTGAAGTGGCATTCCGCCGAGGCGGCGGGCCGTCGGTTTGATGCCATTTACAAAGAACTGCTTGGAATAGCATGACGTCACCTGAATCCGCCTGGGCCCTGTACTGCGAGGATGCGGCCGTCCAGTTCCCGCTGTTGCCGCCAGGTAAACGGTGGAAATTGCTGCTGGGGCGCCGCGTGCGCGACTGGCATCCCGCGCTGGATGGTGTCAGCCTGAGGGTGCCGCGCGGCAAGATAGTAGGCGTGATCGGCCGCAATGGGGCCGGCAAGAGCACCCTACTGCGCACCCTGGCCGGTGTCTATCCCCTGGCGCGGGGACGGGTGGTCAGGCTGGGCCCCGTCAGTTCCTTGTTTGAGCTGGGTGGCATGGGCGGTTGGCTGATCACGGGCCGCCAGTACATCCGGCGGTGGCTGCGTTTGAACGCCGTGCCCAAGCGCCAATGGGCGGAGCTGATCGACGAGATTCAAGAGTTCTCCGAGCTAGGAGACCGGCTGGACGACCGGATCTTCACCTACTCGGCCGGCATGGCAGCGCGTTTGTATTTTGCCACGGCCACCAGCGTCATGAACGACATCTACCTGATTGACGAAGTCTTGTCGGTGGGTGACGAGCATTTCCAGGCCAAATGCTGGAAGCGGGTGCGTGACCGCATGGCCCATGGGGTTTCTGGCGTGCTTGTCACGCACGACTGGTCGGCGGTGCTCAGGCTGTGCGAGCACACCTGCCAACTGGCCGATGGGCGTGTGGTGGCCGAGGGCCATTCCGAAACCATTATTTGCGATTACTTGCAGCTGGCCGATCAGTTGGACCCTGCGGCCCATGCCTGCTTTGCAACTGACACGCCAGTGGCCTCAAAGGCCGTCAGCGGGGCTGAATGGGTGTTTGATGCGCCTGTCACCCTGACCGACAGCGGCCCTGTCTTGTTCAACTACTCGGTGGAAAAACTGGTGCTTGGGCAAGACTGGCAGATCCTGTTCATGGGTCGCGAGACCGAAGTGGCCAGCGAACCCGGGCGGCACATAGCCCGCATACGGGTGCCTTCGATGCCTTTGCCGGCGGGCACTTATCGCTTGAATCTGTTTCTTTCGGGGCCCAGGCCGGCGGGCGGGGGCGCGCGACCGGCATTTGACATCCGCAGTTGGACCACCGGTAACAGTCTCCTGTTGACCGTTGAGGGGGCTCAGACCCCGGGGCTGGTGAGACTGCCCTGTGTGGAGGATGCGCCATGACGGGGCCTTTCCGTGTCGAGTTGACCCAACTGCGCAAGGTCTATCCGCGCAAGGTTAGCGATCAATTGGTGTCAATAGGAATGGCTGCGCTTGGCCGCCGCCTCGCCAGCGAGCGTGGAGGGGTTGCCCTGAGCGGTCTGTCGCTGTCAATCCACCACGGCGAGCGTGTAGGTATCATCGGTCGCAACGGGGCCGGCAAATCGACCCTGCTTCAGATGCTGGCTGGTGTCACAGAGCCGACGTCGGGCACCATGATCATTGCGGGCAAGGTAACGGCCGTGCTGACCTTGGGTGTGGGCCTTCGGGACGATCTCTCCGGGAGGGAAAACATCTACCTGGATGGTGAAGCGCAGGGCAAATCACGCGCCGAGATGTCCGGGGATGTCCATGCCATCGTGGAGTTCTCTGAGTTGGGCAGGTTTATCGACCTACCAGTTCGTACTTACTCAACGGGTATGAAGGCGAGGTTGGCCTTCGCCATGATCACGCAGATCAAGCCTGAGATTCTCATCATCGACGAGGCCTTGTCGGTTGGGGATTCGGCATTTGCCGCGAAGGCCGGGCGGCGCATTGCAGAACTGTGTGCCAGGGGGGCAATCGTTCTGATTGTTTCGCACAGCATGCAGAGCATCAGAGAGCTCTGTAATCGCTGCATCTGGCTGGATGCAGGCCAATTGGTCATGGATGGTGGTCCAGATGAAGTAACCCGCGCTTACCTGGAAAAGGTACGTGCTGAAGACGAGGCTGACCACGTATCGCGGTTTCGCAGCCTGGTGGGCGTCAGGAACCACTCGCCTGTTTTCACGCTGGAGCAACTGGGGTTGAGTGTCGATGGGCACGAGGTGCGTCGCCTGACCTCGGGCGCCAGGCTCCAGGTTCGATGCGGATGGACGGCAAACGAGCCTGTAATGGTGGCAAGACCGACCCTGCGGTGCATTCGGCTGGATGGCAGTTTGATCTGCGAGCATGAGATATCGGTGCCCATGGGTCAAGTAAATGGCGAAGTCTGCATGGCTTATCCTTGTTTCAACCTGGCGCCAGGACTCTACAGGATGCAACTGGAATGGCGCGCGATCAACGGGGAATTGCAGGCCGAGTCGGCTGCCGTTGTCGAGGTGATGGCAGACGACGTGCCCGTTGGTGGGCGACCTGTGCTTCTGGATGTGGGTTCGATAGAGGGAATGCCTGTGAAAGAGAGCGATTGATGACGATACTAGGTCTGGGCCGGGAGGATGCGCGCTTCGCATTCAACCTATGGCGTATGAATCTGGCCGATCGCTATCTGGGGTCGGCGCTCGGCGGCGCTTGGGCGGTACTGAATCCACTGCTGATGTTTGCGCTGTTCACTTTTGTGTTCGGATTCGTGTTCAAGGCCCGCTTGCCTGGAGCCGATTCCACGATGGCGTTCTCTATCTGGCTCATTTGTGGTTACGGCCCCTGGCTTGCAAACACTGAGGCATTAACGGCTGCATCGAACTCCATAGTCGGCAACGCTGGGCTGGTGAAGAACATGTCGTTCAAGACCGAGTTGCTGCCCATCTCGGCCACATTGCTGGGGCTTATACCGCTGGGCGTTAGTATCGCCTTTCTGCTGGTCTTGCAATTGTTCTCAGGGAGCGGCTGGGAACCGTCGTTGATCTGGCTTCCGATCATTATTATCGTGCAATTCCTGTTTCTATCGGCCTTCGGGGTTTTGTTCGCTGCTATCACCACATTCGTTCGGGATTTCGGCATTGTTTTGCCCAATCTACTGATGATTGCGCTGTTTGCAACACCGATCTTTTATCCGCTGGAGGCCGTCCCGACTGCCGTGCAAGGGCTCATGTCACTGAATCCTGTCTATGTATTGTCGACCGCTTACAGGGCCAGTCTGCTGGGCGGTCAGGATGTGCCTGTGATCGCTTTGGCGATACTGGCCGTCGCCTCATTCGGGTTGCTAACGCTCAGCCTAACTTTGTTCAGACGAGTCAAAGGCTATTTCAGTGCCGTCATCTAATCCCTTTAATCCCTAGGCCAAACATGAGCACAACAACGACAACCGATCAGGAAACAGTCTCCAAGGAGAATGCCCGATTCTGGGATGAACTTTGCGGTAGTCAACTGGCACGCTATCTGGGTATTTCGGACTCTAGCCCTCAGTCACTCAAGAAGTTTGACGACTGGTACATGGACTTCTATCCCTATTTAGATCATCACATCCGATTCGATGACCTGAAAGGTAAGAAGGTGCTGGAGGTCGGATTGGGGTATGGAACCGTTTCTCAACGACTCGCCGAAGCGGGAGGGTTGTACAGCGGTCTGGACATTGCCGCAGGTCCGGTAAACATGGCCAATCACCGATTGCGTCAGAACGGCCTTGACGGTAAAGCAACGCAAGGGAGCATCTTGGCGCCACCGTTCGAGCCGGAATCCTTTGATGCCATTGTCGCGATCGGTTGTCTGCACCATACCGGAGACTTGCAAGCCGCCATCGAGCAATGCCGGCTGCTGCTACGGCCGGGTGGAAGGCTGACTTTCATGGTTTATTACGCCTACTCGTACCGGCGGTGGATACAGGCTCCGAGGGACACATTAGCGTATGCGCGGTACGAACTCCGAGGCGAGCGCGGCGTGGTTGGTGCAAGCGCTTCACGGCATCGGGCGGCCTATGACAAAAGCATCTCTGGAGAAGGAGCTCCGCATACCGACTGGATCTCCAAGAGGTCTCTGGCTGAACTGTGCTCGTCCTACTCTCGCTTCGATTCGAAGCTGGAGAACGCCGATGCGATTTGGCCTTTTAGATTTCTCTCAAGGAAGCTGCTGTTGAAGACAGGTCTTCCAGGGATATTGGGGTTGGACCTTTATGCAACCGCCACACGATAAGCCATTAAGAATTCTCTGCGTCTACGCGGCGAGCCAAACATACACATCGACGGTTTTCGAACATCTAGAAGGATTCAGAAAATACTCTCGGTACGATTGGGGTTTCATTGATATCAGTCTTTTTAACAACGGTATCGTTAACCTGGAGTCATTTGACGCAGTGGTTTTGCATTACAGCGTCCGATTGCCATTCGGTCAAGTATCTGATGCTGCACAGAAGGCGCTAAGGAATTTCTCGGGATTGAAAGTACTTTTCATTCAGGATGAATACGATTCCACAGAGGTGACCAAAAGAATCATCAGTACAGTCGGGTTCGGCCTCGTTTTTTCAGTGGTTCCAGATCACTCGTTGGCGCGCATTTATCCACCGACGGATTTTCCGGGGACACGTTTTGTTAGTAACTTTACCGGGTATGTCCCTGATGGGTTGGCTGCACAAATTGGGGAATCAGTCGAGCCTTCCAAACGCCAACTGGCCGTGGCTTATCGCGGACGTCCTCTCCCGCTGCGTTATGGGAAACTGGGCCAGGAAAAAGTGGAAGTCGCCAGGCAGGTGAAGGCGTATTGCATCAGCCATGGCATAACCTGTGACATCGCATGGGATGAAAGTTCCCGTATCTACGGCGACGCTTGGTACCGCTTCATCGGTTCAGCCAAGGCCATGCTCGGTACCGAATCGGGATCCAATGTTTTCGACTGGGATGGAACGTTGGAACGAGATATATCCTCCTATCGTGCGGCTAACCCTGGGAGTTCGGATGACGAGATCTACAACAAGGTGGTGGCAAAGCGGGAACTTGACGGCCTCATGAATCAGCTGTCACCGCGCATCTTCGAGATGGCAGCGGCCAAGACAGTGATGGTCTTGATGGAGGGACAGTATTCAGGCGTGCTGAAGCCCCATATCCATTTCGTACCACTGAAGAAGGATTTCAGCAATCTTGACCAGGTATTCGATACGCTGAACAACGGTGAAGCGATAGACGCCATGGCAGAGCGTGCTTACAAAGACATCATACTTTCAGAGATGTACAGCTACAGGAAGTTTGTCGGCATGGTTGATGAGGCAATTCAAGGGGAGTTATCCAGGTTGGGCCTGCCGATACACAGCGAAAGGCAGTCTTTCTCGCGGGTTGAGTCTGGCATCACATCCGCGCCGCTCAGGGCAAGGCCGCCGTTACCTGCGTTTTTTACCAACCAGTCAATGCCATTGACGCGGTTCGTAGGGCGGATGCTTGTTGCAACATGGCAACGAGTACCAATACGGATTCGACCCTACTTAAAGCGGATGTTGGGTCGGATCTGAGCCACTCAACCAGCGGGTGAGCGATCGCGTAAGGAAAACAATATGTGTGGAATATTTGCAGCAGTCAAGCAGGGTAGCATAGCAGACGCGATGCTTCAGCGGGTGGTTGAATCGGGCCTGGACCGTATTCGACATCGGGGACCGGACGGCAGCAACGTCTGGACCAGCCCGGATCAATCGGTTGGATTCGGCCATGTAAGGCTGGCCATCGTTGACCTGGAGACGGGAGCCCAGCCCATGTCTCTCGAGGATGGGACCACCATCATTTTCAACGGCGAGATCTATAACTACCTGGAACTGCGGCAGGAGTTGGGCGCCGCGGACTTTCACACCGGATCGGACACCGAGGTCATCTTGCGCGCTTATCGCCGATGGGGCGAGGATTGCGTGAACCACCTTCGTGGCATGTTTTCCTTTCTGATCTGGGACGCCCGCACGCGTAAGGTTTTTTTTGCGCGGGACCGTTTTGGAATCAAGCCGCTGTACTGGTATGAGCACCCCGATGGAGACGTCTATTTCGCTTCCGAAATCAAAGCATTTCTGCCTTTAATGCCCCGTCGGGAAGTAGATGTAAGCGCACTGAGTGACTATTTCAGCTTTCAATTCTGCCTAGGCAACAAAACCCTTTTGCAGGGCGTGCGGCAGGTGCTT
The DNA here is from genome assembly GCA_030602985.1 of Burkholderiales bacterium. GTDB lineage: Bacteria > Pseudomonadota > Gammaproteobacteria > Burkholderiales > Burkholderiaceae_C > UBA997. The sequence goes on from JAUVYR010000006.1 coordinate 23,909, forward strand.
CCAGCCCACTGTGGGTGGGTGACACCGGGTGAGGCTTTGCGGCCAAGACAGTACTGGGAAGTTCATTACGATTTGGACTTCCACCACACAGACCGTTATTTCGTGGAGCGCCTGCAGGGGCTTGCCGACGATTCGGCACGATTTCACATGCGGGCGGATGTTGAGGTGGGGGCCTATGTGAGCGGGGGCGTCGACTCGAGCCTACTGGCCATTCTGGGTAGCAGGCACAGGTCCCATGACTCGTCGTTCAAGATCTTCAACGGCAAGTTCAAGGAGGGCGAGGCCTTTGACGAGTCCCGATATGCCAAGGCTGTGGCGGATGAACACGGCATGGATCTTTTCATCGCGCCTATCAGCGAGCAGGATTTTGTGGATTCGATCGACAAGGTGATCTACCACTTGGACAGCCCGGTTGCGGGGCCGGGTGCGTTTCCTCAGTACATGGTGTCGCGTCTGGCCAGCCAACATCTCAAGGTGGTGTTGGGGGGGCAAGGTGGTGACGAAATATTCGGCGGTTATGCGAGGTACCTGATCGCCTACTTTGAACAATGCATTCAAGCGGGCATTGATGGAACGCTGCACGACGGCCAATTTGTCGTCACCTACGAGTCGATCATTCCGAACCTCACGACGCTGCGACAGTACAAACCATTAATGAAGGAGTTCTGGTCCAGTGGGCTTTTTGAACCAAAGGATCAGCGTTATTTTCGCTTGATAAACCGGGCCAACACAATAGAGCCCATGCTGGCGCCTGGGACCATCCGCCGCGAGCAGGCTTTCGAGGAGTTCCGTCGGATCTTCTGGGGTAACAACGTGGGAAAGGAGTCGTACTTTGATTTGATGACCCACTTTGACTTCAAGACACTGCTTCCGGCCTTGCTGCAGGTTGAAGACCGCATGAGCATGGCTCATGGCCTGGAATCGCGTGTGCCCTTCTTGGACCATCCACTGGTGGAGTTTGCGGCTACCGCGCCTGCGAACGTGAAGTTTCTGAATGGGGAACTCAAGCGTTGGTTGCGCGAGGCTTTTTCAGAGCAGTTGCCACGGGCGATCCGTGAGCGTAAGGACAAGATGGGCTTTCCCGTTCCTATTAATTTATGGCTCAAACGGGGCGGCGCTGCGCGTGACCTGATCGGCGATATCTTCTCTTCCCCTCGAGCACGGTCCCGCCCTTACCTCAATGAGGATGTTTCGGTGGATGCCATTCTTGATTCACAAAGTGTCTATGGCCGCAATCTTTGGGCCCTTTTAAGCCTTGAGCTATGGCATCGGCAATTTGTCGATTGATTGCGATACTTTCGAAATGAATATTCTTTTTCTGAGTAATCGACCAACCGCCAATACACAGGCGGCAACGGTCACCGAGTATTTGGATGCGTTAGTGAAATACTCGCGCCATACGGTGCATGAGATTTCCATGCTCCACCATTTCCCAGCCCGGATCGACCTGGACCGTTTTGATGTGGTCATCACACACTATTCACTGTCGATAGGTCCGTTGCTGCGCCATTATCTGGGCGATGATCTGGTCGCAAGACTGAAGCGGTTCAAGGGACTCAAGGCCGCTTTTCTACAGGATGAATACCGGGAGATCCAGACCTATTGGAAGCACATCAATGAGCTGGGGTTGGACTTGTTGTTTTCGTGCGTTCCTGATGATGAGATTCCAAAGGTTTATCCGAAGGAGATGGTGCCTAGGCTAAGAGTCGTTAATGTACTGACTGGTTATGTGCCCGACCAGTTGTTGAATCAGTCCGTCTTGCCGATAGCCAGTCGACCTATTGATGTGGGTTACCGTACCCGGCGGATGCCCTTCTGGCTCGGCCGTTTGGGGCACGAAAAGTGGTTGATTTCACAGGAGTTTCAGCGACGTGGGGCTGAGTCAGGATTGAAGCTTGACCTCTCCACTAAGGAGGGTGAGCGTCTGTATGGCGACGCATGGACCAATTTCGTCGCATCTTGTCGTGCGGTCATCGGCGTCGAAAGTGGTGCCAGCATTATTGATTTCGATGGTCAATTAGAGCATAGGGTTGATGAATATGTTGCCAATCATCCCGGTGTTTCTTTTGAGGAGGTTTCGGAGTTGTTTTTAAAGCCTTTTGAGGGGTCTTTGAGGTTGCATCAGATTTCTCCAAGATGCTTTGAGGCGGCTGCATTGCGTACGCCGATGGTTCTATTTGAGGGTCAATATTCTGGTGTTTTGCTTCCAGATAGGCATTTCATTGTTTTGAAAAAGGATTTCTCGAATTTTGACGACGTTATTGCAAAATTGAAGGATCATAGATTTTTGCAAGATTTGGCGGATCGCACGTACAGTGAAGTGGCTCTCGATCCACGTTGGAGTTATCGCGCATTTATTGAAAAAGTTGATGACGCTATCGAATGCGAGGTTGTTGATCGGTCGACTGTTAGAGTTTTGAATCCATATACTCGCGACCAATTTGATCGTGCCGTTTATTTGAGTTTTAACTATTTTATTCGTCGCAAGTTCGCCTTGCTCATGCAATCCTTATTCCTGGGCTTTCCGTTGGCCAGGAAGTCCTTGTTCTGGTTATGGGAAACCCTACCTCGACCTTTAAAAAGGATCGCAAGGCCGTTGGCGCGGGCCGTTTCTCGCTAACGCTTGAAGAGATCGTATGCGAGTCTGCGTAACAGGGGCTAGTGGCTTTGTGGGCAATAGCCTTTGTGCCCAGTTGTTGGCCGAAGGGCACGATGTGCAGAAATTATCCCGCAGCGCGACGGGTTATGTTTCTGTCACCGATGCCGTTTCTAATTCTTGCAACCCCACCGCTGGTTGTGAGGCGGTTGTTCATTTGGCTGCTCGCGTACACGTGATGAAGGACAATTCCTCAGACCCACTGTTGGAATTCAGAAGATCCAATGTTGATGGCACCCAACAACTGGCCCGACAGGCCGCGGAGGCTGGGGTGCGGCGCCTCGTTTTCATCAGCTCCGTGAAGGTCAATGGCGAGGCCACGCTGCCAGGCCAGCCGTTTACCCCTAATGACACTCCGGCGCCGCAGGACGCCTACGGCGTGTCCAAGTTCGAGGCCGAGCAGGCCCTGTGGCAAGTGGCCCGCGACACGGGCATGGAGGTGGTGATCATCCGCCCGCCTTTGGTGTATGGCCCCGGCGTGAAGGGCAACTTTGCGCGCATGGTGCAGTGGGTGCGTCAGGGCGTGCCGCTGCCGCTGGGGGCGGTGCACAACCGCCGCTCGCTGGTGGCGCTCGACAACCTGGTCGATTTCATTGCCCTGTGCGCCAGCCCCGAGCGTTCGCCGCAGGCGGCCAACCAGACGTTTCTGGTGTCTGACGGCGACGACGTGTCGACCACCGAACTGCTGCGCCGGGTGGCCCAAGCCTACGCGGTGCCGACCCGGTTGCTTCCGGTGCCGGTGGGCCTGATGCGCGGTGCCGCCCGGTTGCTGGGCAAAGCCGCCGTGGCCGACCGCTTATTCGGCTCTTTGCAGGTGAACGCCACCAAGGCCCACACCCTGCTGGGCTGGACGCCGCCCGTGACCATGCAGGCGCAGTTGCGCCAGATGGCGCAGTCCGGTTAGTCAAATCAAGTCTTGTGGAAGCGCTGGGGGCGCTTGCCATTTGCCTCCCTTGTGTCTACAATGTAGACACATAAAATAGGGGTACATCATGCAAGCCGTCATTCGCAAATGGGGTAATAGCCCCGCGCTTCGCTTGCCCACCGCGGTGTTGCGCGAGTCGGGTTATCAACTTGAGCAAAAGGTTGAGCTGATCGTTTCGCCTGGCCGAATCGTCATTCAGCCGTCTGAAAAGGTGGAGTACGACTTGGATGCGCTGATCAGTGGCATCCATTCGTCCAATGTCCATGACGAAGTGGGTTTCGGCTCGCCGGTCGGTCACGAGGCGCTTTGATGCCGCCCGCTTATGTGCCCGACACAGGCGAGGTGGTTTGGCTTGAATTTGACCCACAGGCAGGGCATGAGCAGGCGGGCCACCGACCGGCGCTGGTGATGAGTCCAGCCAGCTACAACGGCAAAACCGGTTTAATGGTGTGCTGCCCGTTATCGACCAAGATCAAAGGCCACCCGTTTGAGGTGGTGACAGAGGTCGACGGCGTGGATTGCGCGGTGCTTTCAGACCAGGTGAAATCGCTCGACTGGCGAGTCCGCCGCGCCAAAAGGAAGGCCATTGTGGGCCAGGAGGTGCTCGTGCATGTCAGGGCCAAGATGAAGGCGTTGTTGCAAATACCGTGATGACCAATGGTGTGTGGCTGACCGGTGCCACAGGCTTTGTAGGCCATGCGCTATGGCGCTCGACAACCTGGTCGATTTCATAGCCCTGTGCGTCAGCCCCGAGCGTTCGTCGCAGGCGGCCAACCAGACGTTTCTGGTGTCGGACGGGGACGACGTGTCCACCACAGAGCTGCTGCGTCGGGTGGCCCAGGCCTGCGGTGTACCGGCGCGCTTGCTGCCCGTGCCAGTGGGCCTGATGCGCGGAGCCGCCCATTTGCTGGGCGAAGCCGCCGTGGCCGACCGCCTGTTGGGCTCGCTGCAGGTGGACGCGACCAAGGCCCGTACCCTGTTGGGCTGGACGCCGCCTGTGACCATGCAGGCGCAGTTGCGCCAGATGGCGTTGCTCGACGAACGCTTGACATAAAGCTTGGGAGGGAGCAATCCGGAAGGCACTGATACGATTGTTAGCGCATTTTCAATCGTGCTGTTAATGGTACTATGGAGCCTTTGTTCGGATGTATAGCCATGCCACACATCAGCGCCAACGATTTGAAGACCAAGGGCGTTGCCGCCATTGAGGCGGTACTGGCCGCGCATGACGAGGCCATTGTTTCTGTGCGGGGCAAGGAACGTTTTGTGGTGGTGGACTTGGCTTACTACCAGCGTTTGCGTGAATACGAGTTGGAAGTGGCTTTGACGCAAGCTCGCGCCGATATGGCCGCAGGGCGTGCCGTTAAGGAAAGTCCAGAGGCGCACTTGGCCAGGCTGGATGCCCTTCAATGACGTTTACGCTGGTTTTTACCGAAACCTACAACCGCCGAGCGGCCAAATGGCTGAAAAGGCACCCGGAAATGCGACAGCAATACCTGAAAACACTTCAGCTGCTGGAGCTCAACCCGTTCCATCCCTCTTTACGGTTGCATGCGCTGAGCGGCCGTCTGGCCGGGGTGCATTCGGTTTCGATCAACCTCTCGTACCGCATTACCCTTGAGTTGCTAGTTGATGGCAACGAAATCGTGTTGCTTCAGGTGGGTGACCACGATACGGTGTATTGAATGAAAAAACTCAAAGTCATGTCGGTCGTGGGCACGCGACCCGAGATCATTCGCCTGTCGCGCGTGCTGGCGGCACTGGATGTGCATTGCGACCATGTGCTTGTGCACACCGGCCAGAACTACGATTACGAACTGAACCAGGTGTTTTTCGACGACTTGGGTGTGCGTAAGCCCGACTATTTTTTGAACAGCGCAGAAGGCAGTACGGGCGCGGCGAACACCATAGGCAACCTCATCACCGCTGTGGACGGCGTGCTGGCCAAAGAGCAGCCCGAAGCCATGCTGGTGCTGGGCGACACCAACAGTTGCCTGTCGGTGATTCCTGCCAAGCGTCGGAAGGTACCGATTTTTCACATGGAGGCGGGCAACCGCTGCTTTGACCAGCGCGTGCCCGAAGAGACTACCCGATGGCGTCCAGCAAGTGTTTGCAGGCGATTTGTCACCCGCCACAGATTGGGCCAGTGGGTTACAAGGCGTTGAGGTGATTGTCCACTGCGCCGCCCGCGCCCACGTGATGAACGACGAACTAGCCGACCCTTTGGCCGAGTACCGCCGCGTCAATGTGCAAGGCACCGAAAACCTGGCCCGGCAGGCTGCGCAAGCAGGCGGCAGGCGGTTTGTGTTCATCAGCTCCGTCAAGGTCAATGGCGAGGCCACGCTGCCAGGCCAGCCGTTTACCCCCGCCGACACCCCGGCGCCGCAAGACGCCTACGGCCTGTCGAAACACGAGGCCGAGCAGGCGCTGTGGCAGGTGGCCCGCGACACAGGGATGGAGGTGGTGTTGATCCGCCCGCCTTTGGTGTACGGCCCCGGCGTGAAAGGCAACTTTGCGCGCATGGTGCAGTGGGTGCGCCAGGGCGTGCCGCTGCCGCTGGGGGCGGTGCACAACCGCCGCTCGCTGGTGGCGCTCGACAACCTGGTCGACTTCATCGCCCTGTGTGCCAGCCCCGAGCGCTCGCCGCAGGTCGCCAACCAGACGTTTCTGGTGTCCGACGGCGACGACGTGTCGACCACCGAACTGCTGCGCCGGGTGGCCCAAGCCTATGGGGTGCCGCTGCGCTTGCTGCCCGTTCCCGCAGGCCTGATGCGCGGTGCCGCCCAGTGGCTGGGCAAAGCCGCCGTGGCCGACCGCTTATTCGGCTCTTTGCAGGTGGACGCCACCAAGGCCCACACCCTGCTGAGCTGGACGCCCCCCGTGACCATGGACGAGCAGTTGCGCCAGATGGCTTTATACGATGCGCAGCAGCGTGCCAAGCATGGCTGACCCTGCATCATGTACCCAATTGCGGTACATTCAAGCGGTACATTGAATAAGGAGGCGGCAGTGGTATTTACCATCAAACGCAAAACGTCTCTCACACTGGACGCAGAGGTGCTTGACTGTGCCAAAGCGCTTGAAATCAACGTGTCGGCGGTGGCCGAAGCAGCGCTCAGGAAGGCAGTAGCCGAAGCACGCCGCGAGCAGTGGTTGAATGAAAACGCAGACAGCTTTGCTGCGCAAGCAGCATGGCACGAACGCCATGGGCATCCGCTGGCCGAAATCATCTGTGCGCCGGGGTCTGCTTCGTGGAGCGCCTGACCCGTTACAGCGTGGCAGAGTACAAAGGTGTGGCAATGGTCGTCATTGAAAGCGAGCTATTGCCCCCCGACCCTGCTGTAGTGGTTATCCCGTTGCTGCCAGATTATCCAGCCATCAAGGGCTTGAACCCCGAAATCATGGTTGGCGGCGAGCGGTTGATTCTTGCAACCCGGCTGATTGCAGCGGTCAGACGATCCCATGTGCGATGCATTGGCAGTGTGGCCGACCAAGGGGACAGCATCAATCGGGCCGTTGACATTCTCATGTCCGGTGTTTAGAGCAGTTGCCCAAAGTGGCCTTGTGCAATATGCAGAGGAAGCGTGAATGGAAGCCATGATGCGTGGGCTGGATATATTGCTGTCTGCGGTGGGTCTGGTGCTGGGTGCACCGCTATTGCTGTTGATTGGGCTCTTGGGCTGGCTGGATACCCGATCGCCTTTGCTGCGTCAGCAGCGGGTGGGTCGCAGCAAGCAGCCGTTTGTGCTGGTGAAATTTCGCACCATGCGGCCAGACGCCGCCCACGTAGCCTCGCACCTCGCGGACGCATCGGCCATCACGCCCCTAGGCCATTTCTTGCGCCGCACCAAGCTGGATGAATTGCCTCAGTTGTGGAACGTACTGAAAGGTGAGATGAGCCTGGTGGGACCGCGCCCGTGCCTGCCCAGCCAGACCGAGCTGATCGCTGCCCGAGAGCGCTTGGGCGTTTACGATGTGCGGCCCGGCATCACCGGGCTGGCCCAGGTGAACGGCATTGACATGTCCACCCCCGAGTTGCTGGCGCAGACCGATGCGCATATGATCCGCACCCTGACGTTGCGCCTCTATCTGCGATACCTGTTCCAGACCGTGGTGGGCCAAGGCAGTGGCGATGCGGTGAAACCAAAAGGTTAAAGTAAGGCTTGAATTCACAAGTTCGATCTATCGAATAAACTAGAGTAACCTAGTAAATCGTTAATTTAGTGATTCGATGACTTTCCAACGTGCGTTTGTGACCCAATTGGCACAGCGCTTCAGTGCGGTACAGCCGTTCATTCAAGTCGTGGTCGGGCCCAGACAGGTGGGCAAGACCACGGGTGTGCGCCAGCTGCTGGCGCAAGGCGCTTGGCCGCACCACTACGCCAATGCCGATGATGTATTGGTCAGCGACCGCTCGTGGTTGCTGGAGCAGTGGCAACAGGCATTGCTGCGAGGTGAGGGTGCCCTGCTGGTGGTGGACGAGATACAGAAGGTCGGGAACTGGCCCGAGACGATCAAGGCCCTGTGGGACGCCAAACCGGGGCGGTTGCGGGTACTGCTGTTGGGGTCGAGTGCGTTGCAGATACACGCCGGAGCGACCGAAAGCCTGGCTGGCCGGTTCGAATTGCTGCGGGTGCACCACTGGACCTATGCAGAACTGAAGGCGGCATTCGACTACGATCTGCCGCGCTACCTGGCATGGGGTGGCTACCCAGGCGCTGTGTCGCTGGAGCACGACCCAGACCGCTGGTATGCCTACATGAAGGATGCAATCGTGGAGGCGGTGATTGGCAAAGACATTTTGCAAAGCCACAAAGTGACCAATCCGGCTCTGTTTCGACAGGCGTTTCAGATTCTGTGTGCCTACCCTGCCCAGGAGATCAGTTACACCAAGCTGCTGGGCCAGTTGCAGGACAGGGGCAATACCGATCTGATCAAGCACTATATTGCCTTGTATGGCGGGGCGTTTATGTTGCACGCGCTGCAGAAGTATTCGCCCAAGGCATGGTTGACGCGCAGTTCCAGCCCTAAGATGCTGCCGGCTTGCCCGGCCTTGTTCAGTATGGTCGCAGGCGTGGGTGTGGCAAAGAACACCGAAGAACGCGGTCGGGCCTTCGAGCTGGCTGTTGGGGCTGAACTGCTTCAGCAGCCCGGGCAGGTGTTTTATTGGCGCGAGCGCAACGACGAGGTGGACTTTATTTACCAGGACCGCGATGCTCTATATGCCATTGAAGTGAAGTCGGGTCGTAAAAAATCGGTCAAAGGTCTGGATGCGTTCGTGGCGCAAGTGCCACAGGCCTTACGGGCGATCGTAACCCCCGAGAACTTTGAGCAATTTTCTGCCGATCCGCGCGCATTCTTGAAGAAGGTGGCCTTGTGAAGAGTATGTTGCTGGCCATGCCGCGCCTGGGCAAGCGAGCCTTGGCTCTGGGCGTGGACGTGGCCCTGTGCGTGCTGACCGTCTGGCTGGCTTTTTACCTGCGCCTGGATGAGTGGGTGCGCTTATCCGGCGAGGGCAATTTTCAGCCGCAGTGGGCAGTGCTGCTGTCCGTGGCGATCGCTCTGCCATTGTTTATCGTCCATGGGTTTTACCGCGTCATCTTCCGGTATTCGGGCCTTGCGGCGATGCGTATGGTGCTGCGTGCTTTTGCGCTGTACGCTTTTCTCTACATTACCGTGGTGACGGCCATCGGCCTGCCTGGGGTGCCACGCAGCATCGGGATCCTCCAGCCCATGTTGCTGTTTCTGGCTGTGAGCGCAACGCGTGCACTGGCCCGTTACTGGCTGGGCGGTGATTACCAGGCCATTGTGGCCCGAATGAATCGCCCCAAAGCGGTCATCTACGGTGCGGGCGCCACAGGGCGGCAGCTGGCCACCGCCATGACCAACAGCGCCGAGATGCAGGTGATTGCTTTCGTGGACGACGACGATCGCCTCCACGGCCATGTGCTGAACAACCTGCCCATACACAGCCCGCAAGACTTGGCTGGCCTGGTGCAGACCAAGGGCGTGCGGACGGTTCTGCTGGCCATGCCTTCGCTGGCTCGGACGCGTCGAAATGCCATCCTGGCGGCGCTGCGGCCCATCCGGGTGGCGGTGCGCACCTTGCCCAATCTGATTGACATGGCGCAAGGCCGGGTGAGTACGGCCGATTTGCTGGACCTGGATATCGATGATCTGCTGGGCCGTGAACCGGTGATGCCCAATCACATCCTGCTGGCCAAGAACGTGACGGGCAAGGTGGTGCTGGTGACTGGCGCGGGGGGGTCGATCGGCAGCGAGTTGTGTCGCCAGATTCTGGCCCTGACGCCCGCCAAGTTGCTGTTAATTGAGCAGAGCGAATTTGCGCTTTACGCCATCCACCAGGAACTGGAGCCTAAAGCCCAGTCACGCAGTTCGGTGCTGGTGCCTTTGCTGGCTTCGGTGCAGGACGATGACCGCATGCGAGAAATCATGTCCACCTGGCACCCGGACACGGTGTACCACGCGGCGGCCTACAAGCACGTGCCGCTGGTGGAGCACAACCCGGCGGCGGGCATCAAGAACAACGTGCTGGGCACGCTGGTGACGGCGCAGGCGGCGGCCGACCACGGGGTCGCCGATTTCGTGCTGATCAGCACCGACAAGGCGGTTCGCCCCACGAATGTGATGGGGGCGAGCAAACGACTGGCCGAAATGGCGCTGCAGGCCCTGGCCGCTCGTGCCGGCGAAGAGCGGCACGGCACCCGCTTCAGCATGGTCCGGTTTGGGAACGTGCTGGGGTCTTCGGGCTCGGTGGTGCCGAAGTTTCGCCAGCAGATTCGTGAAGGGGGGCCGATCACGCTCACCCACCCGGAGGTGACGCGTTACTTCATGACCATTCCAGAAGCGGCGCAGCTGGTCATTCAGGCCGGGGCCATGGCCAAGGGGGGCGACGTGTTCGTGCTGGATATGGGCCAGCCCGTGAAGATCATCGATCTGGCACGGCGCATGGTGGAATTGTCTGGCCTCACCGTGAAGGACGATGAGAACCCCGAAGGCGATATTGCGCTGGAGGTGACCGGCCTGCGCCCCGGCGAAAAGCTGTATGAGGAATTGCTGATTGGCGACAATCCCAAACCGACCGTTCACCCCCGCATCATGAAAGCCCACGAGGAGTTCCTGCCGTGGGCGTCGTTCCAGGCGGAGCTTCAGGCGCTCGAATGGGCGCTGAATGCCAACGACGTGAGCGTCATTCGCCTGAAAATGCAGCAACTGGTGGCTGGATACAGCCCGAGCGATGACATCGTGGACTGGGTGTATCTTGAGCAAGGCGCAGCCGCTCAGGGCTGACCCAATAAGGAAAAATACATGACTCCCCTTCTGGTGGTACTTGGCACCGGCGGCACCATTGCCGGGCGTTCCGCTTCTGCGGCCGATAACGTGGGTTACAAAGCCGGTGAAGTACCGGTTTCAGAACTGCTGGGCGATGTCCCGGTGCCTGCTGGCTTTTCCGTGGAAGCCGAGCAAGTGGCCCAGATCGACAGCAAGGACATGAGCGATGTCGTCTGGCGCCAGCTGTTGGCGGCGGTACACCGCCACTTGCAGCGGCCCGAGGTGCATGGGCTGGTCATCACGCACGGGACCGACACCCTGGAAGAAACCGCCTATTTGTTGCAGCGGGTCTTGAATCCTGCCAAACCGGTGGTGTTGGTGAGCGCCATGCGCCCCGCCAGCGCAGCCCTGCGCGATGGCCCGCAAAATCTGGCCGATGGTCTGCAACTGGCTGCGACCGATGGGGCGAGGGGGGTTCTGGCGGTGTGTGCCGGTCGGGTGCATGCGGCGCTGCACGTGCGCAAAACCCACAATTACCTGCTCGATGCCTTTGACTCTGGCGATGCAGGGCCAGTGGCGGTGCTGGAAGAGGGCCGCCTGACGTGTTGGCAGGCGTGGCCGAGCACACCTGAGCTGTGGGAGCCTGCCCTGCTGGATCGGCTGTTACAAGAAGCTGACTGGCCCCGTGTGGAGTGGGTCACCAACCATGGTGGGCAGACCGGTGCCATTGTCCGTGCGCTGTTGCTACAACACCAGGCAGGCACCGAGCCGAGGACCTTACGGGGTCTGGTGGTGGCCGGTACGGGTAACGGCACCTTGCATAACGAACTGCAAGCCGCGCTAGTCGCGGGGCAGGCAGCAGGCATGACTGTAAGGCGCAGCACCCGGTGTGCCAATGGCCGCGTGATCGAAGGGGCGCAGAGCCCCATTCCAGCCACCCCACTGCCCCCTGCCAAAGCGCGTGTGGAGTTGATGCTGCAGCTGCTGTGAGCGGTCAGCTCTCCAGGGCGGCGAGAGCGCGAGCGGTGATGTCCTCCACCGAACCCATGCCGCTGATGGCGCGGTATTTGGGGGCGGCTGCGGGTTCCGCTTGGGCCCACTGGCTGTAATAGTCCACCAGGGGCCGTGTCTGGGCGCTGTAAACGTCCAGTCGTTTCTTGACCGTTTCTTCCTTGTCGTCGTCGCGCTGCACCAGCGGTTCGCCGGTCACGTCGTCCAGGCCAGCCACTTTGGGTGGGTTGAACTTGACGTGGTAGGTGCGGCCGGAAGCGGGGTGGGAGCGGCGACCGCTCATGCGCTCGATGATGGCGTCAAAAGGCACATCGATTTCCAGCACGTAGTCAAGCTTGACGCCAGCGGCTTTCATGGCGTCGGCCTGGGGCAGGGTGCGGGGAAAACCGTCAAACAGGAAACCCTGGGCACAATCCGGCTGGGCGATGCGGTCTTTCACGAGATTGATGATGAGTTCGTCAGAGACCAGGCCGCCGGCGTCCATCACTTGCTTGGCTTCCAGGCCCAGCGGGGTGCCCGCCTTGACAGCGGCACGCAACATATCACCCGTGGAGATCTGGGGGATGCCGTATTTCTGGCAGATGAAGGTGGCTTGCGTGCCCTTGCCGGCGCCGGGTGCGCCCAACAGAATCAGTCTCATGACTTTCCTTTTTACTTCGCAGTTTCAAAATCGAGCCGGGGTTTGTCTCCTGAACGCCGGTCTTTCCCTACGGGAAAACGCGTAGAGGATAGCACGCATACCCCGACACAGACTTACAGGGGGGATGCAGCTCCAAACCACGCCCGGACACGTTCCAGATCGGCCGGTGTGTCCACGCCTGCACCGGGCGCATCCGGGGTGACGTGTACGGCAATGCGTTCGCTGTGCCACAACACCCGCAGCTGCTCCAGCGATTCACAGATTTCAAGCGGGGCGGGCTCCAGCGCCGGGAAGCGCTGCAGGAAGCGGACGCGGTAGCCGTAAATGCCCACATGGCGTAGCGCGGATGGAAGGGTAGGGGGATGCGCTTCGGCTGTGGCGCTTGGGGGCGCATCGCGCCAGCAGGGAATAGGCGACCGGCTGAAGTACAAGGCGGTGGAGGAGCGGTCCAGCACCACCTTGACCACATGGGGGCTGGCAAACTCCTCAGGCGTGTGGATGGGATGGGCCGCTGTGCTCATGACACAGTCGGGCCGCTGATGCAGCATCTGGGCCACTGAGCGGATCAGGGTTGGGTCGATCAGCGGTTCGTCACCCTGCACGTTGACCACAATGGCATCAGCAGGCAGTTGCAGCAGATGACTGGCTTCAGCCAGACGGTCGCTGCCACTGGGGTGACAGGGCTGAGTGAGCAGCGCGCGGATGCCATGTGCTTCGCAGGCCTGAATGATGGACGCGTCGTCCGCCGCCACAGTGACACTCAGGGCACCACTGGCCAGGGCGCGCTGGGCGACGCGGACCACCATGGGCACACCCGCAATGAGCGCCAGGGGTTTGTTCGGCAGGCGTGTGGAGGCCAGACGCGCCGGAATCAGCACGTGGAAATCCGGGGAGGTCATGTCGGTCACTGGCCCGGGGTCAGACCACAGGGCGCGCCGAGGGTGGACGGGCCGCTTCTTCTTCGGTGATGGGGCGGGCCTCGTTTTCCAGCATGATCGGGATGCCGTCCCGAATGGGGTAGGCCAGACGGGCGCTGCGCGAGATCAATTCCTGGGTCTCGCGGACGTAGACCAGAGGACCTTTGGTTACCGGGCAGACCAGCAATTCAAGAAGTTTGGTGTCCATGACGGGATGATAGCGGTTTGGGCAGCGCGGCATGCAGGGCCGACCAGAAAGCGGGCTCCAGAGTCTGCCGCAGTGGGACGGCCCAGACGTGTGCCATCAGCTGGGGATGGGCGTGCAAGGCTGGGAAGAGCTTGACCGCGTCCTTTTCCGTGCAGAGCCAGGTGGTGTGAGAAGGCTGGCCTTGCAAGGCGGCCAGCAGGGTCGGTGCGTCAGCGTGATCAGGCAGGGGCAGGGTAGACCGAGGCCGCAGATCCTGGGCATGCAGCATGTTGAAAAACGCCTGTGGCTGGGCAATCCCGGCAAACGCACCCAATGCGCGCAACTGGCTGAAAGCCTCCAGGGTTTGCGTGGCCCCTGTGGCGTTGTAGGCAAAAGTCGACAACGTTCGCTGCGCCGCAAAAACAGGCCATGGGCCCGGCTGCAGCGAGCTGGGTGCTGTTTGAACCACCAGCATGGGGCCAGGACCCCAGGGTTGGGCTGGCCAGGGCTCGCGAAGCAGGCCTGCCGGTAGCAGCCAGCCGTTACCGATGCCCCGGCCATCAAACACAACCACCGTCACATCCCGGGCCAGGGCCCAGTGCTGCATGCCGTCGTCGCTGACGATCAGGTCGACATGCGGGCACTGGGCGAGCAAGGCACGGGCTGCGTCCACCCTGTGCCGACCGACGAACACCGGCACACCCGTGGTGCGCGCCAGGAGCAGGGGTTCGTCGCCCGTGGTGGCGGGGTCGCTGTCAGGCCGCACATGCTGGACGTGCGCACCCCGGCGGCCATGGCCTCGTGAGACGATACCGGGCTGCCAGCCTATTGCCTGGAGATCGCGGACCAGTTCCACCACGGTCGGGGTTTTGCCCGCGCCACCCACCACCACATTGCCCACCACGATCACGGGCACAGGCAGCCGTTCACTCCGCTGGAGGCCTGCGTCATACAAGGCCTGGCGGAGTCGCCATAGGGCACCGTAAACCCAGGATACCGGCCACAGCGCCCTGGCCAAAGGCCCGCGTGTCAACCAGGCTGCCTGCAGGCGAGAAGCCAGCGTCAGGGGACGATCATTGCCCACGAGACTGCTGGGTGGCAAAGGTGATCTGATTCAGGCCGGAGCGGCGGGCGGCGTCCATCACGTTGACCACGGCCTGGTGCGTGGCGGCGGCATCCGCGCTGATGATGACGACCAGATCGCTCTGGCCCTGTGCGGCCTGTTGCAAGGCCCGAACCAGCATCTCCACCCCGGCGCCTTCGAGCAGATTGCCGGCCACGGCGTAGCGGCCGTCCTGGGCCACAGACACCACGATTTCTCGTGGAGTCTGGCGGGGCTGTTCGGCATCGGCCACGGGGAGGTTGACCTGCAGCTCGGTGTACTTGCTGTAGGTGGTGGTCAGCATCAGGAAAATCAGTACCACCAGCAGGATGTCGATAAAGGGGATGAGGTTGATTTCGGGCTCTTCCCGGGTGCCGTTGCGGAACTGGATGGCCATGGCAATGCGCTCCTGATCAGCGACGCAGCGTCATCAGATGATGGGTGAACCGTTCGGCGCCCACTTCCATCAGCAGCAGGTAGGCGTCTACCCGGGAGCGGAAATAACGCCAGAAGATGAGGGCGGGGATGGCGACGATGAGGCCGAAAGCGGTGTTGTACAGCGCGATCGAAATCCCCCGCGCCAGTTGTTCGGGGTTGCCGCCGCCTGGGGTCAACCCGCCAGCGCCGGCCTGCGAACCGAAAATCTCGATCATCCCGATGACCGTACCCAACAGACCAATCAGGGGAGCGGCAGACGCGATCGTGGCCAGGGCGCCCAGATACTTGTGCAGCTGGGCCGAGGCCATGCGCCCAGCCGATTCCAGGCTCGCCCGCAGCTCAGCCTCGGTGGCGGCAGGATTCTGATTGAGCGTGCGAAATCCGGATGCCAGCAGCTCGCCCAGAACCGAGTTTTCAGCGAGCTGTTCCACCACCTGAGGTGGTGGAACGCCATGGCTGGAGGCCATGATGGCTTCGTCAACCAGTTGCGGCGGGGCCACCCGGGCGGATTTCAGGCTGATGAATCGTTCGATGACCAGTGCCAGACCGATGATGGAACAGGCAATGAGAGGCCAGATGGGCCAACCGGCGGCTTGTATGATCGAAAACAATGCTCACTCCTCGCTCTGGGGCGGTCGCTCAATGAATGGTCATTATGGCGCAGCCAGTGGTGGTTTTTTCTTGCCTGGCTGTGGATAACTTTGTGTGTAACTGCCTTTGCGGTGAGGGCCAAGTCGGTGCGGGGCTACTGTCTATACACATGGTTGCATTTCGTCAAATAAAAAATCCTTTAAAATCAAAGTCTTGGTCCATTTTTGCCTGTTTCCTGATGCGTACGCCTTGACAAGCGGCCCGTCTTTATGATGTGGACATTTGACCCCTGATGGAACCCTTGAACCTTGAAACTGCTCGCCCGTGGACGGCCAGCGAACGCCCTGTGTGGGGCGTCGGCGCCTTGCTCAACGCTCTGGCCGACACCTTGCAGGCCCGCTTCAATCCGGTGCGGGTGCGTGGGGAGGTATCGGGTTTTTCGCGAGCGGCCAGCGGGCATTGTTATTTCTCTTTGAAAGACGCCCAGGGGCAGATCCGCTGCGCGCTATTTCGGCGTGCGGCGATGAATCAGTCGGTGGACTGGCGCGACGGCCTGCTGGTGGATGTCGATGGGCGGCTGGACGTCTACGGCCCGCGCGGTGATTTGCAGCTCATCGTCGAGTCGGCGCAGGTGGCCGGGCAGGGGGGGCTGTTCGAGGAGTTCATGCGACTCAAGGCCGCGCTGGACGCCGAAGGGTGCTTCGACCCTGCACGAAAACGCCTGTTGCCCCGTTACCCGGCCCGTATTCTGGTGGTCACCTCGCTGGATGCAGCGGCTCTGCGCGACGTGGTCACCACCCTGCACAGGCGTGTGCCCCACTTGCCCGTGCGTGTGTTCCCTTCACCCGTGCAGGGAGATGCGGCCCCAGCCGCCTTGTGCGAAGCCCTGGAGAGGGCTTACCAGGTGCATGCGCAATCCCCGCAACGCGATGTGTTGTTGCTGGTGCGCGGGGGGGGCTCGCTGGAAGACCTCTGGGCGTTCAACAGCCCGCTGGTGGTTCGAAAGGTGATCGAAGCCCCGATGCCGTTGATCTGCGGTGTCGGCCATGAAACGGACTTCACGCTCGCTGATTTCGCAGCCGATGTGCGGGCGCCAACCCCGACAGCCGCCGCCGAACTGTGTGCGCCACCACGCGAGTCGCAGACGCAGTCGCTGGATGCGCTCGAGCAACTGCTTAGCCACCGGGCGCGGCGCCAGATGGATCAGCAGGCACAGCGCATCGACCGTCTGGGCATGCGCCTGGGCCGCCCCATGGAGCGGCTGAACCGCGAGCGTGAGCAGTTGACAGCCTGGGCCCACCGCATGCAGGCAACGCTGCAGCGCCGAACCGACCGCGATGCCCAGAGCCTGTTCCGCTGGCCAGTGGCATTTCAGGCGGCGGGCCAGCGTCAACTGGCTCGGCAGCGGGATCGCCTGTCCTATATGGAAGCCCGGCTTCGCCTGCTGGACCCACGGTTGGTGCTACAGCGCGGCTACACCTTGCTGACGGACGAGCAAGGCCGAGCCGTGACCTCGGTCACTCAACTGTATGCAGGCCAGCCTGTGGTGGCGCAATTGGCGGACGGACAGGCCGATTTGACCGTAAAGGCATTGGGGACCTGACGGCTTGCCTACAATGGTTGTGTCTTTGACTCAACCACTGGAAGGAACAACACCATGGAACATACCCTGCCGACCTTGCCCTACGCCATTGATGCGCTGGAACCCCACTACTCCAAAGAGACGCTGGAGTTCCACCACGGCAAGCACCACAATGCCTATGTGGTGAACCTGAACAACCTGCAAAAGGGCACCGAGTTCGAGAGCATGGACCTGGAGTCCATCGTCAAGAAGTCCAGCGGCGGCATCTATAACAACGCCGCCCAGATCTGGAACCACACCTTCTTCTGGAACTGCATGAAACCCAACGGCGGCGGTGAACCCACCGGCGCCCTGGCCGCTGCCATCAACGCCAAATGGGGCAGCTACGCCGCCTTCAAGGAGGCCTTCGTCAAGAGCGCTGTGGGCAACTTCGGTTCTGGTTGGACCTGGCTGGTCAAGAAGGCCGATGGCTCGGTCGACATCGTGAACATGGGCGCCGCTGGCACCCCGCTGACCACCGGTGACAAGCCGCTGCTGACGGTGGATGTGTGGGAACACGCCTATTACATCGACTACCGCAACATGCGTCCCAAGTTTGTGGAAACCTTCCTGGACAAGCTGGTGAACTGGTCTTTCGCGGAAGCCAATTTCGCCTGATCGACCTTCGGTCTGTACGAGCAAGCGGCCCCTGATGGGGCCGTTTTGCTGAACCGCGTACAGTATGGCCGTGTCCACGCCCATGCCCACCTATCCTCCCACGGAGCGCCGCTTCTGGTTGACGCGCTGGATGCGCACCATTTTCGGGGCGCTGATGGTCAGGGCTGTGCTGGTCACGCTCACGGTCGTGGCCCTCATCGGCTGGGGGGTGTACCAACTGGTCATCTGGCCTGCTGCCCAGTCTGAAATGGCGGTCACGGCCGACCTGGCTCGCAAAGAGCTGGAGTTGCGCCTTCGCTCGAAAGAGGACTCAGTGGTGAGCATCGCCGCAGCGCTGGCCAGAGACAGCCGGGTACAGGTGGGGCTGGCCCAACGGAATCGCGATCTGCTCCTGCAGGCAGTGGGCACCGTGACCGCTGATTTTGCGGCCATTACACCCTATCAGGGCGTTCGCTCGCAGGTCATTGACCGTGATCGCATCATTCTGGCGCGGTCCTGGGACCCGGATTTCCAGAGCGGGCGGGCACCCAATCCGTTGGGTGATCTGGCTGAACAGCGCATGCAGACAGTGGCTCGCTTCAGCGTGGGCAGTGCAGGCCCCGGCATCATCGGGTTTGCGCCGGTGCTGCGTGACGGGGAGTGGCTGGGTTTCGTCTCGCTCACGCAGGGGGTGCAATCGGTGCATCGGGCTTTGCAGGAAGTGGGTATCCAGTGGATAACGCTGGTCCATGAAGAGTCATTGCGGCAGCGGCATGGCGACCTGCCCGCTTTTTTCACCGATACACCGCGGCTGCCAGGGGGCTACCTCCTGGCACAGTCGACCTGGGCAGATACGCCTCAATCAGAGTGGGTCCATGCCCATCTGCAAGCGCTGCTGACCGGCGAATCGCCGCAGATTTTCGGGGGACGCCTCGCTGTTGCGTTTCCTCTGCAAGAAGAGGGGCAAGCGCCGATGGGGCATCATCTTCTGCTGCTCGACGCCGCGCCAGTCATCGACCGGATTCAGGACAAAACCGAGTCGGCCCTGGCCATCATCGGTGGAATTGCGGCCTTGCTGCTGGTCATGGCGGGTGCGATCCTCTGGGACGTGCAGCGGCGCGTCATTGCACCGATACGTGCCATGACCCAGGCCATGGGTAAAACCATGGACGGTGGCCGGTTTGACCAGCGCTTAGAGGTGCGGCACAGCGATGAAATGGGGCGCGTCCAGCACAGCTTCAACCGCCTGCTCGATAGTTGGTCAGCGTTGCTGGACGATGCCATCCGATCGGTCTCGGCGGCAGCACATGGGAACTTCGATGCACCCATGCAAGGCCAGTATGTGGGCGATCTGGATGCCTTGAAGCGCGGGATCAACCAGAGTATTCAGGACCTCAAGGCCACGCACGAGGCGCTGGTGCAGGCCAACAAGGCCAAAAGCCTGTTTCTGGCCAACATGAGTCATGAAATCCGTACCCCGATGAACGCGATCATCGGGATGTCGCACCTGACCCTGAAAACGCCTTTGAGCGACGAGCAGCGCGAGTATGTGCGCAACATCCATGTGGCAGGGACGTCCCTGCTGGGCATCCTGAACGATATCCTGGATTTTTCCAAGATTGAGGCGGGCAAGCTGAGTCTGGAACAGGTGCCTTTCCGCCTGGAGGATGTGCTGTCCAACAGCCTGGTGATGGTTCGCCAGACCGCCGCTGACAAGGGGCTGGAATTGCTGCTCGACCTCAAGGACAGTGGCTTGCTTCGCTCCAGTGCCGTCTTCTTGGGGGACCCTCTACGCCTGGGGCAGATCATCACGAATTTGCTGGCCAATGCCGTGAAATTCACCGCGTCTGGCCACGTGGCCCTGGCGGTCGAGGTGATCAGCCCGCCGGGTGAAGCGCCTGTGACTCTGCAGATCAGTGTGCAGGACACCGGGATCGGCATGACAGCCGATCAGATGGGGCGCCTGTTTCAGGAGTTCACCCAGGCCGATGGCTCCACCACCCGCCAGTATGGCGGCACCGGGCTGGGTTTGGCCATTTCCAAGCGTTTGCTGGAGATGATGCAAGGTACTCTGGAGGTGCAAAGTCAGCCGGGGCAAGGGTCCGTCTTCCGCTTGAAACTGCGGCTGGAACCTGCACACCCAGATGATGCAGGGGCTGAAACGTTTTCCGGGTCGGCACACGCCTGTCTGGTGGTGGATGACAACCCGATGGCCGCCCGGGTGCTGATGCATCTGTTGCAGGCGCTTGGGCTGAGTGCCGAGGCCGAAACCTCACCCCGCCGGGCGCTGGAGCGCCTGGCGGCAGGAGAGCGATTCGATTGCTGCCTGGTGGACTGGGTCATGCCCGACTGCGACGGCGAAGCATTCCTGCGAGCGTTTCAAAACGATGTGGCGCCCGTGTTGGCCCATCGCCCGCAGATGGTGGTGGTGTCGGCACACGAGGTGGATGGCCTGCGCGAGATCGCGACGCGGCTCGGCGCGGTTCGGGTGCTGTCCAAGCCGGTGTTGCCCGAGCATGTCCGCGCCATGTTCAGGCTGCCACCCGCCACGCTGGAATCGGCGACCCAGGCATCATCACCGGCGCTGCCGTTGCGTGGTATGCGTGTGCTGATGGCCGAAGACAATCTGGTCAACCAGCTGGTGGCCAAAAAGCTGCTCGAAGCAGCGGGCGTGGAAGTGGATATCGTGCCCGACGGTGAACAGGCCTGTCAGCGCCTGCAGACCATGGACCCAGCGCACTACGACCTGGTATTGATGGACCTGCAGATGCCTGTGATGGATGGCTACACCGCCACTCAGCAGCTCAGGGCCGATGCCCGTTTTGCAACGCTGCCCATCGTGGCCTTGACGGCGCATGCCATGGTTGAGGAGGTGGAGCGCTGTGCCGCGCTGGGTATGAACGATCACCTGACCAAACCCATCAACCCCGCGCGACTGTACGAGGTGCTGAAACGGTACAAGCGGTGATGGGTTGACTGGCGGAAGCGGTGAGATTCGAACTCACGAACGGTTGCCCGTTGCCGGTTTTCAAGACCGGTGCAATCGACCACTCTGCCACGCTTCCCGTCGATCAGGCCCGCATTGTAAGCGACTCATCGTACCCGTTTGGGGGGGGCTTCCCAAAACATGGCCTTGTCAGTATTTCGCTGACACGCAAATCAGCCGCTTTCTGACTCCAGCCGACTGCGCGCCTGTCTACAGTGAACCCATCACAACACAACAACGCCGTGCCGTTGGAGGGGTTTCGTATGAGGTTCCAAACGCAGACGAGTGCAATCAGATCAACGCAGGCATCGCTGCCTGGGTCGGTAGCTTCGGCTCAACCCGGACAACCCATTCGTCGGCTGGAGCATTGGCCATTCCAGCTGCGCACGGCTGTCGGTCGAGAGGATCTGGACAAGGTGCTGGAGATACGTCATGCGGCATACGCCCGGCACTTGCCTGCGTCGTTGAGCGGTGCATTGCAGCAACCAGAGTCCACGGATCTGCTGGCGGGCGTGACGTTGTTGCTGGCGGAATCCAACCTGGATGCGTCGCCGTTGGGGACGATGCGCATCCAGACCAACCGGCTGGTTCCGCTGGCCCTGGAACAATCGTTTGCACTGCCCACCTGGATGGCGGGCAAGTCGCTTGCTGAGGCGACCCGTCTGGCCGTGACCCAGGAAAAAACAAGCCGACTGGTGAAGGCAGCGCTGTTCAAGGCCTATTATCAGTTTTGCCTGCAGGCAGGTATTGACTACATGGTGATCACGGCGCGGGCGCCCTTGGACCGTCAGTACGAGCGGATGTTGTTCAAGGATGTGGTGCCCGGCGCAGGGTATCAGCCACTGGCCCATGTGTTCAATCTGCCGCATCGGATCATGTATCTGAATGTCAAGCAGGTGCGCAGGCAATGGGAGGAAGCACAGCACCCCATGCTTGAGTTCATGTGCTACACGGAACACCCTGGCCTCAAGCTGTGAGGCTGGATTACTTCACGTGTTTGAATAGGGGCAAGGGCTCGTCAATGGGCTCGCCCAGCACGAGGTCTACATGTGACTCGTCCGAACGCGCCAGCGTGCTGAGATAGTTTTTCAGCTCGCCTTCAGGAATGAAGTCGGCGCCGGACTGGACAGTCAGCAGGTTGTCCGGGTGCTGTGGCCGTGCGACGATGAAGCCCTGAACATAGTCCACACCGATCTCGGCCAGGGTTTCCACCGTTTCAAAATCTTCGGCCCATTCGGCGATCGTCTTCATGCCCAGGTTCTGCGCCAGGCTCACGATGGCTTCAACGATGGCGACGTTGGCCGGGTGGTGGTTCATGTTGACGATGAAGCTGCCATCGATTTTGAGCAGGTCGGCCGGAAGATCCTTCAGGTAGGAGAAAGAGGTGTAGCCAGCCCCGAAGTCGTCCAGGGCGACCTTGGCGCC